>JACQVW010000483.1 GCA_016209535.1 Planctomycetota bacterium | reverse complement strand
GAGGCCGCCGTGGAGGACGAGGAGGCCGCCGATGCTCCGAAGCCGGCGCCTCCGGCGGGTGGTGCCGCCGAGGGGGCGGGGAACGCGGCCGAGGGCGCCGCCGGGGATCCGTCCCAGCCCGCGCAGCCTGCCGAAGGGGGCCAGAACGGCGCGAACGGCGCCAGCGGGGCTGGGCCGAGCGGGGGAGGCCCGAACGGCGCCGAGTCCGGGGTCGGGACGCCTGCGCCGGAGAGCACGGATCCCTGATGGCAGGCGCGGCCCGGCTCGGGGAGGCCGCTCCTCGCGACGCGACCGGCGAGGCCACCCTCGAGCTCTTCCGGCGCAACGACGCGTACAGCGAGCTCCTCTGGGAGCGACTCTCCGCGGTATCGCCGCGTCCCGTCTCGGGCCGCCTCCTCGAGGTGGGCTGCGGGATCGGGAACCTGACCCGCGTGCTCCTGAGATCCCGGGAGGTGACGCTCCTCCACGCGATCGACATCGATCCGGCCTACGTGCGGCGCGTGGCCGCCGACCTGCCCGATCCCCGCCTGCGCCTCGCGGCTGCGGCCGCCGAGGAGTTCTGCCCCGAGGGGCTCCAGGGCGAGGAGGGGGGCTTCGATGCGATCGTCTCCTCGAACGTCCTCGAGCACATCGAGGACCACCGTCGCGTCCTCGAGAACTTCCGGCGCATGCTGCGCCGTGCGGGAGTGGCTCTGATCCTCGTGCCCGCCCACCCCTTCCTCTACTCGGGGCTCGACCGGAGCCTCTCCCACTTCCGCCGCTACCGGCGGCGCGACCTGCGCGAGCTCGCGGGCGCCGCGGGCCTCGAGGTGCTCCGCCTCCGGCACTTCAACCCGCTGGCGGCGCTGGGCTGGTGGCTGAACGGCAAGGTCCTGCGCCGCGCCACGCTGCCCGAGGCCCAGCTCTCCCTCTACGCGCGCTTCGCGATCCCGCTCTCGCGGTGGCTCGACGCCGTGAACCCGCTCCCCTTCGGCGTCTCCCTCCTCTGCGCCCTGGGGCGCAGGGAGTGAGGGCGGCCCTGACGCGGGGGGCGAGCCTCGAATGGGCTGGCGGAGCCGAAACCCGGCGGGTAACTTCAAGGCACTTGGGGTCCACTCGGTGCCTTCGGAGGAACTCGAACCATGAGCAGGAGCTTCCAGAGAGCCGTCGCGCTGATCGTCGTCCTCGTGCTGGGCAGCGCAGCCCGGGCGCAGGAGGAGCCGCCCCCTGAAGCCCCGCCCGCCGATCCAGGCGCGGGCAAGGAGGACGAGGCGCCGGCCCCCGCGGCGAGGGAGCCGGAGTTCAAGAAGGACGCCTCGAAGGCGGAGTTCGAGAAGGCGAAGGGCCTCTACGCCGAAGGCAAGCACAAGGACGCGGAGGCCCTCTTCAAGAAGGTGAAGGGCGACGCAAGGACGCCGGAGGACAAGGACGCGGTAGAGGCATGGGTCCAGGCCGCGGGCGGAGCCCAGATGCTCGAGCGCTGCAAGCTGCGCGTGAAGCAGAAGCTGCTCCAGCAGGCGTACCAGGAGACGGAGGGCTACCTCCGCAGGTACAAGGGGACTCCCATCGAGGAGGGCTTCAAGGCCCTCCTCGCCGAGATCGAGGCGCAGATCTTCGTGGTCGTCGAGAGCTTCGATACCCCCTCGGGCGAGTACACCGCGGCCTTCGGGAAGACCTTCGTGACCGACCCCAAGCTCCTCCTCGACGGGACGACCTGCCTGCGGTGGACGAACACGAAGGAGCGGAAGGCCGCCGCCTTGAAGGTCGTCGGCGTCCCGAGCGACTGGTCCAGGATCGAGGCCCTGGAGCTCTGGGTCAACGTCACGACGCCGCCGCCCGTACCCGAGGCCATAATCGCCTGCGGCGACCCCAAGGCGGCCGCGAAGAAGAAGAAGTCTGCGAAGAAGAGCAGCGGGGCTGCCCCATCGGACTTCTACCGGGCCGCCGTGAAGATCGCGGGCTCGACGGGCCGCTGGCAGAAGGTCCGCATCCCCCTGACCGACTTCCAGCCCCAGGGGAGCCCGAGCCTCGCGAGCGTCACGCACTTCCAGATCCAGCTCGGCGCTGGAAGGGCCTTCGACTTCCTGATCGACAAGATCCTCCTCGTCAAGAAGGAGGGCGCGGCCGGCGGCGGTGCCGGAGCCGAGCCGAAGAGGAAGCCGGGCGCGTGACCGCGCCTACCCTCCGCAGCCGAGGTCGTCCGGCGTCGGGTCCGCGCCCGCCTGGTCGAACGGCTCGGGGGGCGCCGCGCCACCCTGGAAGAGGTGAAGGAGCAAGACCACGGCGTCAGTGAGGTTCACGGCGCCCGAGTCGTCGATGTCGGCCGCGTCCTCGCAGCCGATCGAGCGGCCCTGGAAGAGGAAGCCCAGCACGGCGACCGCATCGGTGAGGTTGATCCCCTCCGCGCCGTCGACCTCGCCTCGGCGGAAGGCGCCCGCGCCGTAGGAGAAGCCGCCGGGCAGCGTGGCCGCCTGGCCATCGAGGTTCGTCACGACCACGTCCGCCGGCCCGGCCTGGGCGGCGTCGGGCGTCTTGACCGCGGCCTCGCCCGCTGAGAGGAGCGCGACCTCGAGGGCGGGCTTCCCGCCGATCTCGACGCGGACGCCGGGCTGGAACCCGGAGCCCTGCACGGAGATCGGCGTGCCGCCGCCGAGGGGGCCCGAGGGGGGGCTCACGCTCGTGACCGCCGGAGCCTGCCAGCCCGTCGTGTCGTAGACCTCGATGGCCCCCGAGTCGATCAGGTCCCCGTCGCCCGTGAAGCCGAGCACCTCCACCGTGTTCCTGCCCGCGACGAGGCCTCCCACCTGGATCTGCCAGATCGTGGGGATCGCGTTGGTCTGGCCGCGCGGCGTGCTCCATGCGGCGTCGGCCTCGACGGGGGCGTCGCCGTTCACGGAGGCGAAGACGTGCGCGACCTCCAGGCCCGCCGTGCCCGCGACGGTCGCGGTCGCCGAGGGCGCACCCGAGGGGGTCGGCGTGGTGACCTTGAAGGGCACGTTCATGCCGGTCCGGATGAAGGTCGTCACCTGGCCGCGGCGGCCGTTGATGAAGCTCGCGTTGCCGGAGCCGTTCGGCCCCCTCGATTCGGCCACGAGGGTAGTCCACTGCGTCACGTACGGCTGCGACCAGGACGTCGCGTTGAGCTCGGCCAGGATGCGGGCGTACATGCGCTTGTAGACCGGCCTGCCGATCAGGCGCCGGAACCCGTTGACCCCCCCCGTGGGCGCGATCGCCACGTCGCTGCGCTCAAAGGTGTGGTCCATGTCCCAGGGGACGAGGTAGCTCCTGCCCTCGATCGGCGCGTGGTAGATGTACGCGTTCTGCCCGTTCCCGATGTCGATCGTGTCCCAGTCGGCGAGGAGGGACCGCACGGCGAAGACGCGGAGGGACGACTCGACCTGCATCACCTCGGCGATCCTCACGTCGTACTCGGCGTCGGGCGTCGTCGCCCGGTCCATGACCCTGAGGAGGCCCAGGAGGGGGTCGAAGATGTCCTCGTCGTTCCGGAGCGTCGTGTTGAAGTAGTACCGTGCGTTCTCCTTGGAGAGCACGCCCGGCTCGGGGCCCGTGGTGTAGGCCTTGAACTGCGTCCAGTCGGGCCCGCTTCCCGCCATCTGGCCCGCGTCGCTGAAGGCGAGCTTGCCCGTGACCTTCCAGGCCTCCCCGTCCGGGTCATGCGGCCAGTTGAACCGCGTGTAGGAGCCGTCGATGGGGCGGATCTCGGACATGGTGGTGCCGTGCGCGACGCCGTTGAACTTCATGGAGATGTAGTGGTAGCGCGGGGAGTGGGGGACGGGCGCGCTCGCGGTCCCGGCCTTGTAGAGGAGGTGGTAGGACGTGCCCTCGTTCTGGGCGGTCCCGTAACGGCTCACGTTGATCCTCTTCACGCCGTCCAGGAAAGGCTTGTCGCCGTTGAACCGGATGCGGAACATCTTCGGGTCCGGAGGCCGGTTCCAGGGGCTCCCTCGGTACCGGAGCCCGATATCGTAGTAGACCTCCGACTCGTCGAAGACGAACGTCCCCCGGACGAGCTCGTCGGAGTGCAGGAGGCGCCGGGCGAGGCCAGTGTTGGGCGTGTTCAAGTTCTTCTGATTGCAGAGGAGGCGGTACCGGAAGAGGGGCGACTCGATCTTGTCGTCGGCAATGTAGGTGAGGGTCCGCTCCGGGGCCAGGCGGGGGAAGGTCCGCGTGCGCCCGCCCTTGTCCTTCGCCTCGACCATGAAGTTCACGAGGGTCTTGAGCGCGTAGCCGGGGATCTCGCCCGCGTACACGCCGTCGCCAGCCTCCCCGTCCTCATGGGCGCCGTCGTCGAGCATGGGGGCCCTCTCGAAGGCCGCCGCCGCGTCCTTCTGGTAGAGCACCTCGACGGACTCCAGGCCGTCCTGGTCCGTCACCGTGGCCCGCACGAGGACCGTCTCGCCCGCACCGGGCACCGCCGGCTCGTGGCTCACCCGCGAGATCACGGGGCCCAGGTTGTCGGAGCCCGCCTGCGTCCTGAGCCGCACGCGCGCGCTGTTCTCCCGGCCGGGGGTGCCCGTCGCGGCAGGCACGGGGAGCCAGACGGTCTTCCCGAAGGAGTTGTTGTAGCCGCTCACGTGGAGCGCGTTGCATCCCTCGACCCAGCGGGCCCACATGCGGAGCTTCACCTTCCCCGCCTTGAGCTGGGGCGTCGTGTCCACCTCGATCCTGTTCACGCGGTTGTCGCCGGAGCCCGTCGCGACCATGCGGAGGCAGGCGCTCCCCTCCTTGGCCTCGTCGGTCGTGCGCTGGGAGCGGATGTGGGTGCCCGCGAGGCGCCACGGCCTCGTGTCCGCCTCGAAGCCCCCGTTGGGGATCACCTCCACCGGGGGCTCCCCTTGCGTGAGCGAGATGCCGTCGAGGAGGCAGACGCCCTCGGAGATCAGGTAGATGTGGAGCTCCGACTCCATGGGGGGGGGGACGAGGTTCGTGACGTGGTTCGCCTCGTAGCTGATCTCGGTCCAGGGGGCCGCCGCGGCCTCGAAGCTCGCCGCCCAGGCATGCGGGGACCCGTTGTCCTGCGTGGGGTCGATGAGCTCGAGGCTCGAGCCGCCCCCGTCGGCCAGCTCGTCCCACTCCCCCTCTTCCCGGTACGTGACCTCGTCGGCCACGTTCCCGAGGGAGTCCACGAGCCGGACCGTCTCGCCGCCGTTCCTCAGGGTCCCGAACGCGTCGAGCTCTTCCTGCGTGGCCGTGTCGGCGGGCCCGAGCACCTGCTCCGGCGGGAGGCCGTAGGTCTCGCGGATGTACTTGGGGCTCCTCGCCACGACGAGGAACCCTCCCGGGGCGATGGACGAGCCAGGAGGAAAGGCGTAGTTGAATCCCGACGAGAGCCGGAACCCGTCGAGGGCGATGGTCCTCGCCGAGCGGTTGAAGACCTCGACGAGCTCCCCTCGGGACGTGTCGGGGTCGGGAGCCCAGCCGCGGTCGGCGAGACTGATCTTGGGGTTGTAGTGGATCTCGTTCAACACGAGGTCCTGCTCCACGTCGACCCGGTTTGGGGCCCCGGGGCTGGGACGGGTCGAGATCCACCACCGGGGACTCGCGTCGGGGTGGCGGGCGTGGCTCTGAGCCACCGCCGGCAGGGCTACGGGGTCCTCGACGATCACGGCGTCCAGCGGGTCGCCGCCCGAGTCGAGGAGGAACAGGGTCGTCTCCGGGGCCGCGAGGCTGAAGCCGAGGGCCGACTCGGGCACCTGCAGGAAGCCGCGGGCCGGCACCAGGGTCCCCGGCGGGAACGCGTAGCTCGTCGCCCCGTCGGCGCCGGGGGCGACCTTGAAGCCGCTCGCATCGACCGGCTGCCGGAGCGTGTTGAAGACCTCGAGGCCGCGCTCGGCGGGGGGCGCGCGGGAGATGACCTCGTTCAAGACGAGGCTCGGCGACGGCATGCTCGCGTGGATCACGAGGGTCTGGTAGGCCAGGACCGACGCGAAGCCCGCGTCGGCCCCCGTGCCGCCGACGGCCTTGTTGTGCACCTGGACGGCGAGGACGTTCTCGCCGGCCCGAGTCTTCTCCCTGGGGATAGTGAACACGATCGGCTTCGTCGTCTTCAGCTCCCGCGAGAGCGACGCCGCGGCGCCGTAAGGCACGTCGGAGCCCGGGTCGCCGGCGAGGTTGGTGCGGCCGATCTCGACGCCGTTCAGGTAGGCGACGCAGCCGTCGTCCACCCGCACGGCGAGCGTGAGCGACACCATCTCCTGGAGCTGGGCCTCACTGATCTGGAACCGCTTGCGCAAGGCGAAGGAGATGTACCGGTCGGCCATGTCGTCGAGGACGGTGGCGATCTCCGTCTCCCCGAAGCCGACGGGAGCGGGCCCCTCGGGCCAGGCGGCGTCATCGAACGCGGGCTCGCGCCAGGCGCCGGGGGGGCTCGAGAAGTCCTCCGGCGTCTGGGTCTCCGGGTTCCAGCTCTTCCGGTACCGCCACGCAGTCCCCTCGGGGAAGACCTCGTGGCTCACGATGGTGGGCGGCGGGAAGTTCTCGGCGCCCGGCGTGCCGCCGCGGGCTCCGCTCCAGGTCCAGCTCGCCGGGTCGCCGGGGGGATCGAAGGGCCTTCGCAGCGAGAGCGTGTACCCGCTCCCGTTCGGCACCGCGGGCCAGGGAGCGCGGTCGTTGTACCGCACCTCGGCGAGGGGCGCCCCCGACGGCGTCGCGAGCGTGATGGTCTCTCCGTTCGAGTCGAGGCGGCCCGCGAAGTCGCCGATGGCGTTGGCCTCGGGGAACTGAGCCTCCAGGAGCGCCGCGTTCGCGCAGACGGCGATGGCCTCTCGCCCCCTCAGGAACGTGCCCTCGGGGAAGACGAACTCGATCCCGCGGGCGAAGTAGCAGCCCGAGAGGTCGAAGGGCATGTGGGAGTCGTTGGTGACCTCGACGAACTCCAGGGAGTCCCCCGAGGGGCCCCCGCCGGGGTTGTAGGAGATCTCCGAGATCGTGATTCCCTGCGCCGGCTTACCGAGCACGGCGAGGACGGCGAGCAGGACCGAGGCGAGGCCCTTCGTACGGAAGTTCATGCCCATGAGGCTCTCCAGCGAAGTCGATCTGTCCGCGGAAGACCCCTCGAGACCTCTCGCGAGGCTCCTCCGCATCCCGAACCCATGGAGGCCCACTTTACGGGGTCGAAGTGCGGAAGACAATGGTCTCCCGGCCCTTGCGTCCGGCCGGTGCGGGCGAGAGGATGCCCGCCCATGCACCGCGACACACGCATCCAGCACCACGGGGAGGACAGGGAAAGGAGCCTCGGGAGCGTCGGGCCGCCCATCTACCGCACGAGCCTCTTCACCTTCCCCGACTGCGCCTCCTTCGAGAAGGCCTTCCGGGGGGGCCGGGAGCGCCACCTCTACAGCCGCGTCTCGAATCCCACGGTGAGGGTCCTCGAGGAGAAGCTCGCGGACCTGGAGGGGGCCGAGGACGCGATCGCCCTCGCCTCGGGCATGGGGGCCATCAGCGCCGTCCTCCTGGCCTTCCTCGGGAGCGGGGACCACCTGGTCCTCCTCTCGAAGGCCTACGCGCCCACGCTGAGCCTGGCCCGGGGGCTCCTCCGCCGGATGGGGGTCGAGGTGACGTTCCTCCCGCCCGAGGAGGTGGGGGACCTCGAGCGCCACCTGCGGCCCCGGACGCGCCTCATCTACGTCGAGTCGCCCGCGAGCATCACCTTCGAGGTGATCGACCTCGAGGCCGTGGCGCGCGTGGGCCGCGCGAAGGGCATCCCCACGATCTCGGACAACTCCTGGGCTTCGCCGATCTTCCTCCAGCCGGCGCGCCTCGGGATCGACATGGCGGTCCACTCGGGCACGAAGTACATCGGCGGGCACTCGGACATCCTCCTGGGAGTGGCCGCGGGGCGGCGCGACCTCCTCGAGAGGGTGCGGTCCACGGCCATCCTCCTCGGGGCTTCCCTGTCGCCCGAGGACGCCTTCCTGGCCGTGCGCGGACTTCGCACGCTGCCCCTCCGCATGCAGCGGCACGGCGAGAGCGCGTTCCTCCTGGCGCGGCAGCTCCTCGTCCACGACCGCGTCGCCGAGGTGCTCCACCCGGCCCTGCCGTTCTTCCCGGGCCACGCCCTCTGGAAGCGGCAGTTCTCGGGCTCGAGCGGGCTCTTCTCCTTCCGGCTCCGGGGCGACGTGCGGCGGTTCGCCGACGCCCTAGGAATCTTCCGCCTCGGGGTGTCCTGGGGAGGGTTCGAGAGCCTGGTCCTCCCGAGCGCGCTGGTGGCCGCAGGCTGCGCCGCGGACGACCCGAGGCCCGACATCCCGCCGGACCTGATCCGGCTCTCCGTGGGCCTCGAGGATCCCGGGGACCTCTGGGCGGACCTGGAGCGGGGGTTCGCGGCGCTGTGACAAGCCCCGACAACTCAAGACAGCTTGCGACTGTGCTTCGCCGGACCGTCGGAGCAGAATGGCCACCGTGAACGGCGGCAACGGGCCGCCCGGGCGAAAACTCGATCGGAGGTCCCCATGGTGCTCTCTCGCGCGTCCATCACGCTCCTCTTCCTGCTCGGCAGCGTGGCTCTTCCCCTCCCCGGCGCCGATGCGCCGCCCCTCGAGACCTGGATGCCCGACGACGTCGTGGGCTACGCAAGGCTCTCGGGGCTCGGCGCGAGGCTCGAGGACCTCCTCAAGTCGGACCTGAGGCGCCGGCTCGAGTCCCTCGAGGCAGTGAAGCACCTCCTCGCCCAGGAGCCCTGGCGGAGGTTCGAGCATGGGCTGGAGGAGCTCCGGAACGCCACGGGCAAGGATCCCCTCGAGCTCTTCAAGACCATCCTCGGCAGGGAGGTGCTCGTGGGCGCCCGCTTCGGCTTCATGGGACCCGAGGTCATCGTCCTCACGCGGGCCGCGGGCGAGAAGCAGCTCGAGGAGACCCTGAGGTCGATCCGGAGCGCCGTCGAGCAGCGCGGCGTCTTCCTCGACTCGACGAAGACCGAGCGTGAGGGCCGCACCATCGAGACGTTCGCCGGGAAGGTGTCCCTCCTGACCATCGGCGAGGTCCTCGCGGTCTCGAGCTCGGCGAGCGCCCTCGAGCGCGTCGTGGACCTCGCGGCCGGCAAGGCCTCGGGCTCCGTGAAGAGCTCGGCCCTCTTCCAGAAGGCCGGGGATCCGGGCGGCGCCCTCGCCTCGATCGCCGTGCGCCCGCAGTTCATCCCCAACTTCCACGTGCCCGACAAGGCCGAGAACGGCCCGGCGAGCCTCCTCCTGGGCGGCTGGCTCGGGGCGCTGGGGGGGAGCGAGCTCCTCACGGCCTCCCTGGCGGTCCAGGAGGGGGACCTCGTGCTCGAGCTGGCCT
>JACQVW010000481.1 GCA_016209535.1 Planctomycetota bacterium | reverse complement strand
GTAGTAGAGGTCCTCGCGGAACTTCTTCTGGGCGATGAGATCCTCGAGGTCCTGGTGCGTCGCGGCGATGACGCGCACGTCCACCTTGACGATCTCCTCGGAGCCCACGGCCTCCACCTCGCGCTCCTGCAGGACGCGCAGGATCTTCGCCTGGAGGAGCGGGCTCATGTCTCCGATCTCGTCGAGGAAGATCGTGCCGCAGTCGGCGAGGACGAACTTGCCCTTCCGGTCCGAGACGGCGCCCGTGAAGGAGCCCTTCACGTGCCCGAAGAGCTCGGCCTCGAGGAGGTGCTCGGGGATCGCGGCGCAGTTCACGCGCACGAAGGGACGGTCGCGCCGGGGGCTGTTGAAGTGGATCGCGTGCGCGATCAGCTCCTTCCCCGTGCCGCTCTCGCCCCGGATCAAGACCGTGGAGCGCGTCGGGGCGACGTTCGAGACCACGGCGAAGACCTTCTGCATGGCGGGGCTCGAGCCCACGATGTTGTCGAAACGGTAGCGGGTCCCCAGCTCCTCGCGCAGCAGCCGGTTCTCCTGGATGAGCTGCGCCTTCTCCTGGGCGACCCCGCGATAGATCCTGACGGCCTGCGAGAGCGTGCTGGCCACGATCTGAAGGAGCCCCATGTCCTCCTCGAGCTCCGCATGGCCCGGGAAGACCTTGGCGACCCCGAAGACGCCGACGACCTCGTCCTCGAGGAGGACGGGCGTCGCCAGGAGCGAGAGCTGCTCCTCCGTCGCGCGGAAGGCGCCCGTCCTGCCGAGGTAGGCCGGGTCCTTCCGGATGTCCTCCGCGGCGTAGGGCTTGCCCGTGCCGAAGACGGTGCCGATGATCCCCTCGCCTTTCCGGTACCGTCCCTTGGCGATCTCCTCGGGCGTCATGCCGTAGGCCATCTCGATCGCGAGCTCGTCCGTCTCGGGGCGGCCCAGGACGAGGAAGCCGCGCGTCATCTGGCAGCGACGCGCGAGGATCTCGAGGATGTCCTTGAACAGGTCCTCGAGCTGGAGGGTCGAGCCGATGGCCTGGCTGACCTCGAGGATGGTCTCGTCGCGCCTCGCCTGCCTCTGGAGGCGAGAGAAGCCCCTGGCGTTCTCGAGGATCTGCGCGGCCTGGGTGCCGACGATGCTCAGGAGCTGGAGGTCCTCGTCGGTGAAGTTCGCGATCGTCGTGCTGTCGACGCTGATCACCCCGATCGTCCTCTTGTTGAGGACCATGGGGACGGCGAGCTCGCTCCGGATGTGCTCCTTCACCATCACGTAACGCGTGTCCTTGGAGACGTCCGGGACGCTGAGGGGCTTGCCGTGCTGAGCGACCCAGCCCGTGATGCCCTCCCCCACCCTCAGGCGCACCTCCTCCTTCACGTTGGCCCCGAGGCCTCTCGCCGCCACGATGGCGAGGCGGCGGTCCTCGGTGATGAGGATCACCGACCCCGTGGTCGCCCCGGTGTACCGGATGCTGAGGTCGAGGATGAGCTCGATGAGCTTGTCGGGGTCGAGGGTCGAGTTGAGACCGAGGCTGATCTCCTGGAGGATCGAGAGCCGGCTGTCGAGCTTGGCGTCGATCTCGGGAGCCGGCCGGGTCGCCGGGCCGCCGTCCGAGGGGGCCTTCCTCGCGTGCCGCCCAAGGGGGGTCCTCGAGTCGGTGGTCTGTCGGTCCATGGGGATTCGGGTGCTTGAGGGTCCTGCCGCCATACTGTGCAAAAAGGCAGCCCTCGAGCCGCCGATTCTATCAGACCCGCTTCTGGCCGCCAACTCATTGTTCTTGCCCTCCCAGTGTCAGGTTGAATGGCGTGCGAAAGGCAGACCATAAACAGTGCAGTCCGTCCTACCAAGAGGCAGCAAGACGCCAGGTTTTTCGGCGTGGTTCATAGCCGGGTGTTACCCGGCGTTGAACCACGCCCGGTTTTTCCTTTGCAGAAACTCGGGGCTCCGGCACAATCGGGCCGCTTGATTTGGGTTCCGTGACGGCGCACGCGGGACGCCGCCGGGTCTCAAAGGAAAAAGGAGAGCTGGGTTTCCTGCCAGCGTACACCGCCGCATCGCTTCCCGCGTCGACCACAGACAACAGAGGTGCCTCTTGAAGAGCCAAGGGATCAGGCTCGGGGGGGTCGTTCGTGGGTCCATCGTGCTTCTTGCCGTGGCGGGCGCCGCCCTTGCCGAGCCCCCGAAGCCTGGTGACGTCAACCACGACGGCCGCGTGGACGTCTCCGATGTCGCCCGCCTCTTCGAGCACCTCGCCTTGGGCAGGCTCGGGATCTGCAGGACCGCCGCCGACACCAACCGGGACGGGCGCGTCAACTACGCGGACGCGGTCGCGATCGTGGAGCACATCTTCGAGCTGGGCAAGGAGCTCCCTCCCCTTCCGCCCGAGGTGACGAGCTGCGTCGAGGGCACGGGAGCGCTCGAGATCCGCGGCCTCGAGGTCACGGTGCTCTCACCCCACAGCGCCATGGTCTCCTGGGACACCCCGTACCCCTCGACGACCCGGGTGCGGCTCGGGATCGACGAGGCCCTCCTCGGGGGCGACGTCGTCCTCGAGGAGTCGGCGACCCAGCACAGAGCCCTCCTCAAGGGCCTCGCTGCGGGCACCACCTACCACCTCGAGGCCCGCTCGGACGCCGCCTCGGGCCTCTTGTCCGCGAGCTCCGAGGTCTTCTCGTTCCCGACGCTCGACGACCCCGGCTACTCCGTGCGGGATGACCACCCGCGCCTCTTCCTCACGGCGAGGGACATCCCGGAGATTCGCCGCTCCATCGAGGATGGCGGCGCGACCGAGGCGCTCTGGAAGGAGATCGTCCAGTGGTGCGACGCGCGCCTGGACGAGCCCATCCGGGAGCTCGCCGGCACCTCCAACGTGGACGGGAACCTCCGCGCCTTCTCGTTCCTGGGCCTCGTGGGCGGCCGCAAGCACTGCCGGAAGAGGGCGATCGAGGGCGCCCTCTACCTCGTGGAGAACGGACCCGGGGACGACGTCCGGGCCTCCGTCGAGGGGCTGGCCTACGTCTTCGACTGGCTCCATGACGACCTCTCGGAGGCTGAGAGGTCCGCGATCTTGAAGGCCCTCGTGCGCAACTGCCTGGCCCTCGCCGGCAGCAACCGGGACCACGAGTTCGTCACGGGCCAGACGCACGGCAACCAGAAATCCCTGATCCTCGGGGCCCTGGCCGCCTACGGCCACCACCCGGCTGCGGCGAAGCTCGCCGACGACGCCTTCGCCGACTACCGCAGCGGGTTCCTCGCCACCTGGCGCCGCTTCGCGGGCTCCGATGGCGGCAGCTCCAAGGGCTGGTGGTACACCACGTACGTCCTCCCCTTCGAGCTCGAGTTCTTCGCTGCCTGGCGCAGCGCGACGGGACAGGACCTCTTCCAGGAGGAGCGAAGCTGGTGCGAGGGCGTCCTCGACTGGTTCCTCTACGGCCTCCGCGGCGACGGCACCTTCATCCGCGAAGGCGATGTGCGCATCTTCAACGGGCTCAACCACCAGAACCGCCACCACGGGCTCCTCCTCGCGAAGGAGTACGGCAGCTCCCGCGGCCAGTGGCTCGCGGAGCGCGTCGCCGAGGTGACGCCGCCGTGGGGCCCGCAGGCCGTCTTCGACCTCCTTTGGCGCGACCCCGGCGTCGAGCCGGAGCCCCCCTCGGGGCCCACGTCGCGCCTCTTCCGCCAGGTCGGCGTGGCCATCATGCGGGAGTCCTGGGACCGCGACGCCGCCATCGCCCACTTCCGCTCCGCCGAGGCCTACACCCTCGGCCACACGCACCGCGACAACTGCAGCTTCACGCTCTTCTACATGGGGGGGCTCGCCATCGACAGCGGGATCTACGACGACTTCGACTCGAAGCACCGCGACAACTACTACACGCGTACGGTGGCTCACAACGGCATCCTCGTTTTCGATCCCGACGAGGTCTTCAGCCTCTACGGCACCGCGCACGTGAACGACGGAGGCCAGCGGTGGCTCGTGGCGGGCGAGGACGCACCCCGGCACTGGCCCGCCCGCGCCGAGGACACGGTGCGCCGGGCCGACGGCTACCGTCTCGGTGGCGTGACCCGCTGGGAGGACGCCGAGGACCACACCTACGTCGTGGGGAACGGCGGCCCATCCTACAGCCGGAAGAAGCTCAAGAAGCTCTTCCGGCACTTCCTCTGGCTGAAGAGCGTGAGCGGGTGGGACCACCCCGTGGCCGTGGTCTTCGACGACGTCGTGGCCACGAGGCCAGCGTTCCGGAAGACGTACCTCCTTCACACGGTCAACAAGCCCGAGGTCGAGGGGCGCTGGCTCACGGCGAAGAACGGCGGCGGGAGGCTCTACCAGGCCACGCTCGCGCCCCGGGACGCCGAGCTGCGGCTCGTGGGCGGTCCCGGGAAGGAGTACTGGGTCAACGGCAGGAACTTCCCGACGGTGCGCCCGCCGCAGGAGATGGAGGAGGCGGGCTCCTGGCGCCTCGAGGTCTCGCCCCGTGGCGCGCGGAGCGAAGACCGGTTCCTCCACGTGCTCTACCCGGGCGATGCCGATGCGCCCCGGCCCGCGGAGCCGGAGGCCTTCGAGGCCGGCCCCTTGCAAGGCTGCCGCGTGGGCCAGTGGACGGTCCTCTTCGACGCCGGGAGCCCGCCCGAGGTGATCGAGTACTCGAGCCCGCGGAGCGAGAGCTCGCACCTGGTCCTGGGGGCCGTGCCGCAGGCGGCCTATGACCTCCACGTGGATGGCTCCTACCGCGGCACCCTCGCCGCGACCTTCGCGGGCACGCTGAGGTTCGACCTGAAGGCGCCGGGCGCCGTGCGGCTGGCGCGGTCGGGGGGTTAGCCGGCGGCGCCGCTCGCGGCAGGGGCCGCCCGGGAGGTTATCCTGGTCGGTATGGCCCTCCCCGTCGCCTTCGGCATCGCCGGCTGGTCCTACCCGGACTGGGAAGGCTGCG
>JACQVW010000480.1 GCA_016209535.1 Planctomycetota bacterium | reverse complement strand
GCCTTCAGGAAGTCGTCGAGGATCCGGTTCACGACGTGCTCGTGGAAGATCCCCACGTTCCGGAAGGCCACGATGTAGAGCTTCAGGCTCTTGAGCTCCACGCAGCGGTCCCCCGGGACGTAGTCGATCGTGATCGTGGCGAAGTCCGGGAGGCCCGTCTTGGGGCAGATGCAGGTGAGCTCAGGGATCTCGATCCGGACGTGGTAGTCCCGATCGGGGTACTGGTTCTCCCAGGTCTCGAGCTCGGGCAGGGCGAGGCCCCGGACGTGGGACTGGAGGCCTTCGTAGTCGGAGGGCGCGGCCACGGGTGCAGCCTACCCTGGCGCGCCGAGATTTGCTACGATGCCCCGGCCATGAGGCTCATCCTCTGCGATACCGCCCCGGAGGCCCTCGCGGCCTGGACCGCCCAGTTCGCGAAGCGCCCCGAGGTCGAGGTCCGGCAGGCTCCCGTCCTCGACGGCCCCGCCGAGGCCGTGCTGCTCCCCGGGAGCTCCTTCGGCTTCCTCGACAGCGGGCTCGGCCTCGAGGTCCTCGAGCGGCACGGGTGGGCCGTCGAGGAGGAGCTCCGGCGCAGGGTGCGCTCGGAGCACGACGGGGAGCTCCTCGTGGGCCAGGCCATCGTCCTGCGCCTCCCGGCGCTGCCCAAGACGCTCGTCTATGCGCCGATCTTCCGGGTCCCGAGGCACATCGAGGGAACGGTCAACGTGTTCCTGGCCGTCCGCGGGGCCCTCCTCGCCCTCAAGAAGGACCCGGGGTCGCCGCCCGCGGATAGCCTGGGCGTGCCGGCCCTCGGGGTGGGACCCCCTGGCGGCCTCGACCCGCGCGTGAGCGCCCGGCAGATGCGCTACGCCTACGAGATCTTCACGGGCCAGAGGGGCCTCGGCGACAAGAACCTCACGCAGCAGATCCGGAGAGAGCGCAAGCTCATCTCGGTCCCCGGCGCGGGCAAGGAGACTGACGGCGAGGGCGAGGGGTAGTCCCGGGGCGGGCAGACCGGTCCGGTCGGGCTCGAGGCTCGAAAAAGAGCTATGCCCCGCCCCCGGACCCCGGTATCCTGTCCTGGTCGTGACTCGGGCGTCGGGTCGGTCTCTGCATCCAAGGGTCCAGGTGTCATCGTTGGTTCAAGGAGTCTTCACCGGAGGTGGATTCATGGGTTTAGCCGTCCTCAGGTTGCGAGCCGCCCCACGCACGCGCAGGGCGCTCGCCGTCGCGGGCATGGTGGGCGGCCTGGGTCTCGCGGCGCTCTGCACGAGCGAAGCCCGGGCCGCGGACTTCCGGCGCGGCGACGTCAACACGAACGGCGCGCTCGAGATGGCCGATGCGATCCAGACCTTCGGGTACCTGTTCCTCGGGAGCCCGACGAGCCTCAAGTGCGACGACGCCGCCGACACGAACGACGACGGGAAGGTCGACCTCTCCGACGGCGTGAGCACGCTCAACTTCATGTTCATCGGCGGCGCGCCGCCGGCGGCCCCGGGCCCGTCGACCTGCGGCCCGGACCCCACGGTGGACGGGCTGACCTGCGCCGTCTACGACGGTCCGGGCTGCGTCGTGGCCCCCACGCCGCCCTCGGCCCCGACGGGCCTCACGGCCACCGCCGGGAACGGCCAGGTAACCCTGGACTGGGCGAACAACCCCGAGGCGGACGTCCGCGGGTACAACGTCTACCGCTCGACGACGCCGGGGTCGGGCCACGCGAAGCTGAACAGCACCCTCCTCCCCGCGTCGAGCTACATCGACGCAGCCGTCACGAACGGGACGGTCTATTACTACAAGGTGACCGCCGTGGACTCGGACGACGAGGAGAGCCCCTTCTCGACCGAGGTCTCGGCGCGGCCCATTGCGCCCTCGACGGACACCTTGAAGGACATCGGGCACGTCCTCAACCGGCTCGGCTTCGGCCCGAAGCAGAGCGCGATCGACCACATCCAGATGGTCGGCCTCGAGGCCTACATCGACGAGCAGCTCCACCCGGAGACGATCGTCGAGTCGAGCCCGTCGGCCCTGGCGGCCCTCGAGACGGAGCACTTCAAGTCCGTGGTCCCGACGAGGGACACGTTCCTCTTGGCCGAGAACGCCGTCATCCGGTACTCCAAGGGCACCCAGGCGCCTCCGGCGGACTGGAGGTCGAGCGGCTTCGATGACGCCTCGTGGCTCGTGGGGGCGACGGGCATCGGCTACGGCGACGGCGACGACGCCACGGTGCTCGCCGACATGCGGCAGAGAGCCGACGACCCCATGACGCCCGAGGACGAGTCGCAGCCCGGCTACGCCTCGGTCTACGTCCGCGCCCGGTTCCAGGTCGCGGACCTCGCCGGCGTCAAGGACCTGATCTTCCGCGTGGACTACGACGACGGCTTCGCGGCCTACCTGAACGGGACCGAAATCGCCCGGAAGGGCCTTCCCGCCAACCCGGCCTTCAACGCCCTGGCGACGTCCCACGATGCCGGGTCCCCGGAGGACATCGACATCACGGCCCGGAAGAGCCTCCTCGTCGCCGGGACCAACGTCCTCGCGATCCAGGTCCACAACACCTCCCTCGGCAGCTCGGACCTGACCATGATCCCCGAGATCCTGAGCCGTGAGGTGCTCCCGGGGGACCCCGTCAGGGTCCCGAAGTCGATCAAGGACCTCCAGGCCTACGTCCTCCAGAGGGCCGCCCTCTCGGACCGGCAGCTCCAGGAGGCCCTGGGTCTCTTCTGGGAGAACCACCTGACGACGGACTCGGAGAAGGTCGCCGAGTACTTCGACGCCCTGCAGAACTCCGACGCCTCCGACGCCATGAGCCCGGCCCAGGCTCAGGAGGAGGCGGCCCAAGTCGAGTACCAGGAGTACAAGTTCTTCTACGACAACGCGCTCGGGAACTTCGGCGACCTGCTCCTCTACAGCGCCTCGAGCGTGCCCCAGGTGATCTACCTGGACAACGTGCTCAACAAGAACACGGAGCCCAACGAGAACTACGCCCGCGAGATCCTCGAGCTCTTCGCCTTCGGCGTGGACAACCGCTACACCCAGAAGGACATCGAGCAGCTCGCGAAGTGCTTCACGGGCTGGAGCGTCTGCAAGGTGGCCCCGGACCAGGCGAAGCCCTTCCCGGCGAGCGCCGAGAGCCCGCCCACGGACTGCGGCGTCCGGTACACGGACACGGTGGTCCTGGGCCTCGGCTCGGGCTGGAAGTACTTCAAGGGGACTCAGGAGCCCTCGCCCGACCCCGCCACGAGCGCCGCCACGACCGAGTGGACCAAGGTCGGCTTCAACGACGCGGCCTGGCTCAACGGGTCCACGGGGATCGGCTACGGCGACGGCGACGACGCCACGGTCCTCTCGGACATGCAGGGCAACTACCGCTCGGTCTACCTCCGGCGCACGTTCAACGTGACCGACCCCTTCGGTTTCAAGAGCCTCATCCTCGAGGTGGGCTACGACGACGGCTTCATCGCCTACTTGAACGGCGTCGAGGTCGCCCGCTCGGAGAGCCTCGAGGACTCGGGGAGCCCGCCGGCCTTCAACAAGCTCGCCGAGGAGACCCACGAGGTCAGCGAGGGGACCGAGTACTACAACTTGAACCGGTACCTGGGCGCCCTGGTCGCGGGACAGAACGTCCTGGCCATCCAGGTCCACAACGGGTCGCTCACGAGCTCGGACCTCTCGATGCTGCCGCGCCTCCTCGACCGCGAGATCCTGCCCGGGAGCGTCGAGAGCGGCGACCGGAACGGCGCCTGGACCTTCTTCTTCCGGCCCGAGGACCACGACGTGGCCGCGAAGACCCTCTTCCAGGGCACGCCCTACCAGATCAACGTCCCCGCGGGCCGCACCGGCATGGCGGGCCTCCGGGACGCCCTGGACGTCGTGAAGGGCATGGTGAGCCACCCCTCGACCTCGGAGTTCATCTGCATCAAGCTCATCCAGAAGCTCGTCAGCGACGAGATCTCGATCCAGACGAAGGACACGGCGCCCCTCTACCTCCGCGAGCTTCTGGCCGACATGATCGCGGCCTGGAGCTCGACGAACCCCAAGGGCAACATCCGCAAGGTCCTGGAGGTCCTCTTCGACGCCCGGGACCGCCAGGGCGCCTTCTGGGCCGCCGAGGCCTACCGCGCCAAGGTCAAGACCCCGATCGAGCTCCTGGCGAGCATGCTGCGCCTGGTCGACGCGTCCGTGAGGGGCACGTCGATCCAGGACACGCTCGACGCCATGGAGATGCGCTTCTTCGTCCGGGACGCGCCCGACGGCTACCCGGAGAACGGCCTGGAGCTCCTGAGCACGACGAGCAAGCGCGAGGGGATCGAGCTCGCCCAGGCCCTCGCCCAGAACGCGAACGCCGAGCTCACCTGGAACACCCTCGGGTTCTCCGACTCCCGCGACCTCGACACGGCGCAGGAGATCGTCGACTACTTCGCCGACCTCATGTACCACGGGACCCTTAGCGCGGCCTCGAAGGCCATCCTGCTCGAGTTCCTCACGACGGACCAAAACGGCAACCCCAAGACGCTCCTGAGGTCCAATACGTCGGACTTCCAGGCCCGGACGCGCGACTTCCTGGAGCTCCTCCTGAGCATGCCCGAATGGGACTTCCAGTGATCGCGCGGCGGCTCATGAGGACCGAAACGAGAAACGAAGACCACGCAAGGTGACGCACATGAACTGGAACCGACGTGAATTCCTGAAGGCCGGCGCGCTGACCTCGGCCCTGCTGGGGCTGAACGCGTTCTCCCCCCGCTTCCTGAAGCGCGCGCTCCTCGGGGCCCCGCTCGCCCCGAACAAGAAGATGATCCTCATCTTCCTGCGCGGCGGGAACGACGGCGTCAACACCGTGATCCCCCGCGGCGACCCCGAGTACAACGACACGAACCGGCCGACGCTCTACATCGCCCCCGACGATGCCATCAACCTGGGGATCGCCTCGCCCGGCGTCCCGAGCTTCGCCCAGCTCCACCCCATGATGGGCTCGCTCATGGACATCTACAACAGCGCGGCCCTGACGGGGACGGCGGGCGACGGGAACCTGGCCGTGATCCACAGGGTGGGCTACTCGGGCCAGTCCCAGTCCCACTTCGACAGCCAGCAGTACTGGGAGAACGGCCAGCCAGGCCGCCCCTACGACGACGAGGGCATGTTCTACAGGCTCCTGGACCGTACCGGCAGCCTGGACACGGGCGACTTCGTCGCGGCGTCGCTCTCCGGCTCGGAGCTCGTGGCCTTGAACGGCCGCCGTCCAGTCCCCGCCATCTCGAACCCCCGGACCTTCAAGCTCGCGGGCACCGCGGCGAAGGTCCAGAAGTTCCTGGGGCAGCTCCCGAGCGCTCCCCAGGGTACCGACGGCAAGGGCCTCCTCGGCCTCTACGGCGGCCCCCGGGACTACCCCGCGAAGACGGGCCGCGTCGAGGTCTACGAGACGGGCACCGTGCTCGTTCAGGCCGTGAACCTCATGACCGAGATCACCAAGACGACGTATATCCCCGAGAACGGTTCCGCCTACCCAACGAACGGCTTCGGCCAGAAGCTCATGGACTGCGCCATGATCTTCAAGCGGATCCCCACCGCGCAGATCCTCGGGGTCAACATCGGCGGCTTCGACACCCACGTGAACCAGGGCCAGATCTACGGCTACCACGGGAGCCTGCTCCAGAGCCTTGCGGAGGGCATCGCCGCCCTCCGGAAGGACCTCTCGGCCGTCTGGGGCGACCTGGTGGTCATGACCATGACGGAGTTCGGCCGGACCTCCATCGAGAACGGGAGCCTCGGCACGGACCACGCCTACTCGAGCGTCGTCTTCGCCGCCGGCGGCAAGGTCAAGGGCGGCGTCTACAACTGCGACGCCTCGACCTGGGCCCCGGGCGACCTCTTCAGCCAGAGCGGGCGGTACGTCCGCCGCAAGACGGACTACCGGAACGTGGTCTGGGAGATCCTGGAGAAGCACTTCGGGGTGAGCACGACGATGCGCGAGCAGATCCTCCCCGGCTACGGCGCCGCGGCCACGGCCAACCCCGGCGACTTCGCGGCCCTCAACTTCATGCTGGCCTGAACCAGCGCGCCGCTCGCGGGCAGGCCCGGCGGGCCGAACGTGGTCCGCCGGGCCTGCCCGGTTCCACGTCGCCCGAACCTCGGCTCACTACTGCGGCGGGGTGCCCTCCCCGAGCCCCTTCGTCGCGCCGCTCCCGTCGTCAGGCTCCACGGTCACGCGCACCGTGACCTCCTCGACCTCGGGCACCTCGAGGGCTCGCGCGAGGGTCTTCTCGAGCTGCTCCAGGGTCGCCACGCGGCCCCGCACGGTGACCCGGGCGCCCTCGGCCTCGACCGCGAGGGACATGGCGGGCACGTCGGGGTCCTTCGCGAGGCTCGAGAGGACCTTCGCCGCGACCTGCGCGCCGCCTGCCGCCGTCGCCGCCCCGCTCCGCGGGCCGGGGCGCCGCCGGGTGACCTCCCCCTTCTCGCCGAGCTCATCCTTGAGCTGAGCGAGGGCGGGCGAGAGGGGCGGAGGAGCCTCGCCGAGAGGGGCCTCCCTGGACCCGACGTCGCAGGCGGGGAGGGCGAGGGTCAGGCAGGTGACAGCGATGGCATGCAAGCGTCGAGACATGGCGGCTTCGGCACCGGTCCAGGGGCGCGGTCCTCGCCCCGCGCGGCCCGCGAGGCGGCCTGTACAATAGAACCCCGTTCGCCGCGCCACAAGAGCCTGCCCTGCCGCCATGCGCCGCACCCTCTGCATCTCCCTCCTCGCCGCCGCCGCCGGATCGTTCTCCGCGGGCTGCAAGAGCTCGATCCGTCCCGCGCGAGCCCGGGCGGTCACCCTCGAGCCGGCGGAGCCGCTCCTGGCCGTCAGCGTCTCGCCCCTGCCCGGCCGGAGGGAGGTGGGGCCGCTCACGGAGATCCGGGTGGGCTTCTCGGCGGCGCTCGACCCGGGGTCGCTGGGCTCCGATCCGATCGTCGTGACGAGTCTCAGGTCGTTCCAGGTGCTCCCGGGCGCCTCCGCCCTCGAGGGCGAAGCGACGGTGCTCGTCTTTCGCGCCCAGGGCGGCATGAAGCCGGACTCGATGTACGAGGTGCGCCTCTCGCGCGCCCTCCGCAGCGAACAAGGGGCGCTCCTGGAGGTTTCGCCGGGCCCCTCCCGCCCCAGCTTCCCGGTCTACTACGCCACCTTCGCGATAGCGCCCGTCCTCCAGGGCGACGTCCGGGCGAGCGCCGAGAGCACGTCGGCCTTGCGCCTGGACTGGGACGACGCGGCCGACAACGCCACGCCGGCCTCGCAGATCGTCTACGAGGTCTTCGCGGCCGAGGCCGAGGTACCCCTCGACCTCGACAAGCCGCCCCAGCGCCTCACGGCACCCGGCGTGACCGAGGAGGTCGTCGTGCGCCTGCGTCCCGCTACGGAATACAGGCTCGCCATCCGGGCCAGGGACGACCTGGGGAACCGCAGCGCCCCCTCGGCGGTCCTCACGGCCAGGACCCTCGATGCCGAGGACAGGGACCCGCCCGCGTTCGCCGGCGTCGCCGCCGTGGATGCCGACCCGCGCTTCCCGCACGAGCTCCGCGCGTCCTGGGCGCCCGCCGCGGACGCGACGCCGGCCCAGGACTTGCGCTACAACGCCTACGTGTCCCTCGAGCCTGGGAGGCAGGACTTCTCGACCCCCGCGAAGACCTCCGAGCCGGGCGCCCTGTCGATGGCGATCGGCGGCCTCCCCCCCGACACGACCCACTTCGTCGTGGTCCGCGCCGTCGACACGGCGGGGAACGAGGACTCGAACGCCGTCGAGGTCTCGGCCAGGACCGCGGCGAGCTTCGCCGAGAGCGTGTTCCCCGTGATCACGCTCCCCCCGGGCACCGACATGGGCCTCTGCTGGCCCGCGGGGGCGCGGCCGCGCACGGGCGGCTGCGCCCGTTCGACCTGCCACATGGGGGACCGGCCCGCGGGAGGCGTGAGCTTCACCACCTACGACGCATTCTTCAGGCCCGGCCGGAGCGGCCTCCGCCCCGTGGTGGCCGAGAACCCGGCGGCGAGCACGCTCCTCGTCCGCACGCGTCGCCAGCCCGGTCAGTCGGGCTTCATGCCCCGGGGGGGCTCGGCGCCGCTCCACGACGAGTGCCTCGACGCGATCGAGCGCTGGATCCTGCAGGGCGCGCTGGACAATTGAGCCCCCGGCAGGACCCCGGCCGTCTCCTCGGGTCCCCGGCCCGCGCCGCCACGCGGCCCCGGCCGCTATCCGCCGTGGTTCCCGCCGCCGGGGGCCGGGATGAGGCTCATGAGAGCCATGAGGCCGCGCTTCACCGAGGCGGTCCTGTAGACAACCCGCTCGAGGGAGAGCGCGGGGAAGAGCGCCTCGACGGCGATGATGCCCGGCAGGAGCGTCTTCCTCCGGTGCGGGGGCAGGTCCTCCCAGACCGGGCCGTGGACCTCCCGCTGGATGAGCCCGCGCAGGTGGCCGCCGTCGAAGGCGTCGGTCCCGAGGATCTCGGCGATGGCCCTCACGGTCCCCCCCGTCCCGATGAGCTCCCTGTAGGCCGGCGTCCTCCCGACGAGGTGCTCCCGGAGCGTGGCCTCCACGAGGCGCCGGCCCTCGCTGATGTAGCTGAAGAGGTCGCGCGTGTGCCGGAGCAGGCAGTGGAGCCGGATGGCCCCCACCGGCAGGCTCGTCTTCTTCGTCGAGCACGGGCTCAGGTACTCGACCAGCTCGAGGCTCCCCCCCCCGAGATCGAAGAGGCCCGTGGGGTACGTCTCGACCGAATCCCGGAACCCCGTCTCGAGCAGGAAGGCCTCGATGCCGCCCTCGATGATGTGGATCTTGATCCTGAGCTCGTCCCACAGGACCCGCTGGAAGACCGCGGCGTTCTGCGCCTCCCGGAGGGCCGCCGTGCCCACCGCGGTCGCCGACTCGAGCGGGATCTCGGGGAGCTCGCGCTGGAGCCTCCGCAGGGTAGCGAGGCAGCGCGCGATGGTCCCGGGGCTGATCCTCGCGTGCTGGAAGACGTCGTAGCCCAGCTCCCAGGGGACCTTCTCCTCGTGCTCCACCTGGCCCGCAGCGTCCCCTGCCGTGGCCACCAGGTAGAGCTTGATGGAGGTCGAGCCGAACTCAAGGAAGGGGTTGGGCGGGGTATAATCGCGCTGCCGGGCTGGCCCGCCCGACTCCTCGAAGGGCAGGCTCGGGTTTTTGTCGATCATTCCAATCCTAGAGCTTCCGATCCCTGGCGCGCTCCACGAGGTTACCTGCCCCTCGTGAGCGTCCGTTAAAGATCGCATGAAATCGTCCCGAGAACAAACCGGAGCCCAAGTCCTGGCCCTCTCGGTCCTTGCGGCCGGCCTCGGGACCCTCGCCGGCTGCGGGACCGAGGCCGAGCCGGCGGCGGACAAGATCGAGATCGTGGGCGAGGACGTTCGTCTGGGCGATCCCGGCGAGAGCGTCGAGGAGCCCCTCCTCGTGCGAGTCCTGGGGCCGCGGAGCGTGGACTTCCTGGGGCGCCGCCAGCGCCGCCAGCCCGTCGAGAACGTCCCCGTGACCTTCGCCGTGGTGCTGCCGAAGCCCGGGGCCGAGAAGGGGAGCGCCCAGACGCCGGCCGACGGCGAGGTGCCGTCCGGCGGGAGCGAGCCGTACCAGGGCCCCGACCTCCCGCCCCACCCGCTCATCCTGGCGGCGACCCCGTCCCCGGCCGGCGGGAGCGCCGAGCCCCGAGGCCACACGCGCGTGACGGTGGCGACGGACGCCGATGGCCTGGCCCGGGCCCGCCTCCGGCTCGGCCGGCGCCCCGGCGACTGGAAGGTCGAGGCCGAGATCGGGCGGAAGGGGGAGAAGGTCCGCTTCCGCGCTGTCTGCGGCGTGAAGGTGGAGATCCCCGAGCCCGAGAGCGTCGTGGGCGCCAAGGTCCCCATCGGGCTCCGGCTCACGCGGCTCGCCGACGAGAAGGACCTGAAGAGCCTCAAGCCCGCCAGCAGGCGCACCATCCTCTGGCAGATCGTGGGCGCGCCCGGCGACGCGGCCTGCGGCGCCGAGCTCAGCGAGAGGGACCGGCAGACCAAGACCGACGACGATGGCTTGACGGTGACCGAGATAACCCTCGGCGACCGTCCCGGCCTCTACCAGGTGCTCGCGGAGGTGGAGCCCAACCCCGGCGAGGAGCCGATCCCGGGCGTCCTACTCAGCGTCGTGGCCATGGACTGGGTCCGCGTTGGGCTCACGCTGGCGGGCGGCGTCCTTCTCTTCGTGATCGGGATCCGCATCCTTGGGAACGGCTTCCTCCTCGCGACGAGCCAGCACATGCACCTCCCCACCGGGCCCTGGGCCCGGAGCCGGTTCCAGGGATACCTCGGGGGCCTCGTCGCCGGAGCCCTCTTCGAGTCCTCCTCGCTCGTGACCTCCCACCTGACGAACCTCGCGAACGGGGGCCTGCTGACGGCTGCGGCCGGCCTTGCCCTCGTCCTCGGGGCCAACGTGGGGGGCACCATGCTGCCGCAGATCCTCTCCCTCGACCCGGGGGTCCTCGCGGCCCCTCTCCTCGCCTGCGGCACGCTGCTCGTCCTCGTCCCTCGCCGCCTCGGGCTCGCGCCGTGGGGCTGGGTGGCCCTCGGGGCCGGCCTCGCCCTCACGGGCTGGGAGCTCCTCAAGGACGGCGCCGAGATCTCGAGCCTCTCGAGAAAGCTCAGGACCGAGGTCCTCCCGGACGTCGACTTCGGCCTCGGCTTCGGGGCATGCTCGGGGCGCACCTTCGCCTACCTCGGGCTTGGGGCCCTCGCCGCCTTCTCGCTCCGCACGTCGAACCTGATCGTGGTCCTCGGGATCCTCCTCGCCTCGAGCGCCGTCGTGGGGCCGGGCGCCGCCGTGCCCATGATCCTCGGTGCCAACGTGGGCTCGGCCTCCATGGTGTTCCTCCTCTCGCTCCGCAAGCGGCGCGAGGCCCGGAGGCTCGCCCTCGCGAACCTCCTCGTCCAGTCGTTCGCTTGCCT
>JACQVW010000479.1 GCA_016209535.1 Planctomycetota bacterium | reverse complement strand
GGCGAGCTTCCCGAGGGCGCGCGTCAAGGGACGTGCGAAGAGGAACGCCGCGCCGGCCGCGAGGAGGAGGAGCGCCCCGCAGGCCCAAAGGGCGCGCTCGGCCGCGGCCGCGGCCTCCAGATCGAGCGCCTTGAGCGAGACCTCGACGCGCAAGGACCCTGCCGGCTCCGAGTCGCGGAAGACGGGCGTCGCCACGAGGAGGACCCGGGCCCCATCGGGGCCCGCCTCCTCGGCGACTCGCGTGGACTCGGGCGGCGGGACGAGATCGACGAGGGTGCTCCCCTGCAGCTCCGGGTTCGAGTGGAGCAGGACGACCCCGGCCACGTCGCACAGGGCGGCCGCGCGGGGCGCTCCGTCGGGGCGGACGAGGCCCGCGAGGAGCCCTTGCACCATGAGGTTGTCCCTGGCGGCCGAGGGGCTCGAGGCGACGTAGGCCGCGGCCTCGGCGAGGGCCACGCCGCGGCGCTCGAGCTCGCGGCGGTGGAGGCTCGACCGGACGCGGCCCTCGAGGAGCGCGGCGGTGGAGACGCTCGCGAGGACGACGGCCGAGACGAGGGCGCATGTCTTCAGGTGCAGCGTGACCTTCAGCGGGGGTTTCACTTGGTTCACCGAGTTCCCTGGACCCTCTGTGCGCCCCTCGAGGGAGGTATCGGCCCCGCGCGCCGGGTCCTTGGGCCCCGGCGGGGGGAATCGCGCCTCCCGCTTTAGAAACCCGCGGGCCCTTCCGATATACTCAGGGGCTACCGCTTTTCAGGGCCATCGAACATGTCCTCGCCTCCCCTGAAGGGGATCTTCTTCGACATCGACGACACGATCTACTCGACGAGCGAGTTCTCGGAGCTGGCCCGGTCGAACGCTCTGGAGGCCATGATCGATGTGGGGCTCAAGGTGGAGAAGGCGGTGCTCCAGGAGGAGCTGGACGAAGTCATCAACGAGTTCACCACGAACTACGAGCACCACTTCGACAAGCTCCTCCTCCGGATCCCGAGGCGGCAGTACCGGGGCGTCAACCCGGCCGTCATCGTCGCCGCGGGCGTCATCGCGTACCACGAGACGAAGAGGAGCCGCCTCGCGCCGTACGAGGACGCGGTCGAGGTGCTCCGCCTCCTCTCGAAGACGGATCTGGTCCTCGGGGTCATCACCGAGGGCCTGGAGGTCAAGCAGGCCGAGAAGCTCGTGCGCATGAGGCTCAACCAGTACTTCTCGCCCAACGCGATCTTCATCTCGAACCAGATCGGGATCTCGAAGCCCAACCCGAAGATCTACCAGCGCGCCTGCAGCGACTTGAACTTGAAGCCCACGGAGACCATGTACGTGGGGGACAACCCGCTGCACGACGTGGACCCCCCCAACGCCATCGGCATGGTCAGCGTCCGCATGCGCCGGGGGGGGAAGCACTGCAACACCGAGGGCAAGACCCTGCCGTGGCGCGAGGTCCAGAACTTCTGGGACCTCCTCGACTACCTCCGCCAGGAGTTCGGGATCAAGGTTTGAGCGCTCGAGACCCCCGAGAGATCGCCGAGTCCGGACAGCCCGCCGCGCGCGGGTCGGGCCCCCGCCCCTCGCTGACCGTCGTGGTCCCCGTCCTCGACGAGGAGGGCTCGCTCGAGGAGCTCCACGGCCGGCTCGCGGCCGTGCTGCCCGCCGGGGCGGAGGTCATCTTCGTCGACGACGGCTCGACGGACGGCTCGGCGGCCGCGCTTCGCAGGATCGCCGCCAGGGACCCGCGCGTGCGCGTCGTGCGCTTCCGGCGCAACTTCGGGAAGTCCCTGGCGCTCGCCGCGGGCTTCCGCAGGGCGCGGGGCGAGGTGGTGGCCACGATCGACGGGGACTTGCAGGAAGACCCCGCCGACATCCTGCGCCTCGCCGACAGGCTCGCCGAGGGGCACGACGTCGTGGGGGGCTGGCGCCGCCGCCGGCGCGACCCGTGGCTCAAGGTGCTCGGCTCGCGGGCCTTCAACGCCCTCGTGAGCCTGCTGGGCGGCGTGCGCTTCCGCGACATCAACTGCGGGCTCAAGGTCCTCCGCCGCGAGGTGGTGGAGGACCTGGTCCTCCTCGGCGACTTCCACCGCTTCATACCGCTCCTCGCCCACTGGAAGGGCTACCGGGTCGCGGAGGCGGAGGTGGCGCACGCGGCGAGGAGGCACGGCCGGTCGCGCTACGGCGGCGAGCGCGCGATCCGCGGGCTCCTGGACCTCGCGGTCATCCTCTTCGTCGTGCGCCACGAGGGGAGGCCGGGGCGCTGGTTCGCGGGCCTCGGGGCCCTCCTGGGCCTGGCGGGCCTCGGAGTCTCGGGGTACCTCGCCGGGGTGCGGCTCGCGTACGGCACCATCCGGAGTCAGTTCCCGCTCCTCTCCCTGGGCCTCGTCCTCATGGTGGTGGGGCTCCAGCTCTTCAGCCTCGGGCTCTTCGGGGAGCTCCTCGCCTACAGCTTCCGCTCGCGGCGGCCCCCGGAGCCCGCGCTGTGGGAGGCGGAGCCGGGCGCCCGCGAGGAGGACGCGGCGAGGGCCGAGGACCGGGCCCGCGAGGAGAAGGCGTGAGGGTCCTCGTGCTCGCGGCGGCGTACCCCTCGCCCTCGGAGCCCGAGCGGGCCGTGTACCTCGAGAGCTTGAACCTCGCCCTCGCGCCGCCCGGCGGCTCGGGCGGGCGAGCGGGTGGGATCGAGCTCGCCGTGGTGGCCCCGAGGGTCTCGCGCGCGGACCCGGCTCGCGAGGTCCGCCGGGGGATCCCCGTGCGGCGCTTCGCGTACCCCTCCGGCGGCCGGCGCCTCAAGGAGATGGCGCGGCCCGGCCCGTGGGTCCTCGCGGCCTACGCCGCGAGCGCCCTCGTTGCGGCGCTCGACGAGGCGCGGGCCCGCGGCGCCGAGTGCATCCTCGCCCACTGGGTCCTGCCCATGGGCCCCGTGGCGGCGGCCGCCGCCGGGGCCCTCGGGCTCCCCTTCGTCCTCGCCGCTCACGGCTCGGACCTGGGCCGCTACGCCCGCGCCTCGCGGCTCCTCGGGCTCGCGGCGCGCCTCTCGCTCGCTCGGGCGAAGGCCGTCATCGCCGTGAGCGAGGCCCTGCGGCGAGCCGCCGTCGAGGACCACGGCGTGCCCGCCTCGAGGGTGCGCGTGGTCCCCATGGGCATCGACGATGCGCTCTTCGGGCCCGGCGGGCCCGGCCGCGAGGAGGCCCGCCGGCTCCTCGGAGTCTCCCCCGAGGCCCGGCTCCTCCACGTCGCGGGGGACGCGATCCCCGAGAAGGGCAACGGCGAGCTCCTCGAGGCGCGGGCGCTCCTCGCGCGCCGGGGGCTCGAGTGCGACGTGGCCGTCGCGGGCGGCGGGCGGCCCGAGCCCCTGGCCTCCGAGCCTCGGCGGGTGAGGTTGCTCGGCCGCGTGCCGCAGCGCGAGCTCGCGCTCTGGTGCCACGCCGCGGACCTCTTTGTCCTGCCCTCCCACGCCGAGGGCTCGCCCGTGACGGTCATGGAGGCCCTCGCCTCGGGGCTCCCCGTCGTCGCGACGCGGGTCGGAGGCATCCCCGAGCTTGTCGAGGACGGCGCGACGGGCTGGCTCGTGCCGCCGCGCGACCCCGAGGCCCTGGCGGGGGCCATCGAGCGCGCGCTCCAGGCCGGCGCCCTCGAAGGGGCCCGAGCTCGTCTCGCCGCGTCGCCGCGGGACTTCTCGGCGGCCCGCAGGGCCCGCGAGGTCCGCGCCGTCCTCGAGGAGGCTTGCCGTGGCGCTTGACGCGAGGGCCGCCTGCGACCGCTACTGGGCCGAGCGCATGACCGGGCCGAGGGCCGCCCGCAGCCGCGAGCGGGCCCTCGCGGCCGTCGGCCTGCTGCGCGGGGCCGGCGTGGGCTCGGGCCGGCTCCTCGACGCGGGCTGCGGCCCGGGCTGGGCCCTCGAGGCCTTCCGCGCCGCGGGGTTCGACGCGCTGGGGATCGACGCCTCCGCCGCCGCGGTCCGGGAGGCGCGCTCGCGCGGCCTCGAGGCCCTCGTCGCCGACCTCGAGCGGGACCCGCTCGAGGGCCTGCCGGGCGCCGCGGGCGGCTTCGACGCCGTCGTGGCCCTCGAGGTCCTCGAGCACCTCACGGACCCGCTCGCGGCGCTCCGGAGGCTCGCGGCGCTCGCGAGGCCCGGCGGCGGGATCGCCGTCTCGCTCCCCAACGAGCTCGCGCTGCCGGCGCGGCTCAAGGTCCTCCTGGGCCGCCTGCCCTTCGGCGGGCACGACGACCCGCACCTGCGCCACTTCGACCGCCCGCGGGCCCGCGCCCTCTTCCGCGACGCGGGGCTCGAGGTCCGCGCCGAGCGCGTCCTGAGCGTCGTCCCGCCGCGCTGGCCCGTCGCGAGGGCCCTGGCGCGGCCCGCCGCCGCGGCGCTGCCGGGCCTCTTCTCGATCGCGGCGGTCTACCTCCTCGCGCCCTGCGGCGAAGGGGGGCTCCCGTGAGCTCAGCCCTGGCCCCCGCCGGCCGGTCGCGCCTCGGCGGGCGCGTCCTGGCGCCCCTCGCCATCCTCGCCGCCGCGGGCGCGCCCTACCTCGGGGTCCTCGACGCGCCCTTCGTCTTCGACGACGTGAAGCTCGTGCGGGACAACGCGCTCCTCCGCGAGGGCTGGAGCGACCTCTGGAAGGTCCTCGAGACCTTCGACGTCACGAGCCGGCGCTGGGACGAGGAAGACCTGCGGCCCAACTACCGGCCCCTGCGCTTCCTCTCCTACCTCCTCGACTACCAGCTCACGCGGGCGTGCTTCGGCGAGCCGCCCCCCGAGGGCCCGCGGCCCACTTTCTTCCACCTGACGAACGTGCTCCTTCACGGGCTCAACGCGTTGCTGGTCGCCGCGATCGCCCGGAGGCTCGCGGGGACGCTCCTCGCGCCGCCCGCGCCGGGCG
>JACQVW010000470.1 GCA_016209535.1 Planctomycetota bacterium | reverse complement strand
GCCGGGCCTCGTGCTGACGAACGAGCGACTCTTCGCTTTCGAAGCGCGCTTCCTCCAGTCGGAGCTGAGGATCTTCTGGCTCGAGAAGGTCGCCATGGCGGGCGTGCGGCATGTGGTCCTCTGGCTCCCGTTGCTGTCGGGAATCACGGCCGCCTTGGGATCCCTTGCGCTCCTCGCCGCGGGTTTCTTCGACCGGGGAGGCATCTCGCGCCAGGAGAATCAGGCCATGGTCGCCGGAGGCGCAGCCCTCCTCGTCTTCGGGCTCGTGCTCATCCTTCACTCGCGGTGGAAGGGCTTCGTTGTCAGCACGGGGATGGACAAGGCCCGGGTCACCCTTCGAGGCATCCGCAAGGAGGAGTCCCAGAGGTTCCTCGAGAGCCTCTCCGGCGCTCTGGCGCGGACCGAACGCTCGAGCCGAGGATGAACACGAGCGCCTACCGCCCGGCCTCCCCAACCTACCGCCCGGCCTCCCCAACCTACCGCCCGGCCTCCCCAACCTACCGCCCCATGGACTTCAGCCAGTCCCCGTGCTCCTTCTCGAGGGTCTCCCGGTCGGGGAAGGGGTAGTAGAGGAGCTGGTCCTGGGCGGCGATCCAGAAGCCCGTCCGCAGCCGCAGGAACGGGAGCCTCCCCAGCGCCGTATCGAGGCTGATCCCCTTGATCGCCTTCTCGGGGTTCGCGCGCAGCTCGAGGATCTGCTCGCGGAGCTTGTGCGCGTGCACGTTCGGGACGGGAGAGTCCATGTAGGGGTTCGCCTCGATGTCCCGGAGGAACTTCTCGATGTTCAGCTCGATCTGCGTGTACATGACCTTCGGCGCGCCCTTCGTCTCGTTCGCCGGGTCCGTAATGTACTTCCCGAACTCGGGCGGCGTCATGAAGGTGAGGAGGATGTAGGAGAAGGGGCAGATCTCCTGGAAAGTGCGGATGAGACCGGGCTTGTGCACGCGGTTGTAGTTCTTCCTCGCCAGCTCAAGGGTCTTTCCCGTCACCGAGGTGACGTAGAGGTTCTTGAAGGCCGAGAGCTCGAGGTGCTCGAGGACGCGGTAGGTCTTGATGAACTTCGTCCGCTTGGGCGAGCCGTCCGCCTTGGGCTTCACCTCGGCGAGGTACTTGTCGATGGGGAAGTAGTCGTGGCGGTAGCCGATGTCGATCTCGGCGAAGACCACCATGCCATGGAAGTACCGGGAGCTGCCGATGGCGTAGTGCTTCCCGAACTCCCTGGGCGGCAACATGGAGGCCACGAGCCCGTAGTTCGGGTACATGATCGAGTAGAGGTACTTGTCCTGAGTGCTCATGCAATTGAGAATAACAGGAATCCCGGGACATGGAAACCGCGAGGCCAGGGAGCCGCGAGCCGGGAGGCGGCCTCGAGAAGGTCGGGAGGCGCGCGGCGCTTTCCAGGACCAGGGAGGGTCGGGGGGACCGCGTTAGCGGCCTCCGCGGCGGGCCCGCGACAGCGAAAGGAGGCTTCGATTGGACAGCCGAGAGGGCTCAGCGCCCGAGACGCCCGAGACGCCCGAGACGCCCGAGAGGCCCGAGAGGCCCGAGAGGCCCGGCACGCCGGAGGCCAGGGAGGCCAGGGAGCACGCGGCCGGAGAAGCCCGCGAGGACGGGGAGACCTGCGAGCAGCGAGAGACCGGGGATCCCGGCGAGCCCCGTGAGCCGGGGGAGCCTGGCGTGGCCCCGCTCGAGGCCGCGGCCCGGCGGGCCCTGTGGATCGAGGTGCTCGTCGTCCTGTCCGTGGGGTGGTTCGGGAGCTACTACTACTCCATCACGGACCACGTCTGGCCCGAGACGGTGATCGGCCCACACCCCTTCTGGTACACGTACCTGGGCTGGCTCGTGTACTACCTGCCCCTCATCGCGCTCATCCTCCTCGTCGCGCGCCGCGCCGGGGACTCCTGGGGGACGCTGGGGCTCGTGCAGGTGCGGCCCCTGGCGGACGCGGCGACCGTCGGCGCCTGCTTCTTCGGCGATCACTGCGCCCGGGTCGGGTACGCCGTCTTCCTCCTCCCGTTCATCAAACGCTTCCTGCCCGAGGACGATCCCGCGTGGTGGCTCCGCCACTTCCCCGCGCCCCAGGGCCCCTGGCAGTGGGCGTTCGTCGCCTTGCCCATCTTCGTCGCGGCCTTCTACGAGGAACTCCTCATGCGCGCGTACCTCGTCCCGAGGCTCGTGAAGCTCCTCGGGTCGCCCGGTGAGGCGCTCGCCGTATCGGCGATCCTCTTCGCGCTCGGTCACGTCTACATGGGCTTTGAGAGCGCCCTCCTCGCGGGCCTCTTCGGGTTCGTCTACGGGTTCCTCTTCCTCCTCACGGGGCGGATCTGGCCCCTCGCCGTCTCTCACGCCCTCAACAACCTCTACGCGTTCTCGAGAGATTGGACCTCGACCCCTCTGGCGGGCACGCCGCCTCCGTGGTAGGGTCGACGCCAGGCCCCGGGTGCCCTGCATGCCGCACAAGACCCTCCAGATCCTCGCCGCGATGGCCCTTATCCCCGGCACCGCCGGTCCCGCCCGCGCCGAGCACGTGCTGCCTCGCACGAACACGACGGACCTCTACGTCTCGAGCTACGGCACGAACGAGGTCCACTGCTACCGGCCCGACGGCACTTTGAAGGTCAAGCTGACCCACCCGAGCCTCTCGGGGCCGCGGGGGCTCGCGTTCTCGCCGGAGCAGGAGCTCCACGTGGCCTCCCAGGCGAAGGACCGGATCCTCGTCTTCCGCCCCGATGGCACCTACCTCCGCGAGGTCTCGGGCGGCGGGCTCAAGGAGCCCACGAGCCTCGCCTTCGGGCCGGGGGAGCGCCTCCACGCGGCGTCGTTCGCGACGAACGAGGTCCTCGTCTTCTCGGGCGGCGCCTTCGAGCGGAGATTCACGGCCGAGGGGCTCCGCGGCCCCAACTGCATCGCCTTCGCGCGCTCCGGTGCGATCTACGTCGCGAGCCAGCTCACGAACGAGGTATTCCGCTTCGACCTGGACGGCGCCTTCGAGCGCAAGCTCACCGGCGGCGGGCTCGCGAGCCCCATGGGGATCGCCCTCTACGGCGACGAGCTCTACGTGACGGGCGGCGCGAGCCACACCGTGGCCGTCTTCGACCTCGACGGCGGGTTCCTCCGGAACATCCAGGGTGGTCCCTCGGACCCCGTGATCAACGGGCCCCAGGGCATCGCCTTCGACTCCGAGGGCAACTTCGCCGTGAGCTCGTACTACACGGGCAAGGTAGGCCTCTACTCCCGCGACGGCACGCCCCTCAAGGTCTTCGAGGAGTCCGGCGTGCGGACGGCGCGGAGCGTCGCGTTCCTCGGCGACCCGCCCGAGGTCGAGTTCATCCGAGGGGACCTCAACTCGAACGGCGAGCTCGAGATCGGCGACCCCATCGCGACCCTCTTCGAGCTCTTCATCGCCGTCCCCTGCGACCGGTGCCTCGACGAGGCCGATGCCGACGACGACGGCCGGGTCGACATCACCGACCCAATCTATACCCTGACGTACCTCTTCCTCGGAGGCCCTCCGCCCGCCCCACCCTACCCCGAGCGGGGCGAGGACCCGACGCCGGAGGACGGGCTGCCTTGCTATCCGGGCCGGTGCCGGCGGTAGACCCAGTCGCGGGCCTCAGGGCGCGCCGCGATCTCCGCTCGCCCAGCGCCGCACAGGCGCGCACACGCGCACATGCACACGCACACCACGACCACCCCATGACCCACCCGGCCTCCTCCCGCCCCTGGCTCGGCGCCGCGGTCTGGGCAGCCCTTTCGGGGGCGGCGGTGGTCCCTGGCCGCGCTGCGGGACCCGAGGCCTTGGACCTGGCCGCGGTCCTCGGGGCCCGCGAGATCCGCTTCGCCGATGGGGAGTGGGGAGTCGAGGACGGGCGGCTCCGGCAGTCCTCGACGCGCGGCGCGGCGCACGCCTTCTTCGCCGGGACGGCGTACTCCGACGTCACCCTCTCCTTCCGGTTCCTCGTCCACCCGAAGGGCGGCGGGGTGCGCGCGGCCGGCGCGGCGCTGCGGTCCGCCGACAGCGAGGCCTTCTACGGGGTGCACCTCGACACGCGGAACGACCAGGTCGTGCTCTACGTCAGCCCCTGGCGCGGCCTGCCCGACTGGATCGTGCTCGCGCGGAAGGGCATCGCCCTCGAGGACGGGCGCTGGCACTCGGCGCGGGTCGAGGCGCGGGGGCGGAAGCTCGCAGTGGCGGTCGACGGGAAGCCGGTCCTCGAGGTGGAGGACGGCCGCTACACGGCGGGCCTGGTCGGCCTCTACACGAGCGAGGGCTCCGCCGCCTTCGAGGACGTCCGCGTGGAGGGCACCGCGGTGAAGCTCGAGCGCGAGTGGCGGGACGTGACGCCGGCGCCGCGCCACCAGGTCGTGGCGAGCGGCGAGGCGGCCGGGGGCTACGCGGCGTTCCCCGATGTCTGCCGCACGCCGGCGGGCGACCTCCTCTGCGTCTTCTACGCCGGCCACGGGCACGTCTCGCCGCCCTCCGCAGGGCTCCCCCTCGGCGGGCGGGTGATGGCCGTGCGCTCGAGCGACGGAGGGAGGACCTGGGGCCCGCCGGCCGTCGTGGCCGACACCCCCCACGACGACCGTGATCCGCACGTGGCATGCCTCGGCGGCGAGCTCATCTGCAACTGGTTCGCCCCTTCGGGCGGCGGGAAGCAGCTTCCCGGCGGGCGCCCGGTCGGGATCTACCTCTCGCGCTCCGGGGACGGCGGCAAGACCTGGAGCGAGCCGGCGGCGCTCGAGATCGCGCCCGAAGGGTCGCGGGAGCCCCGCGACTGGTTCGCCTGCTCCGCGCCCGTCCGCGAGCTGCCCGGCGGGACGTGGATCCTCGGCATCTACACCGAGGACGCGGCGGCGGGCCGCGTCTTCGGCGCGACCGTGAGGTCCCACGACCGGGGGCGGACGTGGAGGGACCTGGCCACGATCGGCGAGGGAACCGGCTTGTACCTCGACGCCGAGACCGACGTGCTGCGCCTCAAGGACGGCAGGCTCCTCGCGGCGCTGCGCTCGTCGAAGACGGACCTCTACTTCGCGACCTCGACGGACTCGGGCGTGTCCTGGGGCGAGGTCAGGTCCTCGGGCTTCCAGGGGCACTGCCCTCACTTCCTGCGCTGCTCGAGCGGGGTGATCCTCCTGGCGCACCGCATCCCCGCCACGGCGCTCCACTGGAGCATCGACGAGGGGAAGAGCTGGCAGGGGCCGCTCGTGATCGACACCGTGGGCGGGGCGTACCCGAGCTGCGTGGAGCTTCCCGGTGGCGAGGTCTACGTCGTCTACTACGAGGAGGGGGAGTCGAGCAGCATCCGCTGCGCGCGCCTCCGCGTGACGGCGAAGGGCGTGGAGCTCGCCGCGGGCGAGGGGGGGCCGAGGTGAGGGGCGCTCGCTACCCGCCGGGCTCCTCCTCGCCTGCGGGGCCTCCGCACTCCTCGGCGCTGAGGCCCCGGCGTCACCCGCCCCGGAGGGCTTTAGAGCCTATTTCAGTAGGCTCACCCTGGCTTCGGCCGGCTGCACGACCGCGACGCTGCGTCGAAGAATGTGGTCGCTCCCTCCTCGGTCGCGACCACCCTCAGCGTACGCTCCGCTGTACGCGATCGTCGGC
>JACQVW010000463.1 GCA_016209535.1 Planctomycetota bacterium | reverse complement strand
GAACAAGGCCTTCCGCCTGGTGGAGGGGGACATCCGGGACCGGGAGGCCCTGGAGACCGCCGCCGGGGGCGGGAAGCTCGACGCCATCGTGCACCTGGCCGCCCGGGCCGGCGTCCGCCCGAGCCTCGAGCAGCCCCGAGCCTACATGGAGGTGAACGTGGCCGGCACCGCCGAGATCCTCGAGCTGGCCCGGCGCAGGGAGGTCCCGAAGCTCGTATTCGCCTCGTCGTCCTCCGTGTACGGCGAGAGGGAAGGGTCCCCCTTCCGCGAGGACGACAACGTGGACCGCCCCATATCGCCCTACGCCGCGAGCAAGAAGGCCGGGGAGCTCCTCTGCCACTCCTACCACCACAACCACGGGCTCACCGTGGCGTGCCTGAGGTTCTTCACGGTCTACGGGCCGCGGCAGAGGCCCGAGATGGCCATCCACACGTTCACCCGGGCGATCGAGCAGGGAGAGCCCATCACGATCTACGGCGACGGCAGCTCGCGGCGCGACTACACGTACGTCGACGACATCGTCAACGGGGTCGTCGCGGCCCTCGAGCGGGCGAAGGGCTACAGGATCTACAACCTCGGAAACCACCGGACGGTCGAGCTGCGGGAGCTCATCCGACTCCTCGAGGAGGACCTCGGCAAGAAGGCCGAGGTGAAACACCTCCCGCCGCAGCCGGGGGACGTGCCCCTGACGTGCGCGGACATCCAGCGGGCCCAGGAGGAGCTGGGCTACAGCCCCGCCGTGCCCGTCGAGCGCGGCCTGGAGCTGTTCGTGGAGTGGTTCGAGAAAAAGAGAAAAGGGAAGAGGAGAGCTGGTTGATGCTGCGCGAGCACGCGTTCTTCTGGCGGACCTGTTTCATCGCGAGCGACCTGGGGGTCTCGGCGGCGGCTTTCTTGCTCGCCTACGCGCTGCGGTTCCACCCGGCGCTCGCGGGCTGGCTCGCCGATCCGCGGGAGGTGCCGCCGTTCGAGGCGTACCTCCACACGCTGCCCGCCGTCTGCGGCATCCTGCTCGTCACGAACAGCTACTTCCGCCTCTACCAGGCGCGGAGGATCAGCAAGTTCTCCGACGAGCTCGTCGACCTCTTGAAGTCGGACGCGATGGCGATCCTCCTCCTCATGACGTTCTTCTTCCTGAACCGCGAGTTCTCCTACTCGCGGTCCATCATCGCCATCTTCGCGGTCCTGAACCCCCTCGTGGTGTTCCTGTTCCGCTTCGCCCTGCGCACGGGGCTCCGGCTGCTCCGCTCGCGCGGGTACAACCTGCGCTCGGTCTTGATCGTGGGGACGGGGAGGAGCGCCCAGGCCCTCCTCCACAGGCTGCGCCGGAACACGTGGACGGGCATGAGGGTCGTGGGCTTCGTGAGCGCGTCGCGGGAGCGCTCGGGGACGACAATCCACGGAGTGCCCGTGGTGGGCGCCGCCGAGGACATCTCCCGGGTGCTCGAGGAGCACCCGGCGAACCAGGTCTTCATCGCCCTGCCCCTTGGCGACCGCGCCCGCCTCGTGGAGAGCGTCCTCCAGCAGCTCGCCGACTCCCTCGTCGCCGTCCGCATCGTCCCCGACCTCGGATACCTCCTCGAGCAGAACGTCACCACGGACTTCGACGGGCTCCCCATCGTCAACCTCTGGGAGAACCACCTCACGGGCGCGAACGTCCTCACGAAGCGCGCCCTGGACCTCGGGATCGCCACCGTGGCCCTCGTGGTCCTCGGCCCTCTCATGGCGGCCATCGCAGCCGCGATCCGGCTCACGAGCGGCCGGCCGATCTTCTACCTCCAGGCGCGCATGGGGCACGACGGTCGCGTGTTCCCCATGCTCAAGTTCCGCACGATGCGCTCGGGGTCCGAGGACGACACGCGCTTCACGCAGCCCGACGACGACCGCTGCACGCGACTCGGGCGCTTCCTCCGTCGGACGAGCCTCGACGAGCTCCCCCAGCTCCTCAACGTCCTCGCAGGCCAGATGTCGCTCGTGGGGCCGCGCCCCGAGCGTCCGGTCTTCATCGAGAGCTTCCGGAAGACCCTGCCCCGGTACATGCTGCGCCACAAGGTGAAGGCGGGAATGACGGGGTGGGCCCAGGTGAACGGCTGGCGGGGCGCGACGAGCCCGAAGAAACGGCTCCAGTACGACCTCTATTACCTGCACAACTGGTCGCTCGGATTCGACCTGAAGATCCTCCTCATGACCCTGCTCCGGGGCTGGACGCAGAAGAATGCCTACTGAAGGCCGGCCCGTCCCGATCATCGCTCCGAAGGCCGCCTTCCAGGAGCTGCGGCGTGAGACGGAGGAGGCCGTCCTCCGAGTCCTCGCCTCGGGAGACTACGTGCTGGGCGAGGAGACGGCCCTGTTCGAGAGGGAGGCCGCCGCGTACCTCGGCGCGGCCCACGGCGTGGGCGTCTCCTCGGGCACCGAGGCCCTGCTCGTGGCCCTCCAGGACCTCGAAGTCGGGCCCGGCGACGAGGTCGTCGTGCCCTGCTTCACCTTCATCGCCACGGCCACCGTCGTGGCGCGCCTGGGGGCGAAGCCCGCGTTCGTCGATATCGACCCGGAGACGTTCCAGATGAGCCCGAGGGGCCTCGCTGCGGCGATCACGGCGCGCACCCGGGCCGTGATCCCCGTCCACCTCTACGGCCACGCGGCGCCCCTCGACGAGTACCGGCAGGCGATCGAGTCCTCGGGCCGAGAAGTGCCGATGGTCGAGGACGCGGCGCAGGCCATCGGCACCGTCTGCCGGCTCCGCGGGCGGCCCGCGAAGGCCGGCACCGTGGGCCTCTGGGGCTGCTTCTCCTTCTATCCCACGAAGAACCTGCCCGCCTGCGGCGAGGCGGGCCTCATGGTCACCTCGGACGCGCGGCACGCGGAGCGGGCGCTGCAGCTCCGGAACCACGGCCAGGACGCGCCGTACCGCCACCGGCTCCTGGGCGGCAACGCGCGCCTCGACGCGATCCAATCGGCGGTCCTCAGGGTGCGCCTCCGGCGCATCGAGGAGTGGAACGAGCGGCGGCGCGCTCACGCCGCGGCCTACGACCGCCACTTCCGCGAGCGCGGGCTCCTGGACCGACCCGGGATCCGCCTCCCGCCCCGCCCACGGGACGGCGAGGTCGCCAACTACCACCAGTACACGGTCCGCGTCCCGCGCCGGGACGAGCTCAAGGCCCACCTCGCGGAGCGCGGGATCCAGACGGGGGTCTACTACCCGATCCCCGTCTCGCTGCAGCCCGTCTTCGAGCGCCTGGGCCACGTGCCGGGCGACTTCCCCGCCGCCGAGGCGGCTTGCCGCGAGGTGCTCTCGCTCCCCGTGCACCAGCACCTCGCGCCGGGGGACGTGGAGCGCGTCGTGGCCGAGATCAGTGGCTTCTACCGCAAGTGAGCGTGGCCGGCACCGGCATCCTCGCGGACCTCAAGGTCGCCCTCGTCCACGACTGGGTGACGGGCATGCGCGGCGGAGAGCGCTGCCTCGAGGTCTTCTGCGAGCTCCTGCCGCAGGCCCACCTCTACACCCTGTTCCACTTCCGGGGGGCCGTCTCGCCCGCCATCGAGGCGCTCCCGATCCGGACGTCCCCCCTGCAGTGGGTCCCGGGCCTCCGGCGCTGGTACCGGCACCTCCTGCCCCTCTTTCCGAGGGCCATCGCGAGCTTCGACCTCTCGGGCTATGACCTCGTCGTGAGCTTGAGCCACTGCGTGGCCAAGGGCGCGGGCGCGGGGAGCGGCGTGCCGCACGTCTCGTACTGCTTCACCCCCATGCGCTACGCGTGGGACCAGAAGGAGGCGTACTTCAACCGGGATCGGCGCTCGCGAGTCGCGCTCGCGCTGATCGAGAGGGTCCTCGAGGGGCTGCGGCGCTGGGACCAGGCCACGCACCCCGACCGCTACCTCGCGATCTCGCGCTGCGTCGCCGAGCGCATCCGGCGCTCGTACGGGAGGGAGGCGGAGGTGGTCCACCCGCCCGTCGACGTGGCGCGCTTCCGCCCGCGCCCCGAGCCGGAGGGCTTCTACCTCGCCGTCTCGGCCCTCGCCCCCTACAAGCGGCTCGACCTCGCCGTGGCGGCCTGCTCCCGCCTCGGCCGCCGGCTCATCGTGGTCGGAAGGGGGGAGGACCGAGGGCGCCTCGAGGCGGCCGCCGGGCCTTCCGTCTCGTTCCGCGGCTGGCTCCCCGATGCCGAGGTCGCCGACCTCATGGCGCGCTGCCGCGCCTTCCTCCTCCCCGGCGAGGAGGACTTCGGGATCGCGCCCCTGGAGGCCATGGCCTCGGGCAGGCCCGCCGTCGCCCTGGGCCGCGGCGGCGCCCTCGAGACCGTCGTCGACCTCCGGCGGCCCGAGGGCCGCGAGCCGACGGGGGTCCTCTTCGACGAGCCCACGGTGGACTCCCTCTGCGGCGCCCTCCTCGAGCTGGAGCGCCGCGAGAGCGATTTCGATCCGGGCGCCCTGCGCCGCCACGCCGAGCGCTTCTCCCTGCCTCGCTTCCGGGACGAGGTGGCAAGGGCGCTCGTGGGCTTCGCGCGAGAGCGCGTCACCGCGGCGAGGCCGGCCGGCCCGCCGGCGCCCGAGGGCCTTGAGAGCTCATGGCCCCGATCAGTCTGAGGAGCCCCTCGCCGACGAGGAGCCTCGACCTGGCGCCCCGGTCGACCGCGACCATCTCGTAGGTGACGTGGTCGCCGCGGCCTCGGAGGGCCTCGCGCGCCGCCTGGAGGCGCGGCGAGCCGCCCGCGCCCGCCGCGAGGGCGGCGAGCTTGCTCGGGCGCAGGGAGAGCTGGATCGCGGGCAGCCGGGGCCCGGGGCGCTGGGTCCGCTCGAGCGCGGTCTTGAGCCGCGCGAGGCCGTCGGGCCCGCCCGCGAGGAACACTCTGTCGGCCCCCACCGCGAGGTGGAGGGGGCCGGGCCCCAGGGCCCCCTCGAGGTCGCGGAAGCCGGTGACCGCGTGGATCCGCGCGCCGCCATGCCGCGCGACGTCGCGCTCCACCTTCTCGATGTCGGAGTCCGCTGGCGAGAGCGCGAGGAGCTGGTCGAGGAGCCGCTCGAAGTCCTCGCCGCTCGAGACCTTCGCGGCCAGGAGGAACTGGGGCTTCCCCGCCGGCGCGGCTTCGAGGAGGAAGGCGAGGTCCACCTCGTCCCCGGGCGCGAAGACCTTCCGCACGCGCTCGACCCAGGCGACCGGCGACTCTGACGCCGCCGACTCTCCTGACTCTCCCTCGCCCTGAGACGCTCGCAGGAGGAGCCGCGGGTCGTTCGATGGGCCCGTCCCGCCGCCGGCGCCGCCCGGGCCTCCTGGGCCCGCCGCGCCGCCGATCGCGAGCTCCATCTGCTCGAAGAGCTCCCGCGGGAAAGGGGCCGCACAAAGGAACGAGATGGGCGCGTCGCGGCTCGCGAGGGCCGAGAAGGCCGAGGGCTCGCGCCCGAAGGCCGCGAGCTGCCGCTCGAGCTGGGTCCGAGGCCGCGCCACGATCTCGGTCTCGAGCTCGAGCTGGGCCGAGCCCTGGTTCGCCGTGAGGGACAAGGTGAAGCGCTCGGCCTCGCGGAAGAACCGCGTCATCCCCTCGACCGCGGCCGCTCTCCCGTACTCCTGGCCGAGGACGTAGGGTCCTGAGGCCGCCGGGGCCCTCCGTCGCGAGGCGGCTTCGTAGAGCCCGGCGATCTGCGTCTCGAGGAGGCTGCGCACCTCCCTCGAGAGCCCCTTCAAGCTCACGTCGAGGACGAGGTCCTCCCGCGTCCCGGAGAGGCTCGCCGGCACCTCGGGCCTCTCGATGAGGGCCGCCCGCGGCGCGACGAAGCAGTGCCCGCGCGTCACGTGGAGGTGGTACTTGCCGCCGCCGACCTGGATCGGCACGACGCCCTCGGGGGCGCCCTGGATCCCCTGGAGGTGCGGGCGCAGCAGGTCCCCGAGGGCCTTCGGGTCCTTCACGGGGACGCAGAGGAGCCAGGAGATCTCCCGGGCCTGCGAGCAGATCGCCGCGAGCCCCAGGGGCCTCGAGCGGTCCACGCCGATGAGGCCTTTCCCCTGGGTGAGGAGGCCGATGAACGCGTCGATCTTCTGCGATGCCTCGGCCGCCCCCGCGGCCGTGACGACGTATCGCGCCGCCCCGAGGAGCCTGTCGATGGACGCCGCGCGGAGGACGAGGAACGGCTCCGCTCCGGCTGCTTGAGCCGCCGCCGGAGCGGCCAGGACGGTCGTGACGACGACACCGAGACGCGCTGCGCGACGCAGAAAGGCCATGGCTCCTCCTCGATGGCTCCTCGTTGGCTCCTCGCCCGGTGCGCGGAGGCCAGGGCTGGCCCCTTCCAGGTCTACCCCGCGCAGCCGAACGCGACAACCGGGCGGGCCGGTAAAGCCCCGAGCCGCGGTCTAGCGCCAGTGGTTCAGGACGTGCAAGTTGTCCGGCACAGGCACTGCAGCCGCAAGTAGCCGACTCAAGGCTCGGACGATCCCCCGAGGCGTCAGGTCACGGGTCGGATCGTTGTCACGCCGAACGATCATGATTCCGGGATGGTGGCCTTGAGCTTGCGCGACGAGGTTGTGGAGCTGGAGGCTGCCGATTGTGTTGAACGATCTCCTGGGGCGAGAGGAGCTTCGGAGTGGGGTGGAGCCGATACTCCGGATCGTTCATTCCCGTCGCCGCCGCGAGGGTTTCCTCGACGGAATGATCGTCGGCGATGTCTTGTGGACTGGATTGGCAGTAAGCGATGGCTTCAAGCACCGCTTCGAGCGGCAGGCCGAAATCGCTCGCGAGCTGCTCCGCCGTCCGAGGCTCCTCAGTGTTGACGTGCTGCCCGTAGACCGTCCGGGCCAGGATACGGGTCCCCTTGATGGCGAGCTGCAGGTAAGAAGAGCTCGGGTCAGGAGCCAGGAACTTGTAGGGAGTCGTGGTCGGCTTCATGGCGACAAGCCATCGTACGGCCCCCGTGACAAGCGTCAACCCTCACAGGCCCTCCCAGACCCCTCGGATCTGGACACGCGCCGCCCCAGGGTCGCGGCAAAGTGGCCCTCTGACCGGCGGGGGGCGGCGACGGGGTGCCG
>JACQVW010000469.1 GCA_016209535.1 Planctomycetota bacterium | reverse complement strand
TGACCTCGACGCGCTCGAGGGAGTCAAGAAGTTCCCCGTGCGGATCAAGTGCGCCCTCCTCTCCTGGGCGACGCTCCAGGACGCCATCCGAGCATGGAGGGCCGGGCAGCACCAAGCCGCCAAGCCATCGACGACAGAACAGGAGGGAAAAGGTGGATTCGCCCTCTGACCAGCCCGTTTCGCCGCCGCCGGCGACCTCGCCGGCGCCCGCCGGACCCAGCCTCACGAAGGATGACGTCCTCCAGGCCCTGATGCCCATCGTGGACCCCGAGATCCGCATCGGGATCGTGGACCTCGGGCTCATCTACGACGTCGTCTTCTCGAACGTGGGCAAGGCCGTCGAGATCAAGATGACGCTCACCACCCCCATGTGCCCCTACGGCCCCATGCTCCTCACGCAGGTGCAGGATGTTGCCAACACGCTGCCCGGCGTGGAAGATGCGCGGGTCACGCTGGTCTGGGATCCGCCGTGGGACCCCAGGACCATGGCGAGCGACTTCGCCAAGGACAGGTTGAACATCTGGTAAGCCAGAAGGAAGCCGGAAGGTAAGGTACGGAGAGGGTCATGGAAACCTACGCGCATCCCGAAGTGCTGGTATCGACGGGCTGGGTCGCCGAGAGCTCGCGGAAGCCCGGCGTCGTCAGCGTCGAGGTGGACGTCGACACGAAGGCCTATGACGAGGGGCACGTGCCCGGGGCGATCGCGTGGAACTGGAGCACGCAGCTCTGCGATACGGTGCGCCGCGACATCATCCCGAAGGAGAAGCTCGAGAAGCTCCTCGGAGACTCGGGCGTCACGCCGGAGACGACCGTGGTCCTCTACGGCGACAACAACAACTGGTTCGCCGCCTGGGCCTTCTGGCAGCTCAGGATCTATGGCCACGCGGACGCCCGCATCATGAACGGCGGGCGCAAGAAGTGGCTCGAGGAGGGGCGCGAGGTCTCCAAGGACAGGCCCCAGCCCAGGCCCGCGGCCTACAGGGCCAAGGAGCCGGACTTCTCGATCCGGAGCTACCTCCCCGATGTCCAGAAGGCCCTCGCCACCAAGGCGGCCGCCCTCGTCGACGTGCGCAGCCCCGCCGAGTTCACCGGCGAGATCCTCTCGCCGCCGGGCCTGCCCGAGACGTGCCAGCGCGGCGGCCACATCCCCGGCGCGCGGTCCATCCCCTGGGGCAAGGCCTCGAACGAAGACGGCACCTTCAAGTCCCGCGCGGACCTGAAGAAGCTCTACGAGTCCGAGGGCGTGCGGGGCGACAGGCCCGTGATCGCCTACTGCCGGATCGGGGAGCGCTCGAGCCACACCTGGTTCGTCCTCAAGTACCTCCTCGGCTACGAGGACGTCCGCAACTACGACGGGAGCTGGACCGAGTGGGGGAACCTGGTCGGCGCCCCCGTCGAGATCGGGGCCGCGAAGTAAAGGGAGGGTGCCGTGCAAGTCGAGGATCACAGGAAGCGCCGGGACAAGATCGAAGGTTGGGACGTCGAGATCGCGACCTACCGGATCGGCGACACCTACCACTGCCACATCGACAACGTCTCTCCCGGCGCCACCGTGGCCCGCGGCGAGGGGAAGTCGGCCGCCGCCGCCGAGAAGGACGCCCTCGAGAAGGCGCGGCCGCGCTTCGCCGCCACCCGCCGCGTCACGCGGTAGCCCGCCTCGCGACCCCGGACCGTGTGAGAAGTCACGGACGGGGGCGCCGGTCCCGCACGAGGCTGGGGTGTCACCCTTTGCAGGAGAACACCCCATGGAAGGTCAGCACTCGACCACCGGCGGAACGAGCGGAGCGGGACGGTCTCGGCGGGAGTTCCTCAAGGCCTCGGGCGGGGCCGCGGCGGCGGGGCTGCTCGGTCCGCTCGCGGTCCCGCGGCCCGGCTACACGGCGGAGGACAACGCCATCCAGGTAGCCCTCGTGGGATGCGGCGGGCGGGGCACCGGTGCGGCGATGAACGCCCTCTCCACGAGGGGCCCCGTCCGGCTCGTCGCCATGGCCGACATCTTCCCGCACAGGCTGGAAGGCAGCTTGAAGCCTCTGTCCGAGAGGTTCGCCGGCAAGGTCGATGTGCCGCCGGAGCGGCGCTTCCTGGGCTTCGACGCGTTCCGGAAGGCGACGGACTGCCTGGACCGGACCGGCATCGTCATCCTCGCCACGCCCCCGGCGTTCCGCCCGATCCAGCTTGAGCACGCCGTCCGGAAGGGCGTCCACGTTTTCATGGAGAAGTCCTTCGCAGTCGATGCGCCCGGAGTGCGCCGGGTGCTGGCCGCGGGCGAGGAGGCGAGGCGGAAGGGTCTCGTGGTCGCCGGAGGCCTGATGTGGCGCCACGACCCCGCGCGAGAGGAGGTCATCCGGCGCATCCACGACGGGGCCATCGGCGACCTCACCTTGCTGCGCACCTACCGCATGCACGGCGCCGTGGGCCTCTCTCCGAAGAAGCCCGGCACGAGCGAGCTCGCCCATCAGATCGCGAACTACAGCAACTTCACCTGGTGCAACGCGAGCTTCTTCGTCGACTGGCTGATCCACAACATCGACGTGTGCTGCTGGGCGAAGGGCGCCTGGCCCGTCGCGGCGCAAGGCCACGGCGGCCGCGCCGCGCGCACCGTGCCCGACCAGATGCTCGATCACTACGCGGTCGAGTACACCTTCGAGGACGGCACGAAGCTCCTGGCCCAAGGCCGGCACATCGACGGCTGCTGGGACGTCTTCAGCGACTTCGCCCACGGCACGAAGGGCTCCGCCGTACTCATGGAGAGCCTGGCCGCCGCGCGCCCGCGCATCTACGGGAGCCACCGCCAGAGGCCCGAGGACGAGACCTGGCGCTGGGCCGGCCCCGACGCCGACCCTTACCAGGTCGAATGGGATCGCCTGACGGACGCCATCCGGCGCGACGTGCCGTGGAACGAGACCGAGCGCTGCGCCAAGGCCTGCATGACGGCCATCCTGGGCCGCATGGCCGCCGAGAGCGGCCGCTGGGTCAGCTTGGACGAGGCTTTCGCCTCCGAGCTCGAGCTCGCCCCCGGCCTGGAGCGGATCGCGTCCCTCGACGACAAGCCGCCCGTCGAGCCCGACGCGAGCGGCCGCTACCCGATCCCCGTCCCCGGCCGGACGAGGGCGGTGTGAGTTGAGTTGATGGGGCTGCCTGGGGAGCCCCGGGCCAGGCTCGGTGAGCCCAGGGCCGGAGGGCGCGGAGTCACTGCCGCGCAGTCAGCCAGCCTGACCCGGCTGTAGACCTCAGACACCCTTGCGGCGACGCCCCCTCTTGGCAGCCCGAGCGCGAAGCGTTGCGGGGATGTCCGGGGAAGCCTGAACGCAGGGCCGACGCGATGGCACGTGCTTCCGCGTGACGCGTACGCTCATCGCCTCGGAGCCGAGCAGCTCCCGCCGGGCCTCCTCGAGGGATCGGGCTTCACCTCTCCGGGCCCGCTCCGCGATCCCGTCCAGGTAGGCCATGAACTTGGCATTGCGACTCAGGAGAAGGGCCTCCAGCGCGAGCTCGTCCCTCACATGGATGAGGGCGAATGCGGGCTTCCCCTTCTCCGTGAGCACGAGGACCTCCCCCTTTGACAGACGAGTGGCCCTGCGCAGCGAGGGCGCGACAGCCTCGAGCTCGATGGTCTTCACAACTCAATCTCCTCACCGCCGACGTAGAGCCGGCTGCCCTCCTTGCGTCCCACCGCCAGCACGCGAACCACGCGGACGTCCACGTCGGGGTCGAAGAACACGCGGAAGTCTCCGACGCGCAGCTCGTATCGGGCCAGCGGGTTGGGCCGCAAGGCTTTAAGGTTTCGCGACACCTGACATGGAGCGTCCCTGAGGACTGTCTGGACGCGGCGAAGGATCATGCTTCGCTCCCCCGCGGAGAGCTCCCGCAAGTGGTACATGGCTTCGTCCGACACCGAGATCTCATAGGGCACCGCTTGAGTCTATCCCTTCTCCGCGGCGGTCACAACTTGCGCCCTGGGATCCCCAGAGGAGATCGAGATGCTGGCCGCATCCGGGGCTCGAGCCAAGCACGACCCGTCGCGGCAGAAAGAGCCGCTCAGCCGGCCGCGAGCCTCACGCCCTGAGCCCCGCCAGGTCCACCGCGAGCGCCTTCTTCTCCTTCAAGATCTCCTCCATGGTGACCCGGGCCCCCCGGGCGGCCGCCTCGCGTCCGAGGATGGCCGTCAGCGTGCCGTCCACGGCGCGCCGGACCGTCGGGTTCTCGAAGCGATCGCCCACGACGCTGGTGTAGAAGTCGGCGATGTTGCGCTTCGCCCCCTCGTCGTAGAGGTTCACGACCTCGCCCTCGTGGGCTTGCGGCCCGCCGAGCACGGCGGACTTGCCCCAGTACGTGATCTGCGCCCGGGCCGTCTCCCCGAAGGCCTCGCAGCGGAGGACCCACTCGGCGCCGTTGTCGAGGGCCTGGTTCCGGTGGCTCCAGATCGTCCCGTCCTCGAGCTGGTACGCCACGACGGAGGCGTCCTGGCGGTCGCCGATCGCGTTCGGCCGGCAGCGCCGCGCGAACCCCACGGCGCACGCGGGCCGGCGGCCGAGGAGCCATATCACGGCGTCGATGATGTGGATGTCGTACGAGACGATGTTGTCGCCGCTGAGCGCCGCCGTCGAGAGCCACTTGCCCTGCCGGAGGAGGTCTTCGATGGTCGCGCCGCGGGGCGAATCTCCCCACGCCGGGCTGAAGCCCGCGCTCTCGAGGTGGACGATGCGACCGAGGGCCCCCTCCCGGACGCGCCGCGCGACCTCGATGTTCACCGGGTCGGTCCGCATCTGGTAGTCGACGAAGAAGACGCGCCGCTTCTCCGTCGCGAGCCGTCCGGCCGCCTCGATCGCGAGGCACCCCGGCACGTCCACCGCGACGGGCTTGGCCATGTAGACGTGGCACCCCACCTCGACCGCGGCCCGCGCCTGCACGGGGTAGAAGAACGGCACGTCCAGGATCGCCACCGCCTCGACGCCGCTCTCGATGAGCTTCCGGTAGCCCGAGAGGCCCGTGAACCGCCGCGACCTCTCCACGCCGAGCGCGTCTCCCGCCTTCTCGACCGAGTCCTCGAAGTAGTCGGCCGCGGAGTGGAGCTCGAAGCCTCCGTGCTGGCGGAAGAGCCCGGCGATCCACGTGCCGCGCCCGCCGCAGCCCACGAGTCCGAGCCGGACCTTGCGCGAGACCTCGCCCTGGGGCACCGGCGCGGCCCCTTGCGGCTCCCCTGCCCCCGCGAGGGGGCCGGAGAGCGTCCACGCCGCCCCCGCCCCCGCCGCCGCCCGCAGGAAGTCCCGCCGGCTCGAGCCGCCGTTCGCATGGTGCTCGTGCTTGTCCATGGAGCCTCGCTTTCTTCGTGCGCTGCAGTGGTCCTCGCCCCTCCTTCCGGCCGGCCGACCAGCCGACAAGTCCCCTCTACGGCCGGGCACGGAGAGGATCTGTGCGCCCAGTCACGGTGGGGCGCGACCTCCAGCGTATACCCGACAATCCATGGCAGGCCTCAGCGCTCCTGGAGCCCTTAGAGATTGTCTGGGAGGGGATCCCTGGGCCCTCCCGCGTCGCCGGTGCCGGGGATGGCGAGGACCGCTGGGGTCCGCGCCCCGGGCGGCGCCGTTGCCCCCAGGGGACTTCGAGGAGGGACCCTCCATGGGACGTGGACAGAAGACGCTGGCCTTCGGGCTGGTTGTGATCCTTGCCGGGCGCGGGCCTATCGAGGCCTCGGTGCCCGGTTGTTGCGCCGAGACGCAACTGGCCCCGCCGCCGGGGTTGTCGCTGCGGAGCAACTCGGTGGCCGTACACGGCGACCGGGCCGTCGTCGGCTCGCGGGATGGCCAGTTCGCGGCCGTGTACCGCCGAGAGAACGGCACGTGGAGGCTCGAGGCGGTGCTGAGGCCCTCGCGGGCGAACACCGTGGTGAGCTTCGGCGACTGGGTCGACATGTGGGAGGGGACCATCGTGGTGACAGACCAGTCCGAGACCGTGAACGGCATCCAGCACGCCGGTGCGATCTACGTCTTCGAGCTCATCGACGGGGCCTGGCAGGAGACTGCGAAGCTCACGGTGAGCGGTCCCCACGAGCGCCAGCACCTCGAGTCCGTGGCGGTCCGGGGCGGCACCATCGTGGGGGGCGCGTCGAACACGACGGACCCGCGCTCGGGGGCGATCAGAGCCGGCGCGGGGTTCATCTTCGTGAAGCCCGAGGGCGCGGCGCGGTGGTCGGACATGAACGAGACAGCCGTCCTCCGACCGCGCGTGGCGCGGGCCGAGGAGCGCTTCGGGATCAGCTGCGCGATCGATGGGAGCACCGTGGTCCTCGGCGGGGACGCGAGCGGCACCGGCCGCCCCGGCCACGTCTACGTGTTCCACCAGCCCGCCGGAGGCTGGGTCGGTGAGGCCTTCGAGGACCAGGAGCTCGCTCTCCAGGGCGGCACGCCCGGCAACCGCCTGGGCCTCCGGGTCGCCGTGGAGGGAGATGTCCTCGCCGCCACGGCGCCCTTCGAGGACGTTGGGGCCGCGGACACGGGCCTCGCGGTCGTCTACCGGCGCGCGGGGGGCACCTGGAGCGAGGTCGCGCGGCTCACGCCGAACCAGGTCCTCCCGGACGAGCGCTTCGGGCGAGACGTGGCCGTGGCCCGGGGGCGGATCGCCGTGGGCTCCTCCCGAGGGCGGTTCTTCCTCTTCGAGGCGCCTCCGGGCGGTTGGGCCGACGTCGACTCCCCGCCGTGCTCCCCCACGGGCATCGCGCCCGGGAGCCAGGAGGACATCACGGTCGCCCTCGATGACCGCACGCTCCTCGTCGGGGCGCGATTCTCGGATGGCGCCTTCGCCTACCCCAACCCGAGCGCCGGAATTCAAGGCTTCACGTTTTCTCATTTCAATCCGCAGGGTTACGCGGAGTATGTGCACGACTCGACTGGCATGCTTTTCGTGAGACTCCCCGGCGGGACGTTCCAGATGGGGAGTCCGGATGAGGAGTGCGAGCGCGAGCTCAGTGAAGGCCCGCTCCACGAGGTAACGTTGAGCCCTTTTCTGATCGCAAAGTACGAGGTCTCGCAAGCCGAGTGGCGATGTGTGATGGGCACGAGCCCCTCCCTCGTCGTGGGGGACGACTTGCCCGTGGAGTCGGTCTCCTGGGACGACATCCAGGTGTTCGAGGCTCGTACCGGACTGACACTCCCGAGCGAGGCGCAGTGGGAGTATGCCTGTCGAGCCGGCACAGCAACCCCGTTCGCGTTTGGCAACTGCCTGAGTACAGACCAAGCGAACCATGACGGGCGGGCTTACTGTAATTGCCCCGGCGGGCAGGGGCGCGGGACCACGGTTGCCGTGGACTCGTTCAGCCCCAATGGATTCGGGATCCACAACATGCACGGGAATGTCTGGGAATGGTGTGAAGACCTCTACGATGCAGGTTTTTATGCAAAGCCTGAGGCCAGCGGGCCCGATCCCGTGTCTACGTCTTCCTCCAATCCTCCCGCGGGCCCCACGAGCCGGGTCGTTCGGGGCGGCACCTATGTTCGGCAGGCGGGGCGCAGTCGCTCTGCCGACCGCAACTGGGACCCTGCGAGCCGCCGGTTCTACCCGACCGGTTTCCGCGCCGCAGCCTTGCTCCCACCAAACCAGCCGCCCGCCGCGATCGTGGGGCCTGACCAGGCGGTCAACGAGGGCGACCTGGTCACGCTCGATGGCTCGGCGAGCCAGGACCCCAACGGCGACGCGCTGAGCTACGCCTGGGAGCAGGTCTCCGGTTCGGCGGTCGTGCTCGACGTGTCGGACCCGGTCCATCCGACCTTCGTGGCGCCCTTCGTGGCGGCCGGCGGCGCCACGCTGACCTTCACGCTCCGCGTGAGCGACGGCGCCCTGGAGAGCGATCCCGACGTCGTCAACGTGACGGTCAAGAACTTGAACCACGCCCCCGTGGCCGACGCGGGCCTCGCCAGGAACGTGCCCGAGCTGAGCCTGGTGACGCTGGACGGCTCGGGGGGCTTCGACCCCGATGCCGACGAGATCAGCTTCTCCTGGGTGCAGGTCGCGGCCCCGGGCGACCCCGTCGTCGCGCTCGCGGGGGCGGAGACACCCGCGCCGAGCTTCACGGCGCCCGAGGTCGGGCCGGAGGGGCTCACGCTTGTCTTCCAGCTCACCGTCACGGACCACTGCCTGATAGAAGGCGTCGACCCGTGCGGCCTCAGCGCGACGAGCACGGTCGAGGTCCACATCCAGTACGTAAACCAGTGCCCGGCAGCCTCGGCCGGCCTGGACCTGCAAGCCATCGAGGGAGCTGTGGTGGCGCTGGACGGCTCCGAGAGCTTCGACCCGGACGGGAACCCGCTCGCCTTCGCATGGCTCGCGCCGTCCGGGATCGCCCTCGACCTCACCGATCCGCAGCGCCCGGTGCTCGTCGCTCCGGCCGTTGCGTGCGGCAGCGGAGCCTTCGAGATCACCCTCACGGTCGACGACGGTTTCGGGTGCACCGCGAGCGACGCGCTGACCCTGAACGTAGAGAACGTCAACAGCCCCCCGATCGCCAACGCCGCAGCCAGCCCGCCTCAGGTGCCCGAAGGGGAGCTGGTGACCTTGAGCGCCTCCGGCAGCTCGGACCCCGACGGCGAGGTGATCGATCTCCTCTGGGCGCAGGTGGGAGAGCCCGCGGTTGCGCTCTCCGACGCGGCGAGCGTCTCGCCGACCTTCACCGCCCCGCTCCTCGACATCGGAGGCAGCCCCGTCGAGAGCCTGACCTTGACCTTCGACCTCGTCGTGACCGACGCGTGCGCCGGCCAGGGGGTGGACTCGGTCACGGTCGTGGTCACGAACACGCCGCACGATCCGGTCGCTGCCGCCGGGGACAACCGCGCGGCGAACGAGGGCGCGGCGGTCGCGCTCGACGGCTCGGGCAGCTTCGACCCGGACGGGGATGCGTTGACGTTCACCTGGGTCCAGGTCGCTGGCCCGGCGGTCTTCCTTTCTGGAGGCGACACGGCGGCCCCGGCCTTCGCGGCCCCGTTCGTCGGCTCCGGCGGGGCGATCCTCGAGCTCGAGCTGACAGTCGCGGACCCCTTCGGGGGCTCGAGCGCCGATACGGTGCAGGTCACGGTGGCCAACGTCAACGACCCGCCCGTGTGTGGAGGGGCGCAGGCGAGCGCGCAAGTGCTCTGGCCGCCCAACCACAAGCTGCTTCCGGTCCAGATCCTGGGGGTGGCGGACCCCGACGGCAACGCGACGGTGACCATCACGGGGGTCACGCAGGACGAGCCGACGAACGGCCT
>JACQVW010000525.1 GCA_016209535.1 Planctomycetota bacterium | reverse complement strand
CTCGTGCCCCCCCCCTTGCGCGGCAGGCTCGGCGCCGCCGGGCCCCACCGCCGCCATGTCATCGCCTGGTAGGTCTTGGTCCACGAACCGCGCACCTCCCTGCTGTGGGTTGACCTTGGAAACAACGCCATTCCCCGTGACGCTCCGGCCCCTCCCCGCGCCGAGGCGCTCGATGGGGAACCCGGTCTGCCGGAGGATCCGCTGCCACAGGCCGCGCTCCTTGCGCGCCACGATGGTGACGGCCTCGCCGCTCTTCTGGGCGCGGCCCGTCCGGCCGATGCGGTGCACGTACGACTCGGCGTCCTCGGGGACCTCGTAGTTGATGATGCAGCCGACATCGGGGATGTCGAGGCCCCGCGAGGCCACGTCGGTGGCCACGAGGATCCTCGTATCCCCCTTGCGGAAGGAGTCCAGGATCCGGAACCGCACGTCCTGCTCCTGCTCCCCGTGGAGAGCCCCGGCGCAGTAGCCATGCCCCCAGAGCATGCGGTCCAGGTCGATCGCCTGGCGCCGCGTGTTGCAGAAGATGATCGCCGTGCTCCCGGAGCGCGCGTCGAGGATCCTCGCCAGCGTCCTGAACTTGTCCCGGAAGTCCGCCTCCACGTACCTCTGGGTGATCTCGGCCACCGTCGCGAGGCCGCGCGACGACGTCGAGAACATCGCGGGGTCCTTCATGTACCGCTTGAGGAGCCTCTGGACCTCGGGCGGGACCGTGGCCGAGAAGAGGAGCGTCTGGCGCTCCGGCGGCACCTTGTCGAGGATGGCCGTCACGTCGTCGATGAAGCCCATGTCGAGCATCCGGTCCGCCTCGTCGAGGACGGCGACCTCGCACCAGACGAGGGACAGCGTGCGGTCCCGGAGGAAGTCGAGGACGCGCCCCGGCGTCCCCACCACGACCTGGGAGCCGCTCCGCAGCTTCAGGACCTGCTCGCTCGCGTGCACGCCGCCCACGACGAGGGCGACTCCCAGGCCGCGCCCCTTCCCGAGGACCTCGAGGACGCCGGCGACCTGCTGCGCCAGCTCCCTCGTCGGCGTGAGCACGAGGGCCTGCACCGCCACGCGGTTCGTGTCGATGCGACCCACGAGGGGCGCCCCGAAGCCTATCGTCTTGCCCGTGCCCGTCTCGGCCTTGCCCACGACGTCGCGCCCCTCGAGGATCGCGGGGATGCACGCCTCCTGGATCGGCGTCGGCTTCTCGATCCCGAGGCCCCTGAGCGCCTCGAGGACGTCCGGCGCGAGGTGGTAGTCGTCGAAGCGGGCCTGTCCCGGGGCCTGTCCCGGGGGCTGGGTCTGGGCTCGAGCTGGGCCTTGGGCCTCGACTTGGGCTTGAGCCGGAGCCGCAGAAGACGGAGCCGGGGGCGCCTCGAGGCCCTGGGCTCCTGAGCCGGTCGCTTGTGTCATGTCAAGGCGTGGGAGCAAGATCCTAGGGTGCGGTGCCAGCTACAGCTCCACATCCGCCTCGGGGTCCGGATCGTTGACGTTCACTGGCCCACGCTTCGGCTTCGCCGGCTTCTTCGCGTCCTCCGGGGGGGCCTTGGGCCGCGGGCCCGCGCCCTTCTCTCGCCCCTTCTCGCGGCCCCCTTCACGGCCCTTGTCGTGGCCTTTATCGTGGCGGTCGCGCTTCTCGTCCTTCCTCGCCACCACCTCCTCCGGCTTGAGCTTGAGCTTGCCCTCCTTCCGGAGCTTCGCGAGCTCCGCCTCGGCCCAGGCCCGGTGGAGCTTCCCGTCGACCACGAAGTCCGCCACGCCGAAGGTGAGCTTCGAGAACTTGATCCGCAGCCTTCCGCTCGTCGGCTTCTCGATCCCTTCCTCGGACAGGACCTCGATGCGCTCGGGCTTGTCCTTCTCCGCGAAGAGGGACACGAAGACGGAGAGCTTCCTGTCCTTGAAGACGACCTCCACGGGCAGCGCCGGGGCGTTCCTGGGCACGAGCCAGGCCGAGGGCGGCCCGTGGAACCGCTTGTCGCTTGCCGCCTTCGTCTTGGGCTTGCCTCCGGGGCTCACCGTGAGGCTCTGGAAGAGCGAGGTCTGGATGAAGGTTCTCGGGTCCTGCTCGTTCACCCGGAGGACGAGCGACGCGCCGGGAGGAACGAGGGGCGCACGGATCCTGAAGGAGACCTTGAAGTCGTCGGCGATCTCGAAGCGCGAGAGGGCCTCGCCGCCGTCGATCCCGGCGAAGGAGAAGGCCGGCTCCATCTCCTGGCTCACGCGCTTCTTCATGTCGGGGTCCTTGATCTCCTCCAGGTCGGAGACGAAGCCGCGCCCCTTGCCGCCGCCCGAGCGGAAGCCCTGGCCGAAGAGGCCCTTCCCGGGGTACCGCACGGTGACGCGGTCGCCCTTCACGGTCGTCTCCCCTCCGAAGAGCTCCCTGGAGTTCAGCTCGAGGAGCCGCTCGAAGGGCGGCTCCGCCTCCTGCGAGATCCCCGCGGCGGGGGCCCAGAGGACCGACGCGGCGGCGAGCGCGAGGCGAGAGAGGGTTCGAGGTCTCAAAGCTCCGGATGGGTTGGGGGGAGACGGAGGCAGGGGCCTCTCGAGCCAACGGCTCGCGGCCCAGAGAAGTCCGCATTGTAGCCGCCAGCGAGGGCGAAGACCAGCGGGGAAGTCCGTGAGCTCCGCGGTCCGCGGTCCAGCCTCCGCCCTCGGCCCTCCACCCTCTGCAGGCGGTCCGCGCCCCTCACCGCCCGCCCTTCTCCGCGCCGGCGCCCGGCGGCGCGCCGAGGCTCGTCAAGACCCAGCGGAGGACCGCGACCGCCTCGGGGTCCCCGGGACCCGAGCGGCGAGCGAGCTCCTGCGCCTCGTCGAGGGCCCTGCGGTCTCCCAGGCGCACGTAGGCGCCGATCAGGAGCCGGCGCGTGGAGTCGTCCCAGGGGATGAGCGCGAGCGCCTGACGGTACTTCCCTGCGGCGAGGAGGAGCCGCTCGCGAGCGGGCCCCTCGGCACGCTGAGCCGCATCCCTGGCCGCCCCCGATTCCGCCCAGGGGTCGAGCCGGAGCCCCTGCCGCCGCAGCAACTTGGACCCGCCCGCCTCGAGGAGCGGCACGGCGCCGAGGAGGAATACGCCGGCGACGGTGATCCCCGCCAGGGTCCACGCGCGGCCCCTCCGGAGCGGCCGGCCGAGGACCGAGGCGCGTTCGTCCCCCAGCACCGCCCGCAGGGCGGCGAGGGCCAGGAATCCCTCGCCGAGGCCGATGGCGGCGGCGAGGAAGTGCCCCCCGTCGACGAGGTCCGCCGCGACGTAGGCGAGGGCCGCGACGGCGAGGACCAGGGCTTCGCCCCAGGCCGGGAGGTCGTAGCGGGGCCCGGCGGGCGCGGGCGCGGCGGGGAACCCGCGGACCGGGAGCGCGATGGGCCGGAAAGCCGTGCCGGGCTCGGGGGCGAGGACGGCGCTCGAACGGAGGCGCTCGGCGGCGTCGCCCGCCGTCGTGTGCGCCAGCGACCCGTTCGGGCAGGCCTCGATGCAGAGGTTGCAGCGGACGCAGTCGTGGGTCACCACGTGGCCGCGGAGGTTCGTCTCGAAGTGGACGTCGATCGCCGTCGGGCAGGCGGTCGTGCAGGGGTGCGCGCCCGAGGGGCCGCAGACGCTGCCGCACGGCGCCACCCGGCGCACGCGGTACGGCGAGGCGAGGTCCGTGGCGCGGAAGACGGCGCCGTAGGGGCACACGAACCGGCAGAACCCGCGGGTCCCGAAGAAGAGGAGGAGCGCGGCGCCGCACCCGAGGTAGGTGGCGATCGAGCCGACGAGGCCCGGGAGGGTGTCCCAGGGGGCGACGGCGGCGATGTCCGTCTTCTCGTATTCCCACCCCTTCGAGCTCCAGCGCTCCGCGAGCGGCACCCCGAAGACCACGAGGAGGACGGCGTAGGGCGCCCAGTGGAGGAAACGGGTCCTCAGGAGCGGAGGCCGCCAGCCGGCGCGCTTCATCAGCCAGGCGGCGAGGTCCTGCCAGGCCCCGAAGTGGCATCCCCAGCTACAGAAGAGGCGGCCGAAGACGAGGGCCGTCCCGAAGACGGCGATGGCCAGGATCGCGCCCACCGTGAGGAGCCCTTTCCCGAGGAAGTAGTGGAAGAAGGCCTGGAAGTCCAGGGCGCCGACGCCCTTCCAGCCCAAGTAGTAGTAAGCGAGGACGTGCCCGATCAGGACGAGGTGCAGCGCCACCTGGAAGGCGACGCGGGCGCGCGAGAGCTTGCGGCGGGGCGTGGTCACGGGGCCGATATGCCGAACAGGCCGATTCTAAGGCCGCTGCGGCTCGTGCGGCAGTGGGATCTCACTCCAGGAGCGCCGGCAGCTCGCGGAGGAAGGCTTCGAGGGGCACGACCTCGATCGCCCCCTCGCGGTAGGCCCGCGTGCCGCCGTAGACGAGCCAGGGCTTCGCCATGGGGTAGTCCTCGACAAACGTGGCGAGGGCCTTGAGGTCCTCGCTCCGGAGCCTCGGCACGCGCTTCACCTCGATGGCCTTGAGACCGCGCTCCCCGTAGAGCACGAAGTCGACCTCGAGACCGGTTGGCGTGCGCCAGTAATGCACCGAATACCCCAGCCGCAGGTAGTCGTTGAGGGCTCTCATCTCCTGCAACACGAGGGTCTCGATCGCCACGCCTTCGATCTCCTCGGGGGAGTCGAGGGGCCCGCGGGGCCTCAGTGTGCGGAAGACGCCCACGTCGAAGAAGTAGAACTTGGGGTGCGACGTGATCCGTCGCTTGGCCCTCTTCGTGAAGGCCTGCAGACGCACCGCAAGGAGCAGGTCCTCGAGGATCGTGAAGTAGCCTTCGACCACCTTGCGCTCGACGCGGCAGTCGCTAGCGACAGCCGAGACGTTGAGGAGGGATCCCTGCGAGAAGGAGGCCGCCTCGAGGAACCGGGCGAAGGCGCCGACGTTCCGCGTCAGGCCTTCTTGTTGAACCTCCTCCTTCAAGTACGTCTTCACGTAGCTCTCGAGGTAGGCTTGAGGATCATCCTCCACGTAGGCGCTCGGGAGCTGCCCGAAACGAAGCGAGCGCTTGAGGTCGAAGTCAGCTTCCAGCTCCAGGCACGTGAGGGGGTACATCCCCATCGTGAGGGCTCGACCTCCGAGGAGGTTGACCCCCTTCCGCTTTAGCTTGCGAGCGCTCGACCCCGTGAGGGCGAACTTGAGGCGCTTACGTTCGATCAGCCGGTGGACCTCATCCAGGATCTCCGGAACCTTCTGGACCTCGTCCAGGACCACCCAACCCGTGTGCTCCGGCGGCACCAACTGCTCGAGCCTCTGGGGAGAGGCAAGGAGGTCCGTGTACACCTCCGACTCGAGGAGGTCCAGGTAGACGGCCCCAGGGAAGCGCTCCCGCGCCCATACGGACTTGCCCGTACCGCGGGGGCCGAAGAGGAAGAAGCTCTTGGCCTCGGGGGGCTGTAGCAATCTGGAATACACGATTCCATTTTACAAGTAAAATGGAAACTTCAACTCCAAAATGCCAACACGCCCCAGCCCTCCTCGCGCGGTGCCCCTCCTTCGAGTATCCTGCCCCTCGCCATGGAGCCATCCCTCGAAGGCTATATTCTCTGCGCCCAGAGGCTCGTCATGTACTCGGACCTCAACGCCGCCGGGCGACTCTTCGGGGGACGTCTGATGGCCTGGATCGACGAGGCCACCGCCATGGCGGCCATGCGGGTCATGCGGACGAAGCGCATCGTGACGAAGAAGTTCGGCGAGGTCGTCTTCGACGCGCCGGGCATGCTCGGGGACTTCGTCGAGATCTGGTGCCGGCCCGAGAAGGAGGGCACGACGTCCCTGACCCTCGACTGCCGCGTCCTCGTGCGCACGATCCGCCCCGAGCAGGCGAAGCAGATCTGCCGCTCCACGGTGGTCTACGTCGCGCTCGACGAGGAGGGGCGGCCGAAGCCGTGGCGGTAGCGCCGCCCGTGGCGCCGCGCCCGCCGAGCGCCGAGCCCCCTCTCCCGGCGCGCCGCACGGGCATGCCGCGCAGGCCCGGCGCTCGAGGCCGCCGGGGGTCGCGTCGGAGGCGCAGGCCCGGCGCGGCGGATCGGACAGCGTCAACGCTCGGCGGCCCGCCGGGAGGCGGGCTTCGTCTCGGCCTGGAGGCGCCGGTGCGCCTCGCGGGCTCGCGCGGCGTCGGCGGCGCGGCCCTGGCGCTCGTAGGCCTCGGCCAGCTTCGCGTGGACGGAGGGGTGGCGGGGCTCGAGGACCGCGACGCGCTCGAGCTCGGGCACGGCGAGGTCCTCCCGCCCGAGCTTCGCGTAGGCCCCGGCGAGGTTCCAGCGAGCCGCGGCGTGCCCAGGCTCCGCCGCCACCGCACGCTGGAAGTAGAGGACCGCAGCCTCGGTCCTGCGGGCGCGCGCGAGGAGCACGCCGGCCTGGTTCAGCGCGTCCGCGTGCCTGGGCTCGATCTCGATCGCCGCCTCGTGCATGCGGAGCGCCGCGGCGCGGTCGCCCCGCCTCGCCTCGAGGAGGCCGAGGGCGTGGTACGCGTCGGCGTAGTCGGGCTGGAGCTCGAGGGCCGCCTCGAGCTGGGCGCGCGCCTCCTCGAAGCGCCCGAGGTCGCGCAGGGCTCCGCCGTGGTTCTTTCGCGCCACGGGATCGCCGGGCTCGAGCCTCACCAGCGCTCCGAAGGCCCTCTCGGCGGCGGCATGGTCCCCGAGCTTCGCCTGGACGAGGCCGAGCTTCATGAGGGCCTTGCGGTGCGCCGGGTCGATGCGCAGCGCGCGCTCGAGGCTCTCGCGGCTCTCGAGGAGCTTCCCCTGGCGCATCCACACGTAACCGAGGCCGTAGTGGGCCTCGGGGTCGCTGGGTCGGAGGTTCGCGGCGAGCGCGAGCTCGCTCTCGGCCTCGTCGACCCTCCCCACCTCGACGAGGCGCTGGCCTTTCTTCAGGGCCTCGAGGCCCGCGCCGGTGTCCTCGCCCAGGACCAGCAAGGGTCGCCCCCCGAGCGCGAGGAGCGCCGCGCAGAACGCCACGCGCCGCAGCCGCAGAAGCCGCAGCAGCAGCCGCAGCCGCAGCCGCAGCCAAAGCGGGACCCGGACTCGATCAGAACCCGTCGTCGTAGTAGTCATCGAAGTCGTCCTCGTACCCGCCGTCGTCGTAGGCTCCATCGTCGTACCCTCCGTCGTCGTACGCTCCATCGTCACCGCCGCCCTCGTCGGCCTGCCCCGGCTCGCCGCCGTAGCTCGGGTCGTCATAGCTCGGGTACTCGTAGCTTGGGTAGTCGTAGCCGCCGGAGTCGCCTCCCGCGGAGACGCCCGCCCCGCCCACGACCCGCTTCCCCTTGCAGCCGAGACAGAACGCGGCGATGAGACAAGCGACCCAGAGACACCAGCGCATGAGAGGAGCCTCCGCTCTGGACCCGTTCGAGACCGCGCGGCGAGCCCCGGCTCGCGAGCGCCAGGACCTGCGACGGCGCGCCGCCGGCGGGTATTCAGCGCGTGAGCGGGGCCCCCGGGTCCCCTCGTCCCCCGGTCGCCCCTTCGCTCTACCGCCCCGGCTCGCGCCGCCCTCCGGCGCCGAGCCTCCTCAGCTCGGCGAGGAGGCGCTCGCCGCGCTCGCGCACGCGCCAGTTCTCGGTGAGGTGGCGCGCCCTGACGACGCCCTCGGGATCGAGAACGAATACCGCGGGGCGCGCGACGGGCACGTCCGTGAAAGGCAAGGCCCCGGGGTGCAGGAGCCCGTAGGCGCGGATCGCCTGGCCTTCGGGGTCCGAGAGGATCGGGAAGCCTGCGCCGATCCGCCGCGCGAGGGACGCGTGGCTCTCGACGCCGCTCGAGGAGACCGCCACCAGCTCGGCGCCGAGCGCCCGGAAGTCACCCTCGAGAGCCTGCAAGCCTTGCAGCTCGGAGACGCAGAACGGTCACCAGTGCCCGCGGAAGAAGTCGACGACGACCCACCGGCCCCGGAGCTCGTCGAGCGAACGAGCCCGCCCCTCCTGGTCGGGGAGGCGGAAGCCCGGGGCTCTGGCTCCGACGGCAGGCGCCCCCGCGCCCTGGGGGAGCTGGTAGCTCAGGTAGTACACGTAGGTGGCGAGAAACGCCGCGACGCACGCGCTCTCGAGCGCGAGGAACGCCTCGGTCCCCCGCCGCGCGCCGGCGCGCCGGGCCCTCCCCCAGGCCGCGGCGGCCGCGAGGACTCCGAGCGCCGCCGCCGCGACGTTCGGGTGAGCGGCGTCGCGGAGGTCCGGCCACCGGGGCAGGACGAGGAAGTAGCTCGCCACGGCCGCGTTCGCGACGGCGAAGCCGGCGATCGCCCAGCGTCTCGCTCTCCGGTCTTTCATGGGCTCTCTCCCGGGCTCATGGGGGCTCTCGGGGGCCCCTTTTACACGAGGCGCAGGCGGGACGTCCATTACAATGGGGGCGCAGCCATGTCCAGCGATCGGGAGCCACGCCTCGTCCGCGTCGACGCGCCGGAGCGGGAGGAGCACGCGATCCCCGAGGGCACGACGCGCATCGGGCGCTCCCGGGGCATGGAGATCTGCCTCACGGACTCCGCCGTGTCGCGCTTCCACTGCTACCTGGTGCGCGAGGGCTCGGTAGTCCGCGTCTTCGAGGGCGAGAGCAGGAACCCCGCGCGAGTGGACGGCGAGCCCGTGGACGGCCAGGTCCTCAAGACAGGCCACACGCTCAAGGTCGGCCGGTGCGAGCTCGTCTACGAGGGGCCGCTCCCCGCACAGCCTGAGCCTCGGCCCGACCGGGCGAAGCCCGCCGCGCGGCCCGTCCTGGCGGCGCCCGTGCGGCCCGCGCGCGCCCGCCGCCCGTCCCGGCCTCCCGTCGTCGCGCTGCTCGCCATCCTCATCCTCGCCCCGCCCCTCGTCTGGCTCCTCGTCACGGCCGCCCCGCGGCTCCTCGAGCCGCGGGCCGGCCCTCCGCGCGATCCCGAAGCCGCCGCGCGGCTCGCCAGGCTGCAGTCGGAGCTCGCGAGCCTGCGCGCCGAGCTCGCGGCGAGGCTCGGCGCGCGCGACGCGGGCCCCAGAGCGGCCGGCGAGGAGCACGTCGCGGCCCTCACGCGCAAGATCGAGGACCTCCAGGCCGAGCTCTCGCGCCAGGCGGACCCCGGCGCGCCGCAAGCGGTGCGCGCACCCGCGGCCCGGCCCCGGCCCTCCCGGGACGAGCTCCCCCCGGACGCGGACCCGGACGCCCCCGAGGAGGCCGAGAGCTTCGAGGCCCTGCGCGGCGAGGGGAGCCCGAGGACGGTGGTCGTGAAGGAGCCTCTCGAGCACGTGAAACGGAGCCCGTGGGATACGAAGGCGCTCGTGGAGAAGCTCTCCGCTCGCATCGACGACTACGCCACGCACACGGTCACCCCGGCATCCCTCGAGCCGGAGCTCACCGAGCTGAGCTCGAGCCGCGGGGAGGACGCCGCCGAGGGGCTCCTCGCGGTCTGCGACCACGCCCGCCAGCTCATCCGGGTGACCGACGCGAGCATCGCCGAGAACGAGCGGCGCCGCGAGGCGCTCCTGCGCAAGGCGGCCCAGGCGGCTCAAGCGGCTCAAGCGGCCCAGGGCGCGCCCGGCGGCGCGAAGGAGCCGGCGGCTCCGAAGGAGGGGGGCATGGCGTACCCGAAGGCCATCGGCCCCCAGGCCGAGGCCGACCAGAGGCTCCTTGAGCTCTCGGCGAAGGCGGCGGCGATCCACAGGAAGCACCGTGAGCTGCTCGTGGCGCTCCGGACCGCCGTGCTCGACTCCTTCCGGAGGCTCACGGACCCCGGCGCGGTGGCGCGCCTGCGGGGGCGCTTCTCGGACGAGCCCGATCCAGAGCTCTGCCGCGCCATCCTGAAGGCGTTCGAGGCGGCATCGTCGCGAGAGAACATTCCGGCCCTCTTCAAGAGGCTCGGGTCGACACGCGACGCGGGGCTCAAGGCGGCGATCCAGAAGGCCCTCGCAGGCCTGGCGGGCGTCGACCTCGGGGACAGGGCCTCGGCGTGGGCCGAGTGGTGGGCCAAGAACGGCAACAAATAGCTTGAAAAGCTGTCGCCGGGGCCGATACGCTGGTCGGGTCAGGTAGCGTGAACGGGCCGCCGGTACGGGGCGGCCCCTCGAGCCAACCACCACGGAAAGGGCCTGCGCATGCACAGGAAGCACCTCTTGCTTGCCGCTCTTGCGGGACTCCTCACCACGAGCGTGCTGGTCGCCGCGGAGGTGAAGGGTTCCCAGGTCGCGGGGCGCGTCGGGAAGGTCATGAAATCGATCGACTGGCAGGAGTCGCTCGCCGCGGCCCAGGAGAAGGCCCGCAAGGAGAAGAAGCTCGTCTTCTGGCTCCAGCTCGTGGGGGAGCTCGACGGCGGCCTCTGAAGCGCGGGGCACTCCCTGAGGGCCGTGACGCTCTCGAACGACGCCGTGATCGACCTCTTGAACCGCCACTTCGTGTGCGCCCTGCGGAACATCAAAGGAAAGACCTCGTACGCGGGGAGCTCCAACACGCACTTGCCGGAGTACCCCGCCATCGAGGTCACGAACTGCGCGGGCCACCACAACGTGCAGATGTTCTTCATGACCTCGGACGGGCGAGTGCTCCACTGCCTGCCGGGGTACTGGAGCCCGAGACACTTCCGCCACGAGGCGGAGCTCGCGCTCGAGGCAGGGAAGGTCTACTACCGGAAGGACCTCTCGGCGGCCGAGCGCAACCGCGACTTCCTTGACCTGCACTTGCGCCACGCGCTCGCCCACACCCAGGAGCTGAGGGACGCGAGCCATCACCAGGGCTTCGACAAACGGGACCTCGAGAAGCGCAAGGAGTCGGACTTCCAGCGCAAGGAGGGCTTCCTCGGAGGCCTCAAGACGGCGGACCAGGTGATGCACGAGCGCCTCGCCGAGAGACCCTACGCGCCCTTCGAGTCCTTCGATGTCGCGGCGTTCATCGACATGGGGCTCAAGCGTTACCAGTACGACCACGGAGTGCCCGGCAAGGGGGCGACGTGACCGAAGACCGGAAAGGCCATGGGTCCCGTGGCCGAGGCGAAGAAGGGCTCCGGGTCGAAGGTCGAGGGCGCCAAGGACGGTGGCGGGGAGAGCGACGAGGGCAAGGGCAAGGGCAGGACCAGGAAGTAAAGTAGCGGCGGAGCGATAGGGGGCGGCGGGCCGATTCCCCTCAACCGGGAGCGCGGGTTACTCCGATGCACCAGGATGGCACGACACCAACCTGGTGGAGGCCCGTTCAGTCTTGGCCCTTCGTCGCTCCACAGAAAGCTCGTTCTTATTCGCAGGGGCGGCCCTGCTCGCCGCGATCCAGCCGATCCGGGCCGCGGAGGATGCGGCGCCGCCCTCCGAGGAAACCCCTGCCGGCCAGGAAGCCGCGGCCGGCGAGGCCGGAGCCGCGCTCGCGGAGCTGCCCGACGACCTCACCCAGCTCAGCCTCGAGGAGCTGACGAGCATCCGCGTCGACCAGGTCTACGGCGCGGCGAAGCACACGCAGAAGGTCACCGAGGCTCCCTCCAGCGTCACGGTCATCACCGCCGACGACATCGACAAGCTCGGCTACCGCAACCTGGCGGATGTCCTCCGCGGCGTGCGCGGGCTCTTCACCACCTACGACAGAAACTACGCCTACCTCGGCGTGCGGGGGTTCAACCGGCCCGGCGACTTCAACTCCCGGATCCTCCTCCTCGTCGACGGCCACCGGATCAACGACAACGTCTACCAGCAGGCCAAGATCGGCTACGAGCTCCCCCTCGACGTGGACCTGATCGACCGCATCGAGATCATCCGCGGGCCCGGTTCTGCCCTCTACGGGTCGAGCGCCTTCTTCGCCGTGATCAACGTCATCACGAAGCGGGGCGTGGCGCTCGACGGCGCCGAGGCCGCGGGCGCCGCCGGGAGCTTCGACACGTACCGGGGGCGGCTCAGCTTCGGGACAAAGCTCGAAAGCGGCCTGGAGGTCCTCCTCTCGGCGACGGGCTTCGACAGCGAGGGCCAGACCTTCCGCTTCGAGGAGCTCGCCGACCCCTCGACCCAGAACGGCATCGCGAAGGACATCGACGACGAGTCCTACTACAGCCTCTTCGGGCAGATCGCCTACAAGGACCTCACGCTCCAGGCGGCCTACGTGACGAGGGACAAGGACATCCCCACCGCGTCCTACGGCACCGTCCTCGGGGACCGGCGCACCATGACCCGGGACAACCACGCCTACGCGGACCTCAAGTACCACCGCGACTTCGAGGCGTTCGACGTCCTCGCGAGGCTCTACGTCGACAACATGTACTACCAGGGGAAGTACGCCTACCAGGACGGCCCGTCGATCTACGTCAACAAGGACCGCGGGATCGGCTCCCTCTGGGGCAGCGAGTTGAAGCTTTCCACCCAGGTCATCCCGCGCAACCGGATCACGGCGGGGATCGAGGTCAACGACCACTTCCAGCAGGACCAGAAGAACTTCGATTCGGCGGTCAACCTGGACGACCAGCGGAAGTCCCTCGACTGGGGCCTCTACGGCCAGGACGAGCTGAAGGTCCTCGAGAACCTCCACTTGACCGGCGGCGTCCGCGTGGACCACTACGAGACCTTCGGGTTCGCCGTGAGCCCGAGGGCTGCCCTCGTCTACAGCCCCGTGGAGACGACGGCGCTGAAGCTCCTCTACGGCCAGGCGTTCCGTGCGCCCAACGCCTACGAGCTCTACTACGCCGACGGCATCTCGCAGAAGGCCAACAAGGACCTGGACCCGGAGAAGATCCACACGTACGAGCTCGTCCTCGAGCAGTACTTCCTCAAGAACTACCACTTCACCCTCTCCGCCTACCACTACGACATCGAGGACTTGATCAGCCAGGAGACCGACCCGAGCGACGGGTTCCTCCAGTTCCGCAACGTCGACGAGGTCAGGGCCAACGGGCTCGAGCTCGAGCTCGAGGCGAAGCTGGAGAACGGGCTCCGAGGGAGCGTGAGCTACGCCGTCCAGCGGGCCGAGGACGACGGGACCGACAAGATCCTCACCAACTCGCCGGAGCACATCGTCCAGCTCCACCTCGTGGCCCCGCTCTACCCCGAGAAGGTCTTCGCGGGCCTCGAGGGGATCTACGTGAGTCGCAGGAAGACGCTGGGCGGCGACTTCGCCGAGGACTACCTCCTCGTGAACCTCACGCTCTTCAGCATGCACCTCCTCGACGGGCTCGAGGTCTCGGCGACCCTCTTCAACGTCTTCGATCGCGAGTACGAGGACCCGGGCGGCGGGGAGCACGTCCAGGACACGCTCGGCCAGGACGGCCGCGCCTTCTGGTTCCAGCTCAGCTACCGCTTCGGCATCCCCTGGTCCAAGAAGCCCGCGGACAGCGCGGACAGGTAGCTCGGCGAGCACCTCAGAGCCTGAGCAAGAATCCCCCCTGGCTTCGGCCGGCTGCACGGCCGCGATGCTGCGTCGCAGCTCCTCAGCGTACGCTCCGCTGTACGCGATCGTCGCTGCTCCTTGCCTCGCG
>JACQVW010000466.1 GCA_016209535.1 Planctomycetota bacterium | reverse complement strand
GTCTCGGGCGCCGCTCGGCTGAGCGTCAACGATCCGCCGACGATCACGGGGCACCCTACTTCGGTGACTGTGGTCCCGGGGGCGCCCGTGACCTTCATGGTGGAAGCCACCGGCGCTCCGCCGCTCATGTACCAGTGGAGGAAGGAGGGGCAGGACCTCCCTGGTGCGATGTCTGCCAGTCTTAGGATCGAGTCTGCTGGCCGGCTTGATCAGGGAAGCTATGACTGCAGGGTCTCGAACGATCTCGGCTCCGCGGTTTCCGAGGCAGCGAGGCTCACGGTGGCAGCAGGCAGACTCGTCGTGAGTTCGTCCCGTTCGTCCCTCGAGGCCCAGGCCACCGCCGACCTTTCCGTCCGGTTGGACACGGACGGGCAGGATGTCGTCTCCGTTGAGGGCGTGATGCGCCTGGAGCCGGAGTCCCTTGAGCTCGATGGCGGTGAAGCTGGCATCATGCCTTCGGTCGTCTTCGACATGAGGGAGGTCCACGAGCTCGGCCCCGAGCAGATCCACTTCGTTCTCGGGTCGACGACCGGGGGTTGCAGCTCGGGGGACTGCGACGTCGTTTCGATTCGCGTGAGGGCACTCGTGGACCTTCAAGACGTCCTTGCGCACGTCACATTCGACTGTGACCTCAGTGAAACGATAACGCGCGAGGGCTTCCCCATCCTTACAGAATGTGTCGAATCCTCGGAGGAAGGCTTCATCCGCGGAGACTGCAACGGCGACGGCGACACGAGAAGCGTCACGGACGCGGTCTTCCTGCTGGCATTCAACTTCTTGGGCGGCGAAGAGCCGCCGTGTTTGGCCGCCTGCGATGCCAACGGGGACGGGAAGGTGATTGGAATCGTGGGCGACGCTGTCTACGTGCTTGGCTTCAACTTCCTCGGCGGTCCACCCCCTTTGTCCCCATTCCCGGACTGCGGGCCCGGGCAACTCGCAGGCGACGAGGCTCTCGGTTGCAACCGCGGGCCGGAGGGCTGCGATTGAACGCTGCGGCGAAAGAGCGGGCGCTTGCATCAAGCGCCCGCTGCCGGTTCCGCGGCCAGAGGGAGGATGCGCATCGCAGCCGCCTCTGCAGGTGTAGGCTCTTTGTCGAAGCGTCCTCCAAACACCCCAAGGCGGCCTTGTCCCTCAAGAAGACGTATCTGGTCCCGGGACCCGAGGAGGCCCTCGAGGAGAGGTTCGAGGGCATCCCCGGGATGAAGCTGGTCCTCAAGCTCTCGGGCCGGAGGTGCGACCCGGACCTGCTCGAGGTCCTGGATCCCGACGGGCAGCCCCTCGTGCCCGAAGTCCTGCGCGCCGGCACGAAGAGCGAGAGCCTGAAGGCCACCCTCCTCGAGGCCGGGGTGTACACCGTGCGCTTCACGGGCACCCCCGGCGGAGACGCGCCGCAGCTCTCGTTGCGCCTCAAGCTGACCGACCCGCCGGCCCTGAAGGCCAGGGAGTGCTCGGGCCCTTGAGGGAGGCCCGGCGGCGGCCCAAGGCCGCCCATGCGCGGTCTCACCCCCTTTCTTGGCAGCCTCCCCCACCGCGCGCCCCTACAATGGTGCCGACCCCTGATTGGGCGGATCTGGATCCGGCTCCAGGGAGCGGAGGCAAGAGGAACGTGGAGTCGTAGATCATGACGGCACGGCGGCATTTCCCGAGGGTTGCTTGCGTTGGCGTCTTGGCGGCGGTTCTCCTGGCCGGGGCCTCGGCGGAGGCGCGGGAAGGGGTGGTCACGGTCACCTTCCCGACCCTGCCCGCCAAGGTCCGGCAAGGGGACGCCATCGATATCGCGGTAAAGATCCAGTACGGGCCCGACGACGACCCGCCCTGGACCGTGGAGGAGGTCCGGCTGCAGGAAGTCGACCCCCTCCTCACGGACCAGATCGGCGTCCAGTACCAGTGCGCAAGGATCGCCCAGTCGGGCGGCAGCGCCACCTGCACCTTTCAGGGCGTTGTGCTTTCGAACTACGAGGACAACAGCACCGCCGAGCTGCGGGCCTGGGCCGAGGTCAACGACAACGACGGCGGCTTCTTCAACGCCTGGCCCGACGCGTACTCGAGCACCTACAACGTCACGATCGCCGCCAACCAGCCGCCTTCCAAGCCCTCGAACCTGAGGGCGAGCGAGGTGAAGGAGACCTCGGCACGCATCTCGTGGAGCCCCTCCGCCGACCCCGAGGGGGACAACCCGGTCAAGTACACGGTCTCCTGGAACGGAGGCTTCGGCAAGACGGGCTCCCAGGAGACCACCGGGACAGCCCTCGACCTCACGGGGTTCTCACCGGGAACGACCTACGACGTCACCGTGAAGGCCTGCGACTCCAGGGCCGCCTGCAGCGAGACCTTCGCCGACAACCTCTTAGCGACGCTGCCCGAGATCGAGGGGCGGGTCACGGTCCAGATCACCGGCCTGCCGGCAGCACCGGTGAAGCGCGGGGAGAAGATCACCGTGACCGTGGTGGTCACCTACACGGGCGACAACGACCCGCCCTGGCCCATCGACGAGGTGATCCTCTACGAGTCGGACGGCCTCCTCCCCCTCTTCGGGCAAGTCATCGGCCGCCAGAGCGGGGGCGGCGTCCAGATCACCACGAGCGGCGGCAGCGTCACCTTCCGGTTCCCCGACGTCGACTTGTCCCAGTACGAGGGGGACGACGCGGCGGAGCTCGTGGCTTGGGCCCAGGTGAACGACAACGATGGGGCCGGCCTCTTCAACCCTTGGCCCGACGCCTACTCCCCCGAGTACCGCGTCCCCTTCGCGGTGAACCAGCCGCCGGGGACGCCGGGAGGCCTCCAGGTGAGCAAGGTGACGGACACCGACGCGCACCTGGCGTGGAGCCCGTCGCAAGACCCGGAGGGTGCCGCGGTCAAGTACAAGGTCTCGGTGACGAAGCGCGACGGCGGCACGCAGACTCAGGAGACGCCTTCGACCTGGGTGGACCTCGGCGGCCTCTCGCCGGACTCGACCTACGACGTGGGGATCCAGGCCTGCGATCCCCTCGGCGCCTGCAGCGCCCCGGCCACCACGAGCTTCCGCACCCTACCCGAGAAGGAGGGCCAGGTCACGGTGGCGATCTTGAACGCGCCGGCCCAGGTGAAGAAGGGGCAGCTCGTGGACCTGCAAGTCCTGCTTACCTACACCGGCGACAACGACCCGCCGTGGCGGTGGGTCGCGCTGAGCCTCAAGGAGGACGACCTCTTCGACCAGACGTACGACGACACCCCGGACCGATGCACGGGCACCGTCCTGGACGACCGGGGGCAGGCCACCTGCACGTTCCTGGGCGTGGACCTCTCGCGTCATGCCGACGACGGCTTGGCCGAGCTCTTCGCCGAGGCGAAGGTGGACGACAACGACGGGTTCTTCAACCTCCTGCCGGTGGGGAGGTCCCCCATCTACCCCGTGCGCATCGTGGAGCCCAAGCTCACGATCACCCGAGGCGGGACCACGAACCGCATCGACGAGGACGGCGATGGCTACGGGAGCGCCCTCACCGTCACCTGGGCCGCGAAGATGAACATCGACGAGAGGACGGTCTACGCCGTGGTCCGGGCCGTCGACGCGGGCCTCTTCTTCTTCGACAAGGTGCTGGGCACGACCCCCGTCTTCACCGTGGGCACCCAGGAGGTCGAGCGCAGCTTCCGGGTCCCGATCTACACGAAGGAGCTGAAGCATGACCTCTACGACTTCGCCGTGGACCTCGTCGAGAGCGATACGCTCCAGGTCCTCGCGACCCTGGACCACAAGTCCGTCACAGCCTGGAACGACGTCAAGCTGGAGATGCCCGCGGAGGATTACGTGCATCCGACGAAGTTCGGGTGCACGGTCCTGGTGCATGGGTACGACTGGCAGGGCAGATTCCTTAACAATCCCATTGAGTACTGGGGAGCGTCGCGGATCGTGAAGCTTCTCGAGCGGCAAGGAAAAGGGGAGGTGCTCGTCTGTGACGCAAAGGACGGGACCTTCAAGCGCAACGATGACCCGCGATTCGTGCCGTTCCTCAAGGAGGGGGGCGAGAAGGTCCTCCTGTTCGACTGGCTCCAGGCCTCCAACGATCGCGCCTCCGGCCAAGCCGAGGCGGCCGCGGACGCCCTCTTCGCGGCCTTGATCCGGGCCGGCTACGTGGACGTGAAGGAGCCCTCGCGAAGCCTGCCCCTGCACTTGATCGGCCACAGCCGCGGCTGCGTCGTGGTGAGCGAGCTCGTGGAGCGGCTCGCCCTGCGCGGCGTGAAGGCCGACTTCGTCACGTACCTCGATCCGCACGACTTCGGCCAAGACGGCGTCCCCTTCGACCAGCTCTTCCATGACCCGGCGGTCCAAGTCTGGACCGGTGTCCTCCACGCCGAGAACTACTACCAGAGGGTCCCTCTGGAGGCCCTTCTCGTGGACCCCATCAACCCCTGGGGCCGCAGCCTGGCCAGCCAAATCGGGAGCCCCCAGCTCAACCGTGACCTGGACGGCCTGGAAGGCTTCGGCACCTGTGGGCCGGACTTGCCCCCAGTGCCGGACATCCTGGACTGCGATCGGCCGCACTCGAAGGTCATCGAGTGGTACTTCGGGACCGTGGCCCCCGGCACGGTCGATTGGCCCTGGTACACCCCCAGTGAGGGGCGAGACGAGGGCTTCAGCCTGTGGCTGAAGGCCGGCGGCTACGCTCGCACCGAGCGCGAAGGGGGCCTGCGCAACCTCGCCGACCCCGTCACGAGGGAGAACGTCTTCGAGTACTACGAGGGCGCGCCCGGCACCTATGAGGAAGACAGCGGGATCCCCGACGACAACGGCCCGCCCGCCTCGGTGTTCGCGGGGGCCTTCGACCTCCCGCACCTCGCCGCGCAGAACGTCGCGGGCTGGGCGTACCTCGGCGGCGGGGGGGCCGGGCATCTCGGAGGCGCCGAGTGCACGGCGGCCGAGTGCGCTCGTCACCTCGAGATCGATGCGGGCCTGGACCTCCTCTTGACCGAGCGCTGCCACAACTGGCTCTTCGTTCCGCCGGAGGCACGCAGGCTTGCCTTCCTCCTGAGGGTCGACGAGGGCGACCCGGGGGACCGCGTCCGGTGCTACCTCAACGACGAGCCTCTCGGCGAGGGGGTCCCCGTCGAGGAGACGACGGGCTCCTTCGAGCCCCACTCGGTCCCGATCCCGGAAGCCCTGCGCGGCGTCGTGGCGAAGCTCTGCGTGCGCATCGAGGACACGAGGCTTCTCGGCGCAGCCTCCGCGGCCGTTTCGATCGACGACGTGCAGATCACGGGAGATCTGCCCGTCGTGAGCATCGACGCGGTGACGGACGTGGTCCGCGAGGGGCAGGACGCGGCGGCCCGGCTCCGCATCTCGCGCACGGGGGACACCACGCGGGACCTCGCGGTGCGCCTCGGAGTCCTCGGAGACGCCTCCCCCGGCGAGGACTACGTCCTGCCCGAGCCCCTGGCCTCCGAGGGGAGGGTCGTGATCCCGCGGGGCCAGGAGTCCCTGCTCCTGGAGCTGCCTCTCCGGGACGACGAGGTCCAGGAGGGCGAGGAGGCGATCGAGCTCCATGTGACGCCCCGATCGGCCTATACAGTGAGCGCTGACCGAGGGAGCGCCGCCGTGAGGATCGCGGACGACGACGTCCCGGCGGTCGTCCTCTCCGCGGACCGGGTGGAGGTGCGCGAGGGCGAACAGGCGACGGTGGGCGTGCGCCTCACACGCGCCCCACTGGGGGAGGCGACAGTCCAGTGTACACAGATCAGCGGCGACCCCAGCCTCAGCGTCTGCGGCGGCGGGGTGCTCGCCTTTGGCCCCGCGAACTGGAGCGAACCTCAGCTCGTCGCCTTGTGCGCCGCGCCGGACCGGGACCTCACGGACGGCGAGGCGGAGATCTCGGTCTGCATCGTGGGGGGATCCTGCGCCCGGCTCGTCGCCGTTTCCAGGGACGCCGGAGCTCTGCCCCCGGGACGCCTCGCGATCCAGGACTCGAGCGGGGAGCCCAACGATCTCACGGTCGCGTTCCCGGAGACCGCGGTCGGTCAGGAGGCTCCACCGGCGGAGGTGCGCCTCTGCGACTCCGGCGAGGGTCCGCTCCTTATCTCGGAGGCGGTCCTCCTGGGCGACCACCCCGGGGACTTCCGCATCGCCTGGCCCGACGGCGCGCCCCCCCGGGACCTGGCGCCCGGCGCTTGCGCCGTCCTCCTCGTGAGCTTCCAGCCCGCGGCGGAGGGCGCTCGCAACGCGAGCCTCCGGATCCGGAGCGACGATCCGACGGCACCCGAGCTGGCCGTATCCCTCTCGGGCACGGGGACCATCCCCCCACCGCCTCCCGTGACGCGGCCGGTGGCGCGGATCGAAGCCATCGAGCCGCCAGAGGCCTCACCCTGCCAGGCCGTGAAGCTCCGGGGCTCCGGCGAGGACCCCGACGGGGGCTCCATCGTGGGCTACGCTTGGCTCTCGGACCTCGACGGGGTCTTGGGGACGACGAAGGACCTCGACCTGGCTACCTGCGGCCTCACCGTGGGTCAGCACAGGATCTCGCTTCAGGTGACGGACGACGAGGGAGAGGTCTCGGAGCCCGTTGCCGGGGGCTTCCACCTCCGGAACGGCCTCCCCGAGGCCTCGTGGGAGGGAGCGCCTCAAGGGGTGCTGGAGGCCCCCGGGGGGACCGTGTACGACATCACGCTCGGCGGTCGCGACACGGACGAGGACGAGGGCACGATCGCCTCCGGCGAGGTCCTCCTCCAGGGAGAGGTGATCGCCACGGTGAAGGTGCCGAGCACCTTCCGCTTCACGCTGCCCGCCGAGCCGGGGACGTATACCTTGAGCTACCGCGTGCAGGACGACGAGCAGGAATGGTCCGCGGCGCTCTCCTCCGAGTTCACCGTGCTGGGGCGGCGCGCCGCTTGGCCCCTCGACTGCGACGCCAACGACTCCGCGGGCGGCAGCCACGGCACGATCCACGGCCAGCTCGGCTGCGGGCAGGACCGTTTCGGCGCCGGGGATGCCTGCCTCGTCTTCGCGGGCAAGGGCCGCGTCGAGGGCTCGAGGCTCCCGAGGGCCAGCGGGGACTTCACCCTGAGTCTGTGGATCCTCCCGCAGGTGCCCGACGGCGACGGGCCGCAGGAGCCCGAGGTCGTCTTCGAGGTCACAGACCCCGAGGACCGCGGGGGCCTCCTCCCCCTCAGGATCCTCTGGCTCCCCGGGGAGAGCGACCGAGCTGTCGTCATCGATCGCGGCGAGGGGCAGGAGACGGCCCGGGTCGGTCCGCTCAAGGACGGGTGGCACCACGTGGCGGCCTCGCGCATCGAGGGGAAGCTCCAGGCCTACGTCGACGGCGTTGCCGCTGGGTCGCCTCGAGAGGACGCCGCCGCCCAGGGGACCGCCTTCTCCATGGGGGCCCACGGCGCCGGCGAGCACGCCTACCACGGCAGCCTGGACGACGCGAGCTTCGAGCTGGCCGGTGCCGATGAGCGGGGCGTCCTGGCTCGCATCCTCGAGAGAGGGCCGGCGGCGTACATCATCCCCAGCTCCATTCGGATCCCGGAGGCGGCCTTGAAGCCGGGAGCGGCAACGCGCGTCCTCGACGTGCCCCTCGAGACCTCACGCGCCTCGGGAGCCGGAGGTCTCGCGCTTGCGGCAATCGAGGTGGAGGCTCGAGGAGGTCCCGATTTCGACCCGCTCGCCTTCGCCGGGCTCATCGAAGCCGCCGAGATCCACCAGCTTCCGGCTTGCGAGGGCGAGCCCCCTACGGAAACCACGGCCGTGGGCGACCTCCATGTGAGCGACGTGAGGGAAGGAGCCTTGCGCCTGAAGGGGAGCCTGCAGCCCGTGTGGCCCGAGCGGCCAGAGGGCCGTCTTTGCGTCGCCATCGTCCTGCGCCTCTCCCTCGAAGCCCCCGAGGGGTTGAGGTGCCAATTCGTCCTCCTCGAGGCGAGCCACCTGACGCTCCTCGAGGAAGGCGGCAAGGAGGCCTTCCTCCTGGACGCGAGCCTCCGGGGAGAGCCTGCGGTGGTTGGCCCCCTGGTCTCCGTCGTCGTGGATGACGACTGCAATGCCAATCGCCTCTCGGACCGCGGGGACATCGCCAGCGGCAGGAGCCTGGACTGCAACTCGAATGGCATCCCCGACGAGTGCGATATCGCCGCGGGCGGGGACACCGACTGCAACGAGAACGGGGTCCCAGACCGATGCGATGTGGAACGGGGAGTGGACCCAGGGTGCGAGCCCGTGATCCCCATCGACCTCGCCGTCCCCGTGCTGCAGGACCTCGAAGCGAACGTCGTGTTGGAGTGCGTGACCTTGAAGGTCCGGCTTCGGCTCGCCTACGACGAGGCGGGCAAGATCCGGCCCGCGGGCGAGTGTACGGTGAACGACAAGCCCGTCTCGGTGCAGGGAAGCGTCCGCCGCCGGAAGCAAGGCGGCTACTCGTACAAGCTGACCCTCCTTGGACCCGGGGAGGATTTCACCCTCAAGGTCAAGGGGATCTTCGGCTCAGCCCGGGCCACCTTCAAGTACAAGGGCCCCGAGGGCAAGTGCAAGCTCAAGGACGCTTTCGTGCTCCAGGATCTCGTGGCGACCCAGGCGGCGATCGTCCTCCGCCCGACGATGACGCCGAAGGCCAAGAAGTGCGTCGTGGCCGGCGAGGTCCTCGTCCGCGGCGGCTACGGGCCCTGGACGGCGCCCCTGAAG
>JACQVW010000459.1 GCA_016209535.1 Planctomycetota bacterium | reverse complement strand
GGTCCCTTCGTCGTGGTGGACTGCGCCGCGGTCCCGGAAGGCCTCCTCGAGGCCGAGCTCTTCGGCGCGCGCGCCGGCGCGTTCACGGACCTGAGGTTGGACCGTGCGGGGATGCTCGCCGCGGCCGTCGGCGGGACCGTGCTGATCGACGAGGTGGCGCGGCTCCCGGTCACCGCGCAGGGGAAGCTCCTCCGGGTCATCGCCGAGGGCAAACGCCGGCCCCTCGGCGCCGAGGCCGAGGAGCCCGTCGACGCCCGCTTCCTCTTCTCGAGCTCGGCCGGCCCCGAGGCCGAGGTCCGGGAAGGGAGGCTCCGGCGGGACCTCTTCCACAGGATCAGCGTCCTCCGCGTGCGCGTGCCGCCGCTCCGGGAGCGGCCGGAGGACATTCCGCGGCTCGTCGAGGAGGTCCTCGCGGCGGGCGAGGGCCCTCCGCCCGTCCTGGGCGAGGGGGTCCTCGATCGCCTCGCGAGCCTGCCATGGCCGGGGAACGTCCGGGAGCTCCACAACCTGATCGCGCGGCTCCGCCTGGAGCGCTCGCGGCGCATAACCGTCGAGGACCTCGAGCGGCACTTCCCCGCCGCCGCGGCGCCGCCCGTCTTCCCGAGGCACCTCCTCGAGCGCGGGCAGCTCCCCGAGCTCAAGGCGAGCCTCGAGAGGGACTATATCCTGGTCCACCTCGAGAGGCTCCAGGGCGACACGACGGCCTTGAGCCGGTTCCTCGGCATCGGCAGACTGCAGCTCTACCGCCGCTGCCACCGCCTCGGCATCCGGCTCCGGGGGCGCAAGGCGGGGAAGGGGGCGCGGCCGTGAGCCCTTCCACGTGCCGTTCCGAGCTCGGGGGGCAGATCGCTCGAGCCCTCGCGCTCGCCGCGCTGCCGCTCGCCGCGGCGGGGATCGCCGGGTGCGGATCGCGTGAGGACCCTCGCGAACGGCCGGTCCTCGCCCTCGTGACCGCGAGCGCCCGCGGCGCCTTCGCCGAGGCGGCGAGGCTCGTCGAAGCGGAGGCGGACGCGAGGGTGGTCGTGAGCCCGGGCCCCTCGAGCGCCCTCGCCCGCCAGGTCCTCGAGGGCGCCCCGGCGGACCTCCTCCTCGCGGCGAGCGAGGAGTGGGCCGCGAAGGTCGAGGCCGATGGCCTGGCGCTCGACTCGCGGCCGCTCCTGGGGAACGCCCTCGTCCTCATCGCGCCCCGCGGCAACCCCGCTCGGGTGCGCCGCCTCGAGGACCTGCTCTCCCCGGCGGTGCGCCGCGTGGCCCTGGCCGGCGAGAGCGTGCCGGCGGGGAAGTACGCCGGCGAGGCGCTGCGCGCCGCGGGCGTCTACGAGGCGCTCGCGGGCTCGGGGCGCATCGCCCGCGGGCACGACGTGCGCTCGGCCCTGGCCTACGTGGAGCGCGGCGAGGCCGAGGCCGGCGTCGTCTACGCGACGGACGCGAAGGCGTCGAGCGCCGTCGAGCGCGTCCTCGACATCGACCCGCGGGCGCACGGCCCGATCGTCTATCCCTTCGTCCTCGTCCGCCGCACCGACCCGCACCCAGCGGCGAGGCGGCTCTTCGAGCTCCTCGCGTCTCCCCGGGCCCTCGAGGTCTTCGAGCGGCACGGGTTCACGCGGGTCCGCAGGCACTAGGAGGTTCCCATGCCAGGATCTACCCAACTCGAACAGCGGGATGCTTTGACGGAGGTGAGTCCCATGAACAGAGCGTGCTCGGGCTTCCGGTCTTCAACACTCGCATCGCTTGCCACCGCGGCCGTGCTCGTCCTCGTCGTGCGAGGGGCGACGGCGCTGGATCCCTGCGTCGCGGTGTACCTGGAGGACACCTGTGCCCGCGAGGATCCGCCGCCGCCCATGCACGCGGTCTTCCGGCTTGGGGAGGCGGCGGCGGCCCCCGGCGGCGAGGTGTCGATCCCCTTCACGGTGGAGCCCGACCACCACGTCCACTCGTACTCGATCTCGGTCGACTTCGACGAGGAGGTCCTGGAGGCGCTGGCTCTCGAACGCGTGTTCTTGCCTCCGGAAGGCCAGCGTTTCAGCTTCGAGCGCTACGGCTTCGACAACGAGAGCGCTGTGCCCGGCAACGCGGGGGTGGACGAGGGGTTCCTGGGCGCCCTCGTGGCCTTCGACCTGGACTTCTCCTGCATCACCCTCCGGCCGGACGTCGTGACCCATGTTCTCGACCTCAAGTTCCGTGTCCGCCCAGGAGTGGGAGAGACCACGACGCGCGTACGCTTCCTCGACGGGGCACGGTTGCCGAGGAGCCAGCCGATCTTCACGACCGTGGGCATGTGCGGCTGGTCGGGAACCGCGACGGATGAGCCCGATCGTCTGATGCTCGTCGACGGGCTCATCGCAGTCGTTCCGGATGAGGTCACCGAGTTCCTTCGGGCGGACGTGAACGGCGATGGCGAGACCAACATCTCCGACGCCATCCATGTGCTGGGCCACCTCTTCGGCTCCGGGCCGCCCGTGCGCTGCCCCGACGCGGCCGATGCGAACGATGACGGCAAGGTCGACATCAGCGACCCCGTCACGACCCTCAACTACCTCTTCCTGGGCACGGCGGTCATCCCGCCGCCCTTCGAGGCTCCCGGCGTCGACCCGACACCGGACGACCTGCGGTGCCTGCCCGAGAGCTGACCCGCGAAAGGAGACGACCATGTGGCGAATCCTCGGATGCCTCTTCCTGTGCGCTGCGCCGATTGCCGGGCAAGTCCCCTTCCTGCGCGGCGACGCGAACGATGACGGCAGGCGGTCCATCGCCGACGCCCACTACATTAGCTTGTGGCTCCACGGCGGCGGGCCGCAGCCGCCCTGCGTCAAGGCCGCGGACGTGAACGACGACAGCCTGATCCGGACTTCGGGAAACATCAACGACGTCCTCGCGATCGTCATGAGCATCTCGTGCGGCGACCTCGAGCACGGCGCCGGTTGCTGGTCGCACCCCTCCGTCGCGGAGCCCCGCGACGCGCCGGGCGAGGACCCCACGCCGGACGACCTGCCTTGCGACTCCTATACCGGGAAGGCGCAGCCGGTCGCCGATCCCGAGGCCAGGCTCGAGATCCTCGAGGCCACGTGCCCGGGCGGCGAGAACGCGCTCGCGGTGCTGAAGCTCCGCATGTCCCACTCGCGGCCGATCGGCGGGTACTGGGGCGCCTTCGATGGGCTCGGATTGTTCGCCGAGGCGCTGCAGACGATGGACGTCGACGGCAGGACCCAAGGCGGCGATCCCGAGTACGCTGTCGTGCAGGGAGGGCAGGTCTTCTTTGCGCACCTCGAGAGCGCCTCCGGAGCCGGCAAGGTGCTACCCGGGAGCGACCTGATCGCGCTCAAGATCTACCTCCGCCTCGAGCCCGGGACTCCCGCGGGCGTCCATCCCATCGTCCTCCTCGAGGGCGAGATGGCCGACAGCCTCACGGGCCAGGCCACCTTCCCATCGCTCGTCGACGGAGTGCTGACGGTCGAGGAGGACGTGGCAGCGGGTGCCGCACCGGAGCTGAACAGCCGGGGGGCCGGGTTCTGCTCGGGCCTGGAGACGCTTCCGCCTTCCGGACCCGAGGACGTGCAGGTGGCTTTCCACATGGGCCTCGTGCCGGGCAAGAGGGGATCCCCGGTCACCGTGCCGTTGTGGATCGAGGCGAACGTGCCCATCGAGGGCTTCTCCTTCGCGTTCACCTACAAGCGCGAGGCCCTCCGGCTCGTCCGCGTCACGCCCAGGCCACGGGAAGGACGGCCCTGGGGCGTCTTCCGGTACGACGCCACGCACCGGAGCGACCCCAAGCAGCCGCTGGACGACGTCTGGGGAGAGGCGGTCTTCAGCGGCGCGGATCCGGCGGGCTTCCTGCCGCCGCGGGAGCTGCACCACGTCCTCGACTTCGACTTCGAGGTAGATCCGATGGCGCCCGACGGCATGGTCTACCTGCGGCTCACCAGCTTCAGGACCGACCCGGAGCTGCCGGACCGCGTCGACTGGAAGACCGCCCTCCGGGCCTACGGCCAGTGGCTCGAGTCGCGTTGGATCACTTGTTTCCAGATCCCCCGCTTCGACGACAGCGGGGTCGTGATCGGCGAGAGCACCACCGCGTTCCTGCGCGGCGACGCGAACGCTGACGGGGTCTTGTCCCTCGCCGACGCCGTGCTGGCCGCGGACTCGACCCGGAGGATCCCCTGCGAGGACGCGGGCGATGCCGACGACTCGGGGAGCAGGAACTTCGGAGACGCCGTCCGCATCTTCCGCCACCTCTTCGAGGGGCCCTCGGAGTCGAACGCCATCCCGCCTCCGTTCCCCGATCTCGGCCTCGACGAGACCCTGGACCCAACGCAGTGCAGGGAATACCGCGTGTCGCCGGCCGCCGCGACCCCCGACACGGTGCGCGTGGGCCCGCTCGAGGTGGGCGCCGGCGAGATCGTTCACGTGCCGATCTACGTGACGACATCGAGTCGCCTCGCGGCGTACCAGCTCCTCCTGCGCCACGACCCCGAGCTCTTCAGGCTGGCCGCCGACCAGGTCCGGATCCAGGGGACCGCCTTCGAGCCCGTGGCCGGCGACGTCGGATTCAATTACATCGCCACCAGCCTCACAGGCCTCGTGCCCGGGCACATCGCCGTGGCCTTCGCCGCCGACCTCTTCAGCTCGAGCTCGTTGCCGCCGGGGTCGGAGGTGCTCGTGGGCAAGATCCCCGGCCTCGTGAGCGATGCCCTCTCGCCCGGCGACGAGGTCCTCCTCGAGCCCGTGGCGTTTCCCGAGGGAGAGGACCCCCGGCCAGACCGTCTCCGAACCGAGCTGGTCGAGGTCCAGGACGGGCGCCTCGTGGCCCTCCTCCCGGCGCTCGAGGCCGGCGTCCTGCGGGTCGTGGACCCGGGCGAGCCGACCTTCCTCCGCGGCGACGCGAACTTCGACCTCAAGGTGGACATCTCCGATGCCGTCTTCACCTTGAGCTACCTCTTCCTCGGCGGCGCGGCGCCCTCCTGCGAGGACTCGGCCGACGCGGACGACACGGGCAAGCTCGAGCTGACGGACGCGGTCTTCACGTTGAGCTTCCTCTTCGGCGGGCCCGCGAGGGCACTCCCGCCGCCGTATCCGGAGCGGGGCAGGGACGGGAGGCCCGACGACCTGGCCCCGTGCCGGGAGGCCGAGCGGTGAGCGCTGTCTCGAGCCACGGCTTCGCAGTCAGGACAGCCGAGAGCGTGCGGTCATCCCCGAGCAGCCTTCTCCGGCAAGGGCGGCGGTGCCCTCTCCCGTGCGATGGTGGACTGGATCATCGCGCTGTAGGAGACGCCCAGCTTGAGCCGGATGAGCTCCGAGAGAGAGACCCCTTCGTGCACCGCTTCCCGCTCCAGGGCAGCGTGAAGGCTCTTGGGCACGACCACGGTCAGCCGACCGGAGAGCTCGGCGATCTCCCGTTCGAACTGCTCGACCTCACGCTGGCGCAGATGCGCGAGCTGCGCCTGGAGCCACTCGTACAGGTCGGAGTCGACGAGCGATTTCCTCTGGGCCTCCGTCTTCCCGAGGGCGCCGAGCCGGCCGCCCGGACCGAAGAACAGGGCCGAGAGCTCGGGCGCCGAGACCTTCCCGGACAGGAGCTCCATCGCCCTCCTGTAGATCTCGCGCTCCACCTTCGTAAGTCGCTTCGGATCGATCAAGGTGGCTTCGGTGCCGCGGCTCACTCTGCCAGGTCGTTCCTGCCACAGGATATACCTCACTCTTCCTTGTCCGCCAGCCCCTTGATACGCTTCTACCCCGCATGTTCCAGAAGCGCCTCTTCTGCTACGTCGACGAGACCGGTCAAGAGGCTCGCGACGCTTTGTTCCTCGTCGCGATCGTGCTGTCCGGGCCCGACCGGGACCAACTCGCGGCGTTCCTACTCGACGTCGAGTGCGCTACCGGGAAGCGCCTCAAGTGGCACCGTTCCAAGTTCACCGACCGCGTCGCCTACCTGCGCCAAGTCCTGCCTCACCCATCGCTGCGGCAGAATCTCCTCTATGCCACTTACCAACGCCCCGCCTCTTACCTCGAGGCCACGATCGATGGGGTGGCCAGGGCCCTACGGGCGAAGGGAGCCACTACGGCGCGCACGACGGTCATCGTCGACGGCCTGCGGCGAACCGAGGTTCCCCGCTTCGCTGCGGGTCTGCGAGCGCGCGGGATACACCTGCACAAGGTCCGGAGCCTGCGCGAGGAGAGCGACCCGATCCTGCGCCTCGCCGACGCGCTCGCTGGTTTCCTGCGCGACCTCCTGGAAGGCCGTCCCTACGCCCGAGAGCTCCAGACCGACCTCGGGCTCCACGAGGTCGTCCTGCGGGCATAAAAAACCCCCATGGATAGGGGGACCAGCCTATCCCGGGCTTGCACCCGGAAGACCCGCCATACGGTCGGTGTTCGGCTGCTTTTCCACCCACTCTAGCATCCTCGGCGGAGTCCGTCAACCATGACAACTCACTCCAGAGCGATGCCGGGACGCGCGGCCCGACGACCTGGCCCCGTGCCGGGAGCCGGCGACTTGAGCGGCACCGCCCGCCTCCTGGGCCTCGTCGCGGCCACCCTCGTCGGCCTCCCTGGCCCGGCGGGCCCCCTCCACGCGGGCGAGGTCCGCTTCCTTGTGCCGCTCACGATCGAGGGCGTGCGGAGCCCGGTGACCCTCGCTACGGGGGACTTCAACCGTGACGGGAAGCTGGACCTCGTCGCCGCGGGCGGCTCGGGGGCGGTCGATGTCGTCCTCCAGGACCCCGCCTCGCGAGCGAGCTGGACCAGGTCATCGCTGAAAGTCGGCCTGAGCGTCTTCATGGTCCGCGCCGCGGACCTCGACGGCGACGGCTACGACGAGGTCGTCGCGGCCGACACGGCCGCGGCGGCGTACCTCGTCCCGAACGACCGCGGCGCCTTCGCGACGCCCGTGCCCCTCCCCCAGGCGCGGGCCTCGCGCTGGATCGCCCTGGGCGACTGGGACTCCGACGGGAGCCTCGATCTCGCGTCCGCGAACCACGCCGAGGGCACCGTCGCGGTCTTCTCGGGCGACGGGAAGGGAGGCCTCGCGTTCCAGAGGCTCTACTCGAACGGGGACCCCCACTCGGTGGAGGGCATCGACCACGACGGCGATGGTGACCTCGACCTCCTGGTGGGCGAGGGCGGCCAGGGCATCCGCGCCTACGAGGGCAAGGGGGACGGAACCTTCGTGCCCCGCGGCCTCCTGCGCGGCCTCCCTCCGTGCTGGCGGTTCATATTCAAGGCGGACCTCGACCACGACGGGAAGGGCGACCTCGTCCTCACCTGCGAGGGCGGCGCGCCGCAAGATCCGGCGTTCCACGCGGTGGCAGGGAGGTCGAACGGCGACGGCAGCTTCGAGGTGACGATGGACGTGGCCACGGCGGACATCGCCGCCGCCGTGTCCCTCGACCTGGATGCCGACGGCCACGAGGACCTCGCGCTCGTCGCGGCCGACACGAACGTCCTCTCCGTCCGGCCCGGGAAGGGCGACGGGGCCTTCCTCCCGGAGGTCCCCTTCGGCCCGACGGGCGACGGGCCCTCCTCCATCGCCGGCGCCGACCTGGACTCGGACGGCCGCGCCGACGTCGTCTCGGCTGACACGGGCGCCTCCACCCTCACGGTGTTCTGGGGCCGGGAGGGGGAGCACTTCCTCGCGGCCGGGAAGCTCACGAAGGGCGGCACCGGGGCGGCCTCCGCGATCGCCGACCTCGATGGCGACGCCGCGCCGGACCTCTTCCTCCCGGGGGCGTCACCGCCCAGGGTGGACGTGTTCCTGAAGCCGGGCTTCCGGTCGTCATCGACCCCCTCCCTCACCATCGCCACGGCGGCGGCCCTCAGGCACCTGAACGTCCTCGACCTCGACGGCGACGGGGTCGCCGACCTGGCGGGCATCCACGTCGCGAGCGGCACGCTCCACGTGGCCCTCCTCGATGCCGCGGGGAGCGTCGCGGCCCAGCACGCGCTGCCGGCCGGCGGCGTCCCGGCGGGCCTTGCGGCGGGCCGCCTGGACGAGGGCGGGACCCCCGACCTGGCCGTCCTCGGGCTCGCCTCGAGCGCGGTCGCGGTCTTCCTGGGCCAGGGCGGCGGCGCTTTCGTCGCGGCCTCCCCGGTGCCCACGCTGGAGCGGCCGAGGAACTTGGCCCTGGGGGACGCCGACCTGGACGGCCTCACGGACCTGGTCGTGGCGGCCGCGGGCGCCATCGCCGTCCACGGCGGCACGGGGGGCGGCGCGTTCGCGGCCCCCGCCGTCGTGCTGCGGAGCGACCCGCCGCGGGCGTTCCTTGACCTGGCGCTCGGGGACGTGTCCGGGGACTCGCTGCCGGACATCGTCGCCGCCGCTCCGGGGACGGCGGCGGTCCTCGTGCTCCGCGGCAGAGGGAGCCGGTCGTTCGAGGAGCCCGCGAGCGTGGAGATCTCGAGCGCGCCGCGGTCCATCGCCCTCGCCGACCTCGACCGGGACGGGCTCCTCGACATCGCGACCGTCAACGTCGGGCGGACGGCCTCCTTCGTCCTCAACCGAGGCGCGGACGGGCTCGAGCCGCCGGTCTACGTCCCCGGCGCCTTGCCGCCGTCCCTGGACCACGCCGTCCTGGACATGAACCGGGACGGCGCCCTCGACCTGGTCCTCTTCACCGTGGGCGCCGCGTACGTCTTCGACGGCCTGCCCCCGGCGCCTGGCGCCGGCCTCCTCCGCCGCGGCGACGCCGACGAGAGCGGCACCGCGGGCATCACGGACGCCATCGCCCTCCTCCGCTGGCTCTTCCTGGACGGCGCCAGGCCCTGCGAGGACGCGGCGGACGCGGACGACGACAGCCGCCTGGGCGTGACGGATGCCGTCGTGCTCCTCCGCTGGCTCTTCCTGGGCGAGCCGCCGCCCCCGGCCCCCGGCCCCCTCGCCTGCGGCGAGGACCCGACGCCGGACGGGCTCGGCGGGTGCGCGGGACCGTGCAGGTGAAGGACGCGTAGGGTCCACGGCGCGATCAACAGCCCGTTTGCGACTTGCAGCCCAACGCGTCCGGCGTGGGGTCGAGGTCACAGCACCGGGAAGGGGTGGGGATTTCCGGCCCCGAGCGGAAGAGGAATCCGAGGAAGAAGATCGGATCGAGGACGTTCACCCGGCCGTCGTCGTTTGCGTCGGCGGCATCCAGGCATCGTTCAAGTCCCGGGAGGCCCGTTGCCCGGAAGACGACGCGGAGCATGGAGACGGCGTCCTCCACGTCGTGGGCACCGTTCCCGCTGGCGTCGCCGCGGACGAATTCCCGGCTGCGGGGCTCGGTGCCGAGCTTGAGGAAGTAGGCCTTCTCCTCCAGAAAGACTGCCTCCGTCCAGCCCGCCATCGCGTAGCCCCCATCCTCGGCCTCCACGACGCCGAGACCGACTCCCCTGCCGTTGCAGCGGAAGGTCCGCGACCATTGGAGGTTTCCATGCCCATCGGTCTTCAAGATGCAGGGGCTCCCAGCGCCGCCAGTCGGCATCTCGCCGCATATCCCCGAGACGACGTATCCCCGATCTCGGGTCTCGTGGACACTCCAGCCTTCGCCGATCGGCTGGCCCCCGAGCGCCGTCTGCCATTCAAGGCTGCCCTCAGCGTCAGTCTTGACGAGGAAGACGCCACCGGGGGCGAAGGATGATGTCAGGCCGGTCAGGACATAGCCGCCGTCGAGGGTCCGCCGGACGCTTCTTGCCCTATCGAACCCGTCACCGCCGAAAGTCCGCTGCCACTCCACGTTCCCCCCGGCGTCGAGCTTGGCGAGGAAGAGGTCGGTCGCTCGACTCCCTGCACGCATGCGGCTCCCGCCCCCTCACTCGAGCGCCCTCGCCGCCGCCTCGAGGAGGGGCTTCGCCGACACGGGGCTCCCGGTCGCGTGCTCCATCCAGAGGTCGGGCGCCACGCTCCCGAAGCAGGCCATGCGCTCGATCTCGGCGCCGAGGTCGCCCTTGCGCCTCACGTGCTCCTCGACCTGGAAGGCGATCAGGTGCCCGAGGGGGTAGTCGGGCAGGTACATCATGAGGCTCACCATGTGGGAGTAGATCCCGAGGAGGACGACGTCACGGGCGCCGAGGACCGGCGCGTAGTGGCGGTTCCAGACGTCCTTCGAGATCCGGACCACGGCCTCGCGCAGATCCGCCGCCGTCGCCGAGGGGTGCGCGTACATCCAGCGCCAGGCCTCGATGTCCACCATCGCCGGCCCGGAGATCTCGTAGGTCATCCAGAACGCGTTGAGCGCGCGCAGGCGGTCGGCCTCGGGGTCCGGCTGCGCCAGCCCGAGGAGCTCCAGGTCCTTCGCCTGGAACACGAACGCCAGCGCCTCGGTGAAGCTGTTGTTCGGCACGCCGGCAAGGAGCGTGTGGTCCACGTCGTAGAGCGAGAAGACCTGCTCCACGTTGTGCCCCAGCTCGTGGACCGCGATGTTGAAGCCCTTGTAGTCCATGCCGCCCTTCTCGACGCGCGTCCGGAGCCGCGGCACGTCGCCGCGGCGCGCGGCCTCGAGCGCGTGCCCGGCGCCCCGCGAGGGCTCGATGACGATCCTGTCGGCCAGGTACGCGGCGCGCTCCTTCGTGAAGCCGAGCCCCACGAGGAGCCGGGGCATGTCCGCCTGGAACGCGGCCGCGTCGGGGTAGCGCTCCCGCACGACCGCGTCGAGCCGGCCCTGCTCGTGCTTCGAGCGCGCCTGGAAGCCGTCGTACCAGACGTCGAAGGGCTCGAGCTTGCGGCCGAGGCGCGCCTCGATGGCCCGGGCGACGCGAGGGACGAGGGGCGACCCGAGCACCTCCTCGAGGAGCCCCACCACCCGCGCCTCCGGCAGCTCGCGGTTCTCGTCGAAGCGCCGCGCGATCAAGGTGGGCGCGGCCGGCGAGTAGGGGTCCGCCCGGCGCGCCGCGTGGAAGGTCGCGAGGATGTGCTCGTAGCGGCGGTCGCCCTCGGGAGCGAGGCTCGCCGCGGCCTCCCCCCGGGGTGCCCCCGGCGGCGCTCCCGGCTCCACGGCCTCCGGCGAGGCGGGGCGGACCTCGTTCGACGTGGGCTGCCAGTCGAGCCGCGGCTGGTCGATGACCGCGCGCGGGATCGTCCCGGTGACGATCCGCTCCATGACCTTGGCGATCAGGCGCTGCTTCGGCAGCCCCTCGCGGTCGGCGTAGCGCGCCTTCAGCTCGTCGCGAAGGTTCCAGTGGCTGATGAGGCGGAGCCCCTGAGGGAAGGGCCGCCGCCCCTCCTCGTCGAGCACGTGGTGCATCCAGACGTTGTACCCGGCGATGTAAGCGTCGCCGTCGGCCATGGCCTTGGCCATGGCCTGGTTCACCGGCGCCGGCACGCGCTTCGAGAACCGCTGCGCCAGGCGCGCCTCGGCCCACTGCCGCCGCGACCACGTCTTCCCCTTCTCCAGGCGCTCGGCGAGGGTCGTGAGTGGGAAGTTGAGGAGGACGACGAAGGCGACCTTGCCCGCGAAGAGGTCCTCGACCACGTGCGCGTAAGGGTCGCAGGCCGCCAGGAGGCGGTCCACGGGGTGCATGGGGCCCACGTCGACCTCGCTCGGACGGCGCAGCTCGCGGCCGATCTCGTTCAGGTGGCCGTCCACCTCCTCGAGGGCCTTCTCGAGACGGGCGAAGAGCGCATCGAGGGCCGCCGGGTCCGAGACGATGTGGTCGCGGGCGAGGGACGCGAAGGCTTCGGCGTCGCCGTCCTCCTCGCGCCAGAGGCGCGCCGCCTGCTCCAGGCCGCGCGCGATGCGCGAGCGTTGCGGCTCGCCGTGAGTCTTCAAAAGCTCCTCCTTCAGCCTGGAGATCGTCTCGGGGGTCACTGGGCTTGGCTCCTTGGCGGCGGCGTGCGTGCCGGTCGATACCCACGCGGCCACGAGCAAGGCCGCCGCGGGCCGTAGGTCCTGGGTCATCGCGGTTCCCCTCCAGCTCTCCTACCCGCACTCCCCCTCGCACGCGCTCAGCTCGTCGGCCGTCGGGTCCGTCCCGCACCCGTCGGGGCCGGGGGGCGCCGGCTGCGGCCCGCCCTGGAAGAGCCAGCGCACGATCACGAGGGCATCGGTCAAGCTGAGGCGGCCGTCGTCGTCCGCGTCGCTCGAGTCCTCGCAGGGGCTCGCGGCGCCCTGGAAGAGGTGCTGGAGGAGGGCGATGGCGTCGGTGAGGTCCGCCTTGCCGTTCCGGTCGGCGTCGCCGCGCCGGAAGAGGCTCGCCGGCGGCACGGTCGGCGGCACGCCCTCGAAGACGAAGGTCGTTCGCGCGCCGAAGAGGACCAGGTCCAGCGATCCGTCCCGGTTCATGTCGAGGACCGCGTGGTCCAGGGCCTGCGGCCAGGCGCCGGGCACGTAGACCGCAGGCTCGAGCCCGGCCGCCCCCCGGTTGAAGACGATCGAGACCGTCTGCCCGACGTTGTAGGTCGTGATGTCCGTGAGCCCGTCCGAGTCCAGGTCGGCGAGGGCGATGGACCGCGGGCCGCTCGAGAGCGGCACGCGCAAGGGCTCGCCGGGCTCCAGGCTCCGCTTCCCCGGCAGGACCAGGAGCTCCTTGGTCCCGGTCGCGGCGGCGACGAGGTCCGGGAGGGCGTCTCCGGAGACATCCCCGAGCACGACGTCGAGGAACGACCGCGGCGGGTCGCCCCGGAAGACCACGGCGGGCTCCGCGAAGGACCCGCCGCCTGCACCGCGGTGGACGGCCAGGAGCCCCGTGGCCGCCACCACCAGGTCCGCGATGCCGTCCGAGTCGACGTCCCCCGGGACGAGGAGCCGCGGCCTCTCCACCGTGAGGACGCGCGGGACCTCGGCGAACGAGCCTGCACCCCGACCCAGGAAAAGGCTGACCTCGCTCGAGCCCAGGCAAGGCGCCGCCAGGTCCACGGTCCCGTCGCCGTCCACGCGGCCCGGAGCGATCGCGGCCGGCAGGTCTCCCGCCGGCAGCGAGACCTGGCTCGAGGCCTTCCCCGCGGCGTCGATGATGGCCGCGTGCACCAGGTCCGTCCCCAGGCCCGCCCCGGCCAGGTCGGGGATCGCGTCGCCGCTCAAGTCGACGGCCGTCAGGTACTTGTAGCCCACATCCGTCGCGATGGTGAGGGAGGCTTCCGATGACGACCGGCTGCCCGGCCTCAGGAAGACATCGACCTGGCCCTGAGCCTGCCCCGGCAGAAACAAGTCCGGCGCCGCGTCGCCGTCGAAATCCGCGATCGAAGCGGCCGACCCGGTGCCTCCCCGGGTCACCCTGGCGGCCTCCAGGAAGTGCTCCCCCTCCCTGCCCCAGAACACCGTGAGGGTCGAGGAGCCCGCGTCGGCGGAGACGACGTCCGCGCGGCCGTCCGCGTCGAGGTCCGAGGCGATCAGGAACGCGGGTCCGGCCCCGGTGGCGCCGAAGGGGACCTCGGCCCGGAACCCGCCGTCGCCCGAGCCGGGAAGGACCGACAGGATGCTGCTCTGCGCGGAGACGACCGCCAGGTCCTGGTGCCCGTCGCCGTTCAGGTCGGACACGGCCGCCGTGGCGATGTCGCTCGTGAGCAGGTCCAGCGTCTGCCGGAAGCTGCCGTCGCCGTTCGAGGTCGCCGCCACGGTGTTCGCGATCACGCCCTGCGCCGTCCCGCGAAGGCACGTGAGGGCGAGGTCCCCCTTGCCATCCCTGTCGAAGTCCGCCGCGAAGACGTACCGGGCGCACGGCGGGATGCCGCGCAGGACGTTGCGGGCGACGAAGGACCCGTCGCCCTTGCCCTCGAAGGCCCGGATCCCCTGGTCCCCGTGCCCCACCATGAGGTCGCGGTCTCCGTCGCCGTCGTGGTCCACGCCCTCCACCGCGTGGGGCTCCCCGATCCCGTAGTTCTTGAGGAAGGTCAGGCCCCCCGTGCCGTCGCCCGCGTAGACCGAGACGGTGGCGCCGCCGAAGTTGGCCGTGGCGACGTCGAGGAGCCCGTCGTTGTTCCAGTCCCCCGCGGTGACCCACCGGGAGCTCCTCGCCTCCTCGAGCGGCTCCGGCCTGGCGAGCTGCCCCCGGACGTTCCGGATCAAGTAGGCCGTCGTCGCCGTGTCGGCCACGAGGACCTCGTCGTGGCCGTCGCCGTCCAGGTCCACGGCGCGGACCATGAAGACGCTGAGGCCCACAGTCATCGAGGAGCGCCGCCAGCCCGTCCGGTCCGCGGGGTCCTGGAGGAGGACCGCGATCCCCCCCGCGCCGTTCCCCGCGATGAGGTCGCGCCTGCCGTCCCCGTCGACGTCGCCCGCCGTGACGGTCACGGGGCTCGGCACCTCGCGGATCGCAAGAGGCGTGACGAAGCGCACGTCGACCGCGTCGAGGAAGGCCGCCGATCCAAGGACGGCCGCGAAGACCACCGGCGAAGCGCGCATCGTGAGACCTCTCGTTGGGCCTGGGTTGCCAGAGTGTGAGTGTCAGGCCCGCATCGGCCCCGTGTCAAGCCTTGTCGCAGTCTTTGTCGCAGTCTTCATCGCGGCCTTGCTCGCGGTCTTGCTCGCGGCCTTGCTCGCGGTCTTCCCGCCGGCCATGCTCCCTCCCTGGTCGCGGCGGGCCTAGAGGAGGATCTCCCGCACCACCTCCCCGTGCACATCGGTCAAGCGCATGTCGCGGCCGCCGAAGCGGTGCGTGAGGCGCTTGTGGTCCACGCCGAGGAGGTGGAGCATCGTGGCGTGGAGGTCGTGGACCGTCACCTTGCCCTCCACCGCCTTGTAGCCGTACTCGTCCGTGGCGCCGTGGGCCATGCCCCCCCGGACGCCCCCTCCGGCGAGCCAGACCGAGAACCCGAAGGGGTTGTGGTCGCGGCCGTCGGAGCCCTGGGCGAAGGGCGTGCGCCCGAACTCGCCCGCCCACAGGACGAGCGTCGTCTCGAGGAGCCCGCGCGCCTTGAGGTCCTGGAGCAGGGCCGCGATGGGCTGGTCGACGGCCCGTGCGTTCTGCTCGTGGCCCCCCTTGAGGTTCCCGTGCTGGTCCCACCGGTCCCCCGAGATGGCCGGGCACGTCAGCTCCACGAACCGCACCCCGCGCTCGACGAGCCTCCGGGCGATCAGGCACTCGGCGGCGAAGGTCCGGGTCGGCTCGAAGGACGCATCGAGCCCGTAGAGGCGCCGGACGCTCTCGGGCTCGCCCTCCAGGGCCGCCAGCTCCGGCACGGCCGCCTGCATGCGGAAGGCGAGCTCCTGGTTCGCGAT
>JACQVW010000458.1 GCA_016209535.1 Planctomycetota bacterium | reverse complement strand
GCCCTCGGCGACGCCGACTGGCTCGTCCGCCTCTACGCGGTCGAGGCCCTCGCCCGCATGGGCCCGGCCGCCGCGGCCGCCGCCCCCGAGCTCGAGGCCCTCGCCGCCGCCGGCGACGACGAGCCCGCGAGGCTCGCGGCGGGGTATGCGCTGGAGAGGATCCGAGCGCGCCGGGCAGGCGGGGCGGGCGGCCCAGGCGAGGCGGCCAAGGCGGGCGAGGCGACGGGAGCCGGTGGAGCTGCGCAGGCCCGGGAGAGCCGGTAGGCGCGTGGCGTGTCCCACACAGGCCGCAAGGGGCGGCGGCACTCCTTTGACGCCGACTCCCTGTTCCGATACGGTTGGAACCGGCGTGAGCAGGACATGTCCAGGGAACTCCAAACTTGAGGGAATAGCGCCCTTGCCGTGACCGCGACGGCTCCTACCATGGGGGCAGAGCACCTCTCCCTGGAGAGCACACCATGACAGACTCGAGGCTCATCACCAAGGTCGTCCTCAAGAACTACAAGAGCATTGCGTTCTGCGATGTGCCCCTCGGGCCACTGATGTTCCTCGTCGGACCCAACGGCGCAGGCAAGAGCAACTTCCTGGACGCCCTGCGACTGGTGGCGGACTCGTTGAGGAACAGTCTGGAGACGGCTCTCCGGGAGAGAGGAGGCTTCCAGGAGGTCGGTCGAAGGTCGGGAGGCCGGCCGAACGACGTCTGGGTGCGCATCGAGCTCTCCTTGCGCGAAGGGCAAAGGGGTCATTACGCGTTCCGGATCGCCGCTCGCGAAGGGGGAGCCTTCTACGTCAAGGAGGAGGAATGCGTCGTCCTGAGCCCAGGGCCTCACCCTTCTCACGCGTCCTTCCGGGTCAAGGACGGCAACGTCGTGTCGACGAGCTTCCCTTCTCCACCTCCGGCCCTCAGCGACCACCTCTACCTCCTCCGGGCGGCGGGGCTGCCCGAGTTCCGCCCCGTTCACGCCGCCCTTTCGCGCATGGCCTTCTACAACCTGAGCCCTGACGAGATGAAGAAGCCGCAGCAGCCCGGCGCCGGGGACATCCTGGAACGTCAGGGGAAGAATCTTCCCAGCGTCCTGGGGCAGATGACGAAGCAGCGAGCCGATGTCAAAGAGAGGATCGAGGAGTACCTGGCCGCGATCGTCCCCGGATTGAACGGCGTGAGGAGGGTCCCCGTCGGCCCCTTGGAGACCTTGGAGTTCCGGCAGCAAGGTCCGGGCGAGGACCCCTGGAGGTTCTATGCGATCAACATGTCCGACGGCACGCTGCGTGCGCTCGGAGTCCTGGTCGCCCTCTTCCAGCCCCAGGACGGGACGGAGCCTCCCGTGCCGCTGGTCGGCATCGAGGAGCCCGAGCTGGCGCTTCACCCCGCCGCTGCCGGCGCGCTGAGGGACTGCCTCCGGGAGGCGAGCGCGTGCACGCAAGTGCTCGTCACGAGCCACAGCCCGGATCTGCTCGATGATCCGGAGACCCCCACGGAGTCGCTCCTTGCCGTGTGCGCCGAGGAGGGTCTGACCCGGATCGCTCCCCTGGGTGGCCCGGGGCGGGCAGCTCTCCGCGAGAGGCTCTTCACTGCCGGAGAGCTCCTGAGGATGAACCAGCTCGCTCCGGACCCGGAGGCTTCGCGGGAGCCTCCCTTGAAGCAGCAGGTCTTCTTCGCGCACGAGCAGGGCTCATGAAGGTCCGCCTCGCCTGTGTGGTCGAGGGAGACGGGGACGAGAAGGCCGTCCCGGTCCTTCTCCGGCGTCTCGCCGACGCGTTGGATCCTGGCCTCGCGCTCGAGATCCCGCGGCCCGTGCGCATGCGAAGGAGCCAGCTTCTCAAGGAGGGTCAGCTCGAGCGAGCGGCCGTCTTCGCGCTACAGACCGCCGTGGGGAAGGCCGGGCTCTTGGTCCTCATGGATGCGGACGACGATCCGCCCTCCGAGCTGGGGCCGCGGCTTGCGTCTCGTATCCGTGACCGCCTTGGGACGGTTCCAGCCTGCGTGGTCCTCGCAAGGCGGGACTTGGACGCATCTGCGTCGACACCCGAAGAGACAAGAAGCCCCGCGCAACTCCCTGTCACGCGGGGCCTTGCATCTGGTGGACCTAGCGAGAGTTGAACTCGCGACCTCTGCATTGCGAACGCAGCGCTCTCCCAACTGAGCTATAGGCCCGTAGCTTCCCGTGGGAAGGTCGGGAAGGACCGCGGATTATAGCCGGGCCACCGGGGGCGGGCAACGGGCTTCAACGCGGCCTTCAGCGCGCCACGAACACCGGGTCCAGGGCGCCGATCTCCCTCGAGCGCGTGGCGTTCAGGGTGCCCGCGAGGCGGAAGGCCCGGAAGCTTCCCCGGGCCGCGTCCTTCCAGCGCGCCGGCGGGGTATCGTCGGAGAGCTCGAGGACCGCGCCGTGGGCCGGGCCCTCGCACAGGAAGACCACGAGGTCGAGCGCCCCCGTGAGCGCCACGTCCCCCGCCGCCCGCAGGGCGCGGCCCTCGCCTCCGAGCCGCAGCGAGCGGACCGCGATCCCCCTCCTCGCGCCCCCGCGCACCTCGAGAAGGCACCTCCCGCCCCTCCAGCTCAGCTCGCCCTGCTCGGGCCACAGGACGCCGGCCGGCGTCGCCGCGCCGTCGAGGTCCAGCACGCCCTCGGCAGCGCCCGCCTCGGGCCGCGCGAGCTTGAGGCTGCCGCGCACCTCCTTCGCCCGCAGGAGACCCGTCGCCACCCGCAGCCCCAGGCACCGGAGGTCCACGCCCGCGAGCCCCTGCTGCCAGGACCAGTCGAGCGACGCGAAGACGCTCCCGGCCTGCGCCCCGGCCTGCGCGCCGGCCGGTGCCTCGGCCGGGGCCGCGGCCTGCGCCCCGGCTTCGCCGGGCCCGCCCCCCACCTTGAGGTCGTAGAACTTGAGCTGGAGGCCCGCCGCGTCCCAGGTCAAGTCCACCTCGCCGCGCGCCGGCTCGAGCCCCGGCCACGGGAGCTCCTCCACGGTGATCCGTCCTTTGCCGGCCGGCGCCTTTGCGGCCGCCGTTTTCCCGCCGGGAGCGCCGTCACCGGCGGCTCGCGGCGCCGGCAGGCCGTCGAAGCTCGCCCAGCCCCTCAGCCCGGCGATGAGCGGCAGGCCCTGGCACTCCACGTCGCGGAAGGAGAGCCTCCCCGAGAGCGACTCCCCCTCGCCTCGCCGGAAACCGACCTTCAGCTCCCCCTCGACCGCGCCGCGCAGCTTGAGCGTCTCGAGGATCGCCTCGAGCCCGCCCCGGGCGACCACGGGCTGCGCCGCCAGCAGGACCTCGAGCGGCGTCGGCGCGAGGAGGAGGCGCAGCTCGCCGCCCTCCGGCGTCACGCTCCCCTCGAGGGCCACGCGGCTCTCGAGGACCTCGCCGCGCGCGAGCCCCCCGGCTGCCTCCTGGCCGAAGCGAAGGCCGTCCTCGGTCAGGAGCATGGGACCGCTGAGCCGGCGGATCTCGACGCCCGAGCTTCCCAGCCTCGCCGAGGTGTCGTAGTGCTCCAGGATGGCCTGGAAGCTCGCAGGGCCTTCGCGCGGGAGCCGCGCCTCCCGCACGTCGACGTTCCAGGAGCCCGCGGGGCGGAACGTGTCCCAGAGGTCCTGCGCCTCGGGGCCCAGGACCGGGAGCCACCGCTCCACCGCCCGGAGGTCCTCGATCCTCCCCCGGCCGCGCAGGCCTCCATCCGCGCTCCAGACGAGCTCGATCTGCCCCTCGGACCAGAGCTCGCACTCGGCGAGGTCCGCCTCGAGCGTCACCTCGGGGGCCCGCGCCCAGCGCAGCTCCGCGTCCCGCAGCCCGAGCTGCCAGCCCAGCTTCCCCCGCGGCGGCCGCAGGTCCTGGACCTGCACGGCGACCCGGTCGGCGAGGACCTGGAGCGTGCCCGTCCGGAGGAGGTCGAGGACCGGGTGGGGCCGGAGGATCTCCCCCACGTTCCAGCGCGAGACCCCTCCGCTCGACGTGCCCGAGACCTCGTGGTCCAGGTACAGCGCCGCCGCGCCGACGTGCACCGTCGCGGGCGATGCGGAGGCGCTCGCCACCCTGCGGAAGCGGAAGGCGCCGCGCCGCGCCGCGTCATCGAAGGTCACGTCCTCGAGGACCAGGGCCGAGCGCTCGTCGATGGCCGGCGAGGCGGGGACCACGATCTCCCGCGCCCGCAAGGGCCCGAGGAACGATTGCTCGCAGCCCGAGACCGCGATGTCCCGGGTCACGTAACGCTCCAGGAGCAGATCGAGCCGCCTACGCACCTGCGACGGGTGGCTGTAGATCCGGTACGACAGGTACCCGAGGAGGAGGCCGAGGCACAAGCTGTAGAGGGTGATCCTGGCGAGGGTCCGCATTTCCGGCCGAAATAGTATTGTGCCTTCCCGCGGAAGGGAACAGACTTTGGGGCGACACCACGCCCGGCGGGGCGCCGCCCGGCTCGGGCAGGTCCTGCCACGGAGCCGGGGCGAGAAACCACGGGCGCGCGCCGGGGTTCAAAGGAGCGTTGAGCCCGACCGTGACGAAACGAAAGGATCCGAGACGGGATCCACTGCCCCGGCGCCCCGCCGGGGCTCCGGCCGGGGTCCCTCCCGGGCAGCCGCCCCTCACGGCGGAAGGCCCCGCGGAGGGTGACGCGGGGGCCCGGTGGATGCTGGCCTTCCAGGCCGGAGATGACCTGGGCTTAGACCGGATCGTGGATCGATATCTGGCAAGCGTGCTCCACTTCATCGAAAGGAGCGTCCGGGACCTCGGACGCGCCGAAGACTTGACTCAAGATGTGTTCCTCCGCGTGTACCGCTCGCGCGCCCGCTATCGGCCGACGGCCGGGTTCCGGACGTGGCTCTTCACCATCGCGACGCGCCTGGTCCTCAACGAGGCCAGGGCGCGCCGCCGCCGCCGCCGCGTCTTCGCCGAAGTCGGGACCCGCCGCGGCGAGGAGGGGGAGCGGGGGCGAGAGGACTTCTGGGCCAACGTGCCCGACCCGAGCCTGGAGACGCCCCTCGCCACGGTCGAGAGGAAGGAGCTGGAGCGGGTGCTCGACCGGCTCATCGCGGAGCTCCCGAGGAACCAGCGGATCGCGATCGAGCTCCAGCGCACGGAGTGCTTCTCCTACCAGGAGATCGCCGGCGTGCTCCGCGTGACCACGATGGCGGTGAAGTCCCTCCTCGTGAGGGCCCGCGAGACCTTGAGGTCGGGGCTCGAGCGGTACCTCGCCGCCGGCAAGGAGGACATCCGAGGACAGGAGGGAAGATGGACAGCATGAGAGACGCCATGAGCTCGATGGACCTCCCGCCAGGGGCCGGTGGCTGCGAGCGCGTGCGGGACCTGCTCGTCCCCTACGTCGACGGGGAGGTTTCTCCCGCCGAGGCGGTCGAGGTGGAGTCCCACGCGGCCTCCTGCTCCGCCTGCTCGCGGGCCCTCGAGGAGCACCGCGCCCTCGAGAGGCTCATCGCCGGGAGCCGGCCGAGCGCCGCGGCCCTCCTGCCTGCCCTCGCCGACCGCGTGAGGGCCGCAGCCCGGCGCCGCCGCGTCGCGAGGGCCTGGGTCCTCGGCATCGCCGCCCTCGTCCTCCTCGCCGTGGGCCTCGTCGCAGCACGCCTCGAGCAAGGGGGCGACAGGGGCGCGGTCGCCGAAAGCCTGATCGCGGACCTGGAGATCCTCGAAGCCTTCGAGGCGGAAGGCGTGGAGCCGAGCCCGGAGGTCGTCGGGCTCCTCCTCGGCGTCCCGGAGGATGAGGCGATGATGGACTCGGAGCTCTTCGACGTCCTCGTCGAGGGGGATGACGCGACGGAGGGACTCTGATGGGCCTGCGCCATCCGAGCCTGCGGGGCCTCCTCTGGATCCTCCTCGTCCTGGCCCTGGG
>JACQVW010000460.1 GCA_016209535.1 Planctomycetota bacterium | reverse complement strand
GCGTGGGAGGGGGAGGCGTGGAAACGGCGCCGCGATCGGTGCGCGTGCGCGTGGGGAATACCGACCTGACGCCCACCCACGGGTCGACGGCGGCGGGCCCCCGGCGCTTCGCATGGGAGCGGGCCGGGCGGGCCGACCTGCCCGAGGGAGACGTGTTCCTGGAGGTGTTCGACGCCGGGGCAGGAGAGGAAGGAGTCGATGCGGTGGTCTTGTCCCGGGACGGAGACTGGGCCCCGCCTACCTTTTGATCCGCGGCGTGGTTCAAGATCGCGTAATCGCGGTTCTTGAACCACGCCTGATCCGCTGAGCAGCCCATGAGCCAGACCACTCTCGAGAGCACCACGAGCCAGGTGGCAGGCGACGACGCCCGGGACCTCTCCTGGCTCCCGGAGAGGCTCTGGCCGCTCGTGGTGGACCACCTGGTCTGCGGGCAGGACTACGTGGTCCTCCTCGACGGCGACCTGCGCATCCTCCACGCGAACGGCTCCTTCGCCTCGGAGGTCCTCGCCGCCTCCGGCGGGAGCGGCACGCGCTTCTCGACCACGGTGACCGAGGGCTCGGCGCGGGAGCTCGCCTCGCTGCTCGATGAGGGCCGCGAGGTCTTCCAGATCGAGCTTCACCACCCGGTGCCCGCCGGCACGCGGTGCGTCCTCTACACTTTCCGGCGCCGCGACGGCATGTGGGTGGCCATCGGGAGGGACCAGACGGTCCAGCTCGAGCTCGTGAGCCAGATGGCCACGCTCGTCAATGACCTGGAGGTCAAGGTCGACTGCGAGAAGGAGCGGTCCGAGACGTTGAAGAAGCTCTCCGAGCGCGACGCGCTCACGGGGCTGGCCAACCGCCGCGAGCTCGAGCGCATCTTCGAGTCCTACCAGAAGCTGCGCCGGGAGTCGGGGCTCGTGTTCTCGGTGATCATGATCGACATCGACCGCTTCAAGCAGGTCAACGACGTGCACGGGCACCCGATGGGGGATGAGGTCTTGAAGCGCGTGGCGCGGACCCTCGAGTCGAGCCTCCGCGACGGGGACTGCGTGGCCCGCCTCGGGGGCGAGGAGTTCGTCGTCCTGGCCCGGGGCGCTACGCTCAACCACGCGGTGGACCTCGCGGAGCGCCTGAGGCAGGCCATCGAGGCGGCGGAGATGCCCGAGCCCCTGCGGAAGGTCACGATCAGCCTCGGAGTCTCCTCCGTGGGTCCCCCCGCGGCGGGCTCGGGCGAGGAGCGCGACTTGATCGTCCTCGCCGACAAGGCCCTCTACGAGGCGAAAGGAGCTGGCCGGAACTGCGTGCGGTTCCTAGAATGACCGCTCGATGCGGGAGAGCGACCTCACCGCGCTCGTCGAGCGCCACACGCGGCCGGGCTCGCCGGCCGTCTGCCCGGAGATCCGCACTCTGGAGGCGGAGGAGCTCGTGCCGATCTGGGAGGACGCCGAGCGGATCGCCGGCCGCGAGGTGGAGCCGCCCTTCTGGGCCTACTCCTGGCCGGGGAGCCAGGCGCTCGCGCGGCACCTCCTCGACCACCCGGAGGTCGTGCGCGCGCGGACGGTCCTCGACCTGGGCTGCGGCAACGGGCTCGCCGGCCTCGCCGCGGCGCGGGCCGGCGCGAAGAGGGTCCTGCTGAACGACATCGACCCCGCGGCGCTCTGGATGGCGTCGCGGAACGCCCGCGAGAACGGCCTCCGGGTCGACCTGAGCGCCGGCGACCTCCTCGGCGCCGAGCCTCCGGTGCCCCCCGTGGAGGTCGTCCTCGCCGGGGACCTGTTCTACGCTCGGGCGATGTCGGGGCGCGTCGAGCCCTGGGTGCGGGCCGCCGCCGCTCTCGGCGCCATGGTCCTGGTGGGGGACCCGGGCCGCGCGTACCTGCCCCGCTCGGGCCTCCGGCTTCTCGCGAGCTACGAGGTCCCCGTGCCGCCCGAGATCGAGAGCGTGGCGGCGCGGCGCGCGGCGGTCCTCATCCTGGAGTGACCCCGGGCGGCGGGCGGGGTCCGTCGTTGCAAGTGGCTCGGGAGGCCACTTACAATCGTCTCGCTGAGCTGATCCGGGCCCAACGCCCGCCCACGGACCCTCCCGGAGACCCCCATGACGACCCACCGTTCTCCTCGATTGTGGCTCCTCGCCTTCGCCTTGACCGTGTCGCTTGCCGGCGCCGCCTCCGCCGAGGACCTGAGGTCGCTCCGGAAGGAGTACGAGGAGGCGAAGGCCAAGGCCGGCGGGCAGCCCAAGGACCGCGGGGAGAAGGTGCAGAAGACCGTGGTCCCCCTCCTCGAGAAGATCGGCGCTCTCGACACGAAGGAGTCGCTCGCGTTCCTCCTCGGGGAGCTCAAGGCCGCTCCGCCCGAGATCGGCGCGGCCTGCGCCGGGCCCATCCTCGCCTCGAGCCACGACGGCGCCCTGAAGCTCCTCCTCCAGACGGCCGCCGACAGGCCGCCCGCCGTCAAGGCCGGCGTGCTCGCGGCCCTGGAGAGGACGAAGGCGGACCTGTCGGGCGCGGCGGCGGAGGTCCTCCACTTCGCGCAGGGGGCCCAGGACCCCGAGGCGAAGAAGGCGCTTCCTCCCGTCCTCGCGAGGCTCGGGACGGTCGCTGCCGCGAAACTGATCCTCGCCGGCGTGCAGCCCGCGAAGACCTCGAGGGGCGGCGAGGACCCGCAGGCGGCGTACAACTCGCGGGCCGCCGCCGCCCTCGGG
>JACQVW010000456.1 GCA_016209535.1 Planctomycetota bacterium | reverse complement strand
GCTGCCCGAGGGCCCCGTGATGGCCAGGTGCTCTCCCTCCTCAACGGAGAACGATACCGGCGGCAGCGCCAGCCTCCCCCCGAAGAGCTTCGAGAGATCGCGGCACGCCAGAGCCTGCAATCACCGACTCTTGATCACGATGTTGAAGAAGCCCTTGAAATCGCCGTCGCCGCCGGTCTCGACCTCGATCTCGGCCGTGACCTGCTCCCGCCGGAGGATGTCCGAGAGGAGGTCCACTTCCACCGTCAGGCCGCACCTCCGCACGCCCTCGAGGGCCTCACCCTTGGCCGCGGCGAGCGCCGGGTCCAGGTCCAGGAGGAAGAGCGTCGTGATGCGGTAGTCCTTCGTGTCCAGGAGGGGCTTCTGGGGCTCTTCCCCCACTTCGATGGCGTCCCCGACCTCCTCACCGACCCGCGCGAAGGCCCCCAGGTTGAACCTCATGGACCCCGTGTCGGTGATAGTGATCGGCCCCCAGGCGATGAGGGGCAGGTCCGCCTCGACGTTCCGGCGGCTCTTGCCGAAGAGGTCCTCCTTCACCTCGAGCGAGGCGGACTCGAGCTCGAAGTCCCCGCGCGGGCGGCTGTCCTTCCCGACGTTATTGATCTGGAAGAGGCGCTCCTCGTAGAGGTCGAAGCGCATCGAGGGGTGCTCGTGGAACATCGACTTCCACTCCCTCCTCAGGCGGCTGCGGACCTCCCGGTAGAGCTTCGCGCGAAGGAGCTTCTTGAGCTTGCGGGCGAACAGGGTCTCCTCGGGAGGGTCCACGTGGAAGAGCGGCCGCGCGTCGATGCCCGCGTAGGCCGGGGGGCTCTCGAGGACCCGGGAGAGGCCCAGGCTCTCCTCGAAAAGCGCCCAGGGCGATTCACGAGGAGAGACAGCGCGGGGACCGTCGCCGCCCTCGTGGCGCGGCAGCGACCAGAGGGAGACATCGATCCAGGGGCTCTTGGTCCAGGCAGCGCTCCCCGTGACCTTCTTGCCTGGGGTTCCGGCAGCTTCCTGCACCGCTTCCGCATGCGCCTCGGCGGCGGGAAGGCTCCCGCCCGGGGACGACGACGCCTCGGAGGCCACCGAGCTACGAGAGCCACCGGAGAGGTCGGAGACGCCCGAGAGCTCCGAGTCGCCGGAGACACCCGAGTCGCCCGAGACACCAGGGCCCATGGGGCCTCGAGCCCCAGGGGAGACCGCGGGCGCCCGAGCAGCATGGGCGAGGAGAGCCGGGGCGCCGATCGCGAGCGCGGCGGCACCGCCCTCCGAGGCGGCGGAGGCCTTGCGCGGTGCGGCCGCTTCCGGCTCCGAGGCTGTGCCGGGAGCCTGGGCATGGGCCGTGCCTGGGGCGTTCAGACCCAGGAGCCAGAACGGGAGGAAGCCTATGGGAAGGGTGCTGCGGCGAGCCATGGGACGGTAGGCGACCGGTACGGCAACCCTCTGGCGTCCACGTCCACCGCGCCCCGGCACACCGGACACCGCTCCAGAGCAACCCAGGATAGGAACCCTCCGAGCGGGCCCGGCAAGCCTGACCGCAGAGGACCGAGTGGAGCTCCTGGACAGCCGGACCGCTAACGTGATGACGGAACTTGCGCGGGTCGTGGAGGAGTGGCTCGCCAGGCGCGCTACCTGACTAACGCTACCGGAATACCTGGCAAACGTCGTTCCAGAATTCCGCAGGGCTTCAGAAGCCCTTGGTTCCTCTGGACTTCTCCTTCACTTCCAGCCGCGCACCACAATATTACGGCCGTTCCAGGAAGCCGTCAACGTCGAACATCGCACTTCCGCCAAGATCTCAGTACCTCGGAGGCGCGAGGACGGATCGCCTCAGACGCCGCGGAGGCACTCCTTGATCAGGGTCTCCGTATCTTGCGGCCTTCCTTCGACTTCCAGGGAGCGTCGCTTCTTCTGGACGAGCCCCTCCGCCTGCCGGCGATCCAGCCCGAGGGCCACCAAGGCCAGCACCGCGTCGGCGGCCGGCCTGGGAAGCGATCCCGCGGCGGCGTACGTTCCCCGTTGCGAGCCGCCGCCAGCACCGGCAGTGCCGGCGTCGTCACGCTCCCCGCCGAGGGCGGTGAGTAGGTCGCGGGCGCGGTCCCTCAGTTCGAGCGCGATCCTCTCGGCGAGCTTCCTCCCGACGCCCTTGATCTCCTGGAGGGTCTTCAGGTCCTCGCTGGCGACGGCCTGGGCGACCTCCGCCGGGCTCAAGGTGCAGAGGGCGGCCAAGGCGATCGAAGGGCCCACACCCGTGACCGAGAGGAGGAGCCTGAAGAGGTCCCGCTCTTCCTTCGTGGAGAAGCCGAAGAGCCGCCGCTCGTCCTCCCGGACGTGGTGGTGGGTGTAGAGGACGGCCTCGGTCCGTCCCTTCAGCCTCTCGAAGGTCGATAGGGGGATGCGGAGGTCGAAGCCGACGCCGCTGGCCTCGATGACCACGGACGTCGGGCAGAGGTCGCAGATCGCGCCGCGAAGGTGATGGTACACGTCTTGAGGTGTCCGGCGCCCCGACGCTGGCCCCCGGCACGGGGCGGCCGGCGAGCGGCCGGCCCCTCGCGCCCTGCTCTTCCCGCCCTCGGTCAGGAGCGCAGGCAGAGGCCCAGGTCCGCGAGCGTCTTCTTGATCTCGTTGAGGGAGGTCATGCCGAAGTTCTTCGCGGACATGAGCTCCACCTCGGTCTTGTTGATCAGGTCCCGGACCGTCCGGACCTCGAGCCGTTCCATGCAGCGACGGCTGCGCACGGAGAGCTCCAGCTCCTCGATGGGCTTGTCGAGGACCTCGGGCGCTGCCGTGGCCTCGAGGGGGTTGCGTCCCACGGGAGCGTCCCCGGACCTCACCTCGAGCCCCTGGCCGAGTCGGAGCCCCTTCTGAGCCAGCATCTCCTTGATCTCCTGGAGCGACGTCTCGCCGAAGTTCTTGTAGGAGAGCAGCTCCGGCTCCGTCTTCATGATGAGGTCGCCCAGGCACTGGATGTTCATCTTCTGGAGGCAGTTCCTGCTGCGGACCGAAAGCTCGAAGTCCGACACCGGGATCTTCAGGACCTGGTACTGCCGGTCGGCCTTCTTCTCCTGCTCCTTGTCGTAGAACATCCGGGTGGCGGCCAGCGCATCCTCGAGGTACATGCGCGCGCGCGCATGGTTGGGGTACCGGATGAGGACCGCCTCGTAGCAGCGGATCGCGTCGTGGAAGCGCTCGCGGTCCTCGTAGAGGACCCCCAGGTTCATCACGGCGTTGGTGTGGATGGGGTGGAGCCTGACGCACGTCTCGTAGGCGTTCAGGGCCTCGTCGTTGACGTCGTCCGCCTCCGTCCCGTAGAGGTCAAGGAGGTATCCGAGCCGGAAGAAGGCCTCCGCGTGGGACGAGTCGCGATGCACGGCCTTCCGGAGCGTCTGGATCGCTTCCTGGTACTCCCCGAGCCGCTCGAGGACGAGAGCCGTGTGGTAGAGGTAGTCCGCCGAGTCCCCATCCGACCTCTTGAGCTTATCGAGGGTCTTCTGCGCCTCCTCGACCTTCCCTTGCTTCACGCGGAGCTCGACGGCGAGGTACGTCGAGGGCAGGTGATCCGGGAACTTCTCGTGCGCATCTTCGGCCGCCTTTGCGGCGTCGGAGACACGGTTCGCCTCCAGACAGGCGCGGGCGTGGAGGTATGCGCCCCACTCGTTGCGCCGCTGTCCCTTGAGGAGCTCCTCGGCCTTCTCGGGCTCGCCGAGGAGCATGTGGCAGTAGCCCTGGACCACTCCAGCGCCCTTCGCCAGCCCCTTGGACAAGGACTCCCAGTCGTCGAGCACGACCTTGAAGTCATCGAGCGCCTTCTCGCTCGTCGAGACAGCGGCCGCCAGGGTGCCCAGGGTCTCCGCGTCCAGATCCCCGGAGCAGGCATTCGTGATGGCTTCCTTGACGTCAAGGGTGTCCGCCGTGGTGCTCTCCGCCGTGTTCGACTCTTCCAAGACTCGCCTCCAGGAGGAAGGGGGGTGTGCGTCCAGAGTTGGACCGCCGCAAGCGCGACGAAGCGCGTTAGATTACGTGTGGACATGCGGACTGTCAAGGACCGCGACAGGGACGGAGGGGGCGTGAATGGGGGCGTGAATGGGGGTTCGACAACCCGCCCGGCGCCGTTATCCTGGCGGTGTGTCTCGGAAGGCCGGCGACTTGCTCCAGGACCTCAACCCGCCCCAGCGGGAGGCGGTCCTCTACTATGAAGGTCCGCTCCTTCTCCTGGCCGGTGCGGGGAGCGGGAAGACCCGGGTCATTACCCGCCGGGTGGCCTATCTCATCAGAGGCTATGGGGTGCCGCCGGCGCACCTCATGGCCGTCACCTTCACCAACAAGGCCGCCCGAGAGATGGAGGCGCGGGTGAGGGCCCTCCTGGACCTCACGGGCCGCGGGCTGACCCTGGGGACCTTTCACAGCATCTGCGCCCGGCTCCTGCGGAGCGTAGCCGTGGCGG
>JACQVW010000468.1 GCA_016209535.1 Planctomycetota bacterium | reverse complement strand
GCGGTGTCCGGAGCACGGTCCGCTGGATAGAATGCTCGTATGGCTCTGCCGGAGCTCTTGAAGCCTTTCTTCTGGGACGTGGACTTCGGGGAGCTGCGCCTCGAGGAGCACAGGGATCTCATCATCTCGAGGATTGCTGAGCACGGCACGGACGAGGCCGTGCGCTGGCTCAAGGCGACCTACGGCGACGCCGAGATCGCAGGCGCTCTGGAAAGCCGCCGCGCGCAGCTCTCCCCGAGGACGCTCGCCCTGTGGCGGCTGTGGCTCAAGAAGCCGGAGGACTGGTGCGCGAAGACCCCCTCACGCCCGCTCAAAGGCGTCTTCTGGCGAGGCTGAAGGGCCAGGAGGCCACGCGAGGTTTCTACCTCGCCGGCGGGTCGGGCCTCGCGCTGCGCCTCGGGCACCGCCGGTCGGTGGACCACGACTTCTTCACCCCGGACCCGTTCGCTCCGACGGACCTCCAGGCGCGCCTCGCCGCCCTGCTGGGGAGCTTGAAGCCCATGCAGGTGGAGAAGGGCACGCTGACGGTGCAGGTAAAGGAGGTGGGAAAAGACGTGGGATCGGTGAAGGCGAGCTTCTTCCACTATCCGTACCCCCTCCTCGGGGCTCTCGAGGAAGTCGGGGGGCTCTTCCCGACGGCGAGCCTCCTCGACGTCGCGCTCATGAAGCTCACGGCGATCGCGGACCGAGGCGCTCGCAAGGACTTCATCGACCTCCACGCGATCCTCCAGACGGGCCTCCGACTCAAGGATGTCTTCGAGGCCCTGCCGAGGAAGTTCCCGGGGGTGAGCTACCAGCGGTACCACTTCCTCAAGGCCCTCACCTACTTCGAGGATGCGAAGGAGGAGCCGCTCCAGCTCCTGAGACCGGGGCCTAGCTGGGATGAGATTCAGGGGTTCTTCCGGCGGGAGGTCGCGGGGCTGTCGCCGTAGGCGGGGGCTCAGGGCCCCCGCGCGAGGTGGTCCTTCGTCGTCGTCACTGCCTCACCGCGGATCCCCTCCATCCGGGCTCCGGGGACTGCCGGGTGGTTCCCCGCCAGCGGGCGGCGGTTCGCTGGCACCGATGGCGCGGAAGATCTTCCAGGAGCCATCGGGCTGCCGTGAGGAAGCGGGACTCCATGGCGTAGGACCTTCCGAGTGGGGGTCTGGACCCTCTGGCCCGCGGCCGCGGGCCGCGTCCGCCGGCCCGAAGGCACGTCCCGGGTGCTCGGTGGCCTGGGTCCTGCGGCGGCTCCGCACGCTCGGGGCTCCGGATCCGCCACGACGGCCAGAGTAACGCAACCCAGGTTCGGGAATCAACGCCGGCTCGCGTCGCCGGTGCCTTGATCGCCCGAGCCGGCGCGGATAGAGTGCGGCAGGTCCGAGAGCAGGATGCGTCCGCCGAGCGATCCCCATCCAGCAGCCTCTGCAGCAGCTCGTCGAGCAGCGCCAAGAGCGCCGGCAAGCCGCCGCGCGTTCCTCAAGACGCTCGCCGGCGGGCTCGCGGCCGCGGCGGTGCTCCCGGGCCGGCTGCGGGGCGGCGCCGGCGATCGGAAGAAGGTCGCCCTCATCGCCACCGAAGTCAGGAAGTACTCCCACGCGCAGCACTTCATCGACCGCTTCCTCGAGGGCTACGGCTGGCACGGCCGCCACCACCGGCCGCCCGTCGACCTCGTCTCCCTTTACGTGGACCAGTTCCCCGAGGGGGACCTGAGCCGGGACAGGGAGCGGCGCCACGGCGTCAAGATCCACCCCACCATTGCCGAGGCCCTGACCCTCGGGACCTCGAGGCTCGCCGTGGACGGCGTCGTCATCATCGGCGAGCACGGGAGCTACCCCTCGAACGCGTTGGGGCAGAGGCTCTACCCCCGATACCGCTTCTTCAAGGAGGTCGTGAAGGTCTTCGAGGCGAGCGGCCGCTCCGCCCCCGTCTTCAACGACAAGCACCTCTCGACGGACTGGAAGGAGTGCGTCGAGATGGTGGAGGACTCGCGCCGGCTCGGCTTCGCGTTCCTCGCGGGGTCGTCGCTGCCGGTCACCTGGAGGATCCCGTCGATCGAGATGCCCCTCGGGACGCCGCTCGAGGAGAGCGTCTGCGTGTGCTACGGCGGCGTCGACAGCTACGACTTCCACGGCCTCGAGACGGCCCAGTGCATGTCCGAGCGGCGCGAGGGGGGCGAGGCGGGCGTGCGCTCGGTGCACGCGGCGCGGGGGGAGAAGGTCTGGACGCTCCTCGCGGGCCGCGAGACGACCCTGAGGCTCGTCCTGGCCTCGCTGGCGCGCAGCCACACGCTGGCCCCGCCCCCGGGCTACTCCTACCCCGTCTTGAGCGCCGAGTACGTGCGGAGGGCCTGCGCCCAGGCCACGGGCTCCGTCGGCTATTTCATCGAGCACCTGGACGGCCTGCGCACGACCCTGCTCCTCTTGAACGGCTTCGTCCTCGACTTCAACTACGCCGGGAAGGTCAAGGCCAGGGCCGGCGCCAAGGGGTCCGAGGGCTCCCAAGGGTCCCAAGGGTCCCAAGGGTCCGGCCGGATCATCTCCTGCCAGATGTACCTCCCCATGCCGCCGCGGCAGACGACGCTGGCGGACTTCTTCAACCCCCTCGTGAACAACATCGAGGAGACCATCGTGACGGGCAAGGCGACGTACCCCGTCGAGCGGACGCTCCTCACGAGCGGCATGACCCTCTTCGGCGTGGAGTCGCTCTACCGCGGCGAGGTGCCGCTCCTCACGCCGGAGCTGAAGGTCGCCTACGCGGCCCCGGAGCGGTCGGCCTACTGGAGGGCGTGAGCATGGCGCGCGGCAGGATCGCGGCGGTCGTGGGGGAGCTCGGGGTGGGGACCCCCGCGCAGCAGCTCGTGGACCGCTTCCTCCTGGGCTTCCCGCGCCGGGGGGAGTGGCGGCCGCCGGCCGAGGGCGGACTCGTGCTTCAGGCCCCCGCCGGCGCCGTCGCCGGCGACGCCGAAGCGGAGATCGCGCGGCGCGCGGCCGACTTCGGCCTCGCCCGCGCCGCGGATCCCGGCGAGGCCGTCTCGGGCGCCGAGGCGGTGCTCGTCGTGCCTCGAGGCGCGGGCCACCTCGGCGCCGAGGACCTCCTCGAGCCGGTCCTGCGCGCGGCACGGGGGGGGGGGCCGCTGCTTCGTCCACGGCGCCCTGGCGAGGGACGCCGCGGCGGCGAGGCGCCTCGCGGACCTCGCGGCGTCGCGGAAGGTCGCGCTCCTGTCCGGGACGTGCCTCCCGGCCACGTGGCGCCTGCCTCCGGCCGACCTCGAGCACGGCGCGGAGGCCGCGGAGGCCCTCATCGCCGTCGTGGGGGCGCCCGGCGAGGCGGAGCTCCTCGGCCTGGACGGCCTCCTGCCCGTGACGGAGCGCCGGCGGGGCGGCGAGTCCGGCGTGCGGTCGGTCGTCGCGTTCCTCGGGGACGCGGTCTGGGAGGCGGGCGGCGCGGGCCGGTGGCCGCGGGGGCTCCTCGGCGCCGCGCTCTCCCGCAGCGACTCGCCGCAGGGCGACGCGCTCGCCGACGGCCGCACCCAGGACCTCGTGGGCCTCGGCCTCGTCCCGAGGCTCGCCCGCGACCCCGCGGCGTATGCGATCGAGCACTCCGACGGCCTGCGGTCGTGCGTCCTCGTCTTGAACGGCGTCGTGAACGACCTGAACTTTGCCATCGGCCTGAAGGACGGCGGCGAGGTCTCGGCGCAGCTCTACCGCCCGCCGGCGCCCGCGTCGCACTGCTTCAGCGCGCTGGCGGAGGTGGTGGACGAGTTCTTCGAGACGGGGATCCCGCCCTGGCCCGCCGAGCGCGCGGTCCTCGTCGCGGGCCTCCTCGACGCCTTCCGGAGGGCCCGGGCGCGGCCCGGCGATAGGCTCGAGACTCCGGAGCTCTCGATCGCCTACAAGGCGCCGGAGCGCTCGGCCTTCCGCAGGGCGTGAGGGCTACCGGGGCGGCGCGCCGGCTGCTCCGGGACTCTGCCTCGCCGGGGTACGAGGGAAGCCAGGGAGGCCGAGCGCTTGTCCCCGCGAAGGTCCGGCTCAGGGGTCCCGCGTGAGGCGGTTCTCGGCGGAGGAACAGGCCAGGATCCATAGGATCGCCGCGCCGCCGGCGTGGAGGGGCAGGAAGAAGAGGAAGATGAGGTAGGGAGAGGCTTCACCACGACCCAGTAGCGGCTGGATGAGCCCTCGGAGGAGGACGAAAGGGTTCGTCGCGGCGAGCACCCCGACTCCGCCGGGGCCGGAGCCGAGGAGGAAGAGCATGGGCCACCCCAGGTACGCCGCCAGGACCCCTCCGTAGGCCACGACCAGAGCCCCCGTGGAGCGCCGCGAGAGGGTGGAGGCGTACGTGCTCAGCGCCGTCACGAAGGCGTGCGAGGCGATGAGGATCAGGACCGCGGCGGCCCAGAGGGCAAGCCGCTCGAGGGGGTCCCACCGACCACGGACCCAGAAAGAGCGCCGGCTTCCCCCGAAGGCGAGGACCGCAGCGCCCGCCCAGCCCGCCGCGGCGAGGATGCCCCAGGTGCTGTAGAAGCCCGCGAGGAGCTTCCCACCGACGACCTCGCTCAAGGTGAGCGCCGTGCCCCGCAGGAAGTCCAGGTTCCCCTGCTCCACCTCGCGGGGGAGCGCGCTCGCCGCGATCCCGGGGGCGATGAGGCACGTGAGGACGAGGGCCGCGATCGAGATCGCCAGGAACCGCGCCTCGGCCGGCTCGTCGACGAGGCCGATCAGGACGAAGACCGCGAGGGATCCCCAGAACAAGGCGCGCCGGAAGCCGAGGCGGCTGTAGAACTCGGCGCGGAGTTCCTTGAGGAAGACGGGGTCGTCGAGCCAGGGCCAGCGGTTCTCGCCGAGCGCGATGAGGCGCCGCGTGAGGAACGAGCGCCTCGCCGGCCCCGTCTTCCCGGCCAGGGCCCGCGCGGCGCGACGCCGCTCGAGCCACCCTCGCGCCCCGGCCTCGGGCGTGCGGGCGCGGCGCAGGAGGGCGAGGAGCTGCCAGAGGGCGTAGAGGGCCGCCCCGCAGGAATATGCGACCCAGGGCTCGAGGGGCAGCGCGCCGCCGCGGAAGAAGAAGCCCGTGGGGATGATCTCCGCGGCGAGGGGGAAGAAGGGGCAGAGCGCGAAGGCGAGGACGGCCAGAAGGATCTCGGAGAATCCCCACCCGAGCGGATCCCAGCCTGGAACCCAGAGCCAGGCTCCAGCCACGGAACGCAGTGCCATGAGGCCCATGGCCAGGATGAAGTAGATCCCCCCGTTCCACAGCACGACCGCCACGACCCCCCGCACGGCCGCGTGGGCCGTGCGCCGGGAGCGCATGGAGGCCGAGAGGCAGACGAGGCCCGACAGGACGAGGGACGCGAACGTGATCGCGTAGCAGCGCAGGAACGTCTCGAAGGCGACGCCGCCCAGGAGGTAGAGGACGAACGCCGCCGGCGCCGAGGCGACCAGGAGCACGACGGCGAAGCCCGCCGTCGCGACCGCCTTCGAGAGCACGATGGTCGCGGGCGAGAGGAGGGTCGCGTAGAGGGCGTCGTAGGTGTCCCGCTCCCGCTCCCCCGCGATGGCCCCCGCCGTCACGGCCGGCAGGATCAAGAGCGCGCTCGCGAGCTGGGTCACGAAGAAGACGAGGACCGTGCCGGCGTTCTCGTAGCCGCGGCCCGCGAGGTCGCCCTCGCTCGGCCAGACCGTGAGGGGCACGAGGGCCGAGAGCGCCATCGCCCCGAGCACGAGCCAGAAGGCCTTCCGCGTCCGGAGGAGCCCCACCAGCTCGCGGCGGAGGAGCGGCAGCTCGGGGAGCGCCCGCGGCAGGCGCAGCCTCTCGAGGGCGCCCCTCACGCGAGCTGCCCCTTCGTGAGCGTCATGAAGGCCGTCTCGAGGTCCGCCCGCTCCTCGCGGAACGACGTGAAGCGGATCCTCTCGGCCACGAGGCCCTCGATCAACGCCGCCACCTGGGGCTCCGTGGCCTGGAGCGCGACGCGGACGGACCCGTCGAGGGCCTCCACGCGCTCCACCCCCGGCGCCTTCTGGAGCCACGCCGCCGCCCGGGCCGCGTCGCCCGGCTCGAGGAGGTCCACGACGAACTCCCGGTGGGCGCTCACCCTCCGGAGGATCTCCTCGACGGGCCCCGCGGCCACGAGCTTCCCCGACTCGAGGATCCCCACGGTGCTGCAGATAGTGGAGAGTTCCGTGAGGATGTGCGACGAGACGACGATCGTCTTCCCCATGCGCTGGAGCTCGCGGAGGAGCTCGCGGAGCTCGATGCGCGCCCGAGGGTCGAGGCCGCTCGCGGGCTCGTCGAGGAGGAGCACCGCCGGGTCGTGGAGGAGGGTCTTCGCGAGGCAGGCGCGCTGCTTCATGCCGCGCGAGAAGGCGCTCACCGGGTCCGTGCGCTTCCCCGCGAGGTCCGTGAGGGCCAGGACGTCCTCGATGACGCGCCGCCGCTTCGGCTTCGGGATCTTGTAGGCCGCGCCGAAGAAGTCGAGGTACTCGAGGAGCGTCATGTTCTCGTAGACGCCGAAGGCGTCGGGCATGTAGCCCACGAGCTCCTTGATCCGCCGCGGCTCCTTGACGACGTCGATGCCCGCGATCTCGGCGCGGCCGCGCGTCGGGAGGAGGAGGGCCGCGAGGATGCGGAGCGTGGTTGTCTTCCCTGCGCCGTTGGGGCCGATGTAGCCGAAGATGTCCCCCTCGCGGATCTCGAGGTCGAGCCCGTCGAGGGCCACCTTGCCGTCGTAGGCCTTGGTCAGGCCCTTCGTGCGGACGGCGACGGGGCGCTCGCTCGGCGTCGCGGGGGCGGGGGCCGCCCCCGGGGCGGAATCGCGGGCGGGCTCGCCGCCCGAGGGGGCCTGGTCGGGTTCCTGGGTCATGGCGTGTCTCGGGTCCGTGGAAGGGTCACTGGAAGATCCGTGGTGGAAGCTCGAGGACGATCACTGCGGTGGCGTTCCGCGAAGGGAAGCTCCGCAGCTCGGGGAAGACGGGTGCGCGGGCGATCCCGATGAGGTAGCCGGGCTCATGGTCGGGCCAGGGGCTCCGCTGAGGCCCGTCCGCAACGACGGGCTGGCTCGGGAACGCGATGGCGCGGAAGACGGCTTCGGGTGCGCCCGACCTACCGTGGTAGGGGGGGACGGCACCCCGACCGTGCTTCGCCAAGAGGTCCGCGCCGACCTGGAGGCTCTGCCCCGCCCGCAGCGAGTCGCACCAGCGAAAACCCTCGCTGCAGACGACGCGGCAATCGAGATTCCCCCGGCCGAGGTTCGTCACCCTGAAGACCGGCCCCTTCGCCCCCTCCTGGCGCTCGACCGCGACGATCCCCTCGACCGACGTCTCGTAGTCGCAGCGCAGGTAGCTCATGGCGTTGGGGTAGAGCTGGACCGGCGCGAGCTCCACGCGGGCCGGGCCCCGCGGCTCGAGGGTCGCGTCGGGGACGCGGAGCGGCTCGGCGGGGCCGTAGCGGCCCTCCACGCCGCCGCGCAGGGGCCCCAGGAGAAGCTTGCGGGAGCCCGCGAGCTCGTCCCGGACCTCTGCGGAGACGTCGGCGGTCATGGGCCGCGGCGCGATGAGCCCGAGGAAGCTCGTCGCCTCGGCCCGCGAGCCGTCCGCGTGGACGCGGAGCACCGTGACCTCCTCGACCTCGGGACGCGGCACCTGGCTGAAGAGCCCGAGGCGCCAGACCGCGAGGATCGCGAGGAGGGCCGCCCCGCAGAGGACCGCGAAGGCCCACTCCCTCCGCCCGCGGCGGCCGAGGACCTGCCAGGGGAGGACGAGGCCAGCCGTGGCGTAGATCAGGAGCCCGAGGAAGACGAGCCCCCGCGGTGGCACGCGCAGCTTCGAGAGCTCTGTGAGCTCGTGCGCCACCACGCGCTCCAGCTCCCGGAGCCCCGAGGCCGCATCGCCCGCGAAGGACGCGGCGCGGGCGAGGGCCGGGACGAGCGCCGCGTGGAGCTCCGGGTCCCCCTGCGGCGAGAGCGGGCCCGGCGACGCGGGGTCGGGCCCCCTCCGGAACACCGTGACGCTCCCCGCCCCGTGAGCCCGCGTGACCGCGAGCGCGCCGGCGTCGCCTTGCGTGCCGCCGGTAGCCTCTCCCGAGCCGCCCGCGCCGAGGAGCGCCGCGAGGCCCGCCGGCGGCGCGGCCCCGCCCCAGGCCGGCCCGGGGACCGCGACCAGCGTGCCGCCCTCCTCGACCCAGCGCGCGAGGGCCTCGATGGCGCCCTCGGGGAAGAGCGCCGGGTCGGGCCCGAGGAGGAGGACGAGCTGGACCGCAGAGAAGGCGAGGGAGCTCGAGGGCAGCTCCTCGGGGCGCACCAGGGCCGCCTTGGCCTGCCGGTGCTCCCGGCCGTCGGCGGCGGCCGCCGGGAGCCGCGTCCTGATCTCCTCGAGGAGCGCCCCGAGGTCCCAGGCGCGCTCGGCTACGACGAGGACCCGCAGCGTGCCGGGGTCGTCGACCTTCACCGGGACGGCGAAGCCCTGCTCGAAGCCCGGCCCGCGAAGGGTCACCCGCAGCTCCACCCACCCGTCGGGGACCACAGGGATCGCGACCTCGCGCAGGGTCGCCGAGCCTCCGGGGACCTCGAGGGGCATGCGGTAGGTCGCCGGGTCCGCGCCGGTGCCGGGACCCCGGGCCCCGCGCGCCTCGAGGGTGCCGCGGAAGTCCTCGCCCAGGTTCCGCAGGCGCAGTCGCAGGAGGCTCCAGCGCCCGTCGCGGGCGGCGCCCGCGAGGCCCAGCTCCGCCGAGACGACCTCGACCTGGACTCCCGAGCTCGGCCGCCGCGCGCCGTCGCAGGCGGCCAGGGCGAGCGCGGCGGCCGCGAGCGCCGCGAGCGTGAGCCACGGGCAGGATCGAGCCCCGATCATGGGAGCCCATGGTACCCGAGCCGCGGGCCGGAGGTGAACGGTTCCCGACCGCTCGACCGCCGCCCCTCACGGGCTCACGCCCTCACCGCTCCCGCGCCACGCGCCGCTCCGCGTAGCGGCGCGTAGCGATCCACAAGCCCAGCGCGAGCGCTCCGTAGGCCGCGGCGAAGGCGAGGGCGTGGAGGGCGGGAGGCGGCCCGCCCCGGGCCTCCCGCGCCGCCGCGAAGATCGCGAGGAAGGGGCTCATGCTGTCGAAGAGGCGACGCCCTGCGGGGAGCCACAGGGAGCCCACGAGGGGCAGGAGGAAGAGGACGACGACCGCCGCGTACGACGCGAGCATGGCGGGCAGGCTCCGGCGGAGGAGGACCGAGAAAGCGAGGGAGAGGGTCGCCGTGAAGAAGACCGTCGCCAGGAGGACGAGGAGGCCGAGGCCGAAGGCGGCCGCCAGAGCGGCGGAGGTCCCCGGCGCCGCCACCCGCGCGAGGAGCCCGATCGGCGCGGCGCAGAGGACCGCCCCGAAGACGCCGCCCATGCTCGCGAGCGCGGCGAGGAGCTTCCCCGAGAGGACCTCGGCCATGGTGAGGCGCGTGCCGCGCAGGAAGTCGAGGCTCCCCTCCTCGACCTCGCGCGCGAAGGACGGCGCGGCGACGGCGGGGAGCGTGAAGGCGGCGAGGGCCGATGCGGCGCAGAGGCCCCCGGTGATCCAGCCCGAGGTCCAGGAGTGCGGCGCGAAGCTCGCGGGGAGGAGCAGGGCGAGGAACGCGAAGAGCCCCCAGAAGAGGAGCCTCCGGAACACCACGCCCCCGTGGAGCTCCGTGCGGGCCTCGCGCAGGAAGACGGGGTTCCGGAAGGGCCTCGCCCCGGCCTCGCCGAGGTCCACGAGGGCCTGGGTGAGGAACGAGCGCGGGGACTTGCTCGGCGGCGGCACGTTGAGGCCGTAGGGAGCCGCCGGCTCGTCGAAGCGCGGGCGCTCGTGCGTCTCGGCCACGGCCGTCGCGTCGAGGAGGAAGACCAGGTGCCCGAGGGCCACGAGGCTCCCGTAGACGAGGTAGAAGACGCTGGCCCAGCGCAGGTCGCCGCCCCCGAAGAGCGCGGCCCCGAGGTTCAGCTCCCCCAGGACCGCCAGGTGCGGCGAGCACCCGACCGTGGGGAAAAGGGCCATGACCGAGGCGAAGAGGCAGGCCGTGGCGAGGGCGAGGAAGGCGAGGATCGCCCAGAGCTTGGCGGCCGCGTCCGCGGCGAAGCGCCGTGGAGTGGCGCCGAGGACGAGCCCGTGGCGCTGGATCGAGACGAACTGCAGGAGGGCGAGGAGGCACACGAGGGGCACGATCACGGGCCCCGCGTTCCAGAGGAGCACGAGGCCCGCGCCCTTGAGCGCCGCCTGCGAGGTCCGCCTCGAGCGGAGCGAGGCGACGAGCCCGATCACGCCCGCGCCGAGCACGGCCACGAACGTCACCGCGTAGCAGCGCAGGATCGAGCTCAGCGTGGCCCCGCCGAGGAAGTGGAGGACGGTCATGGCCGGGACCGTCGCGAGGATCAAGATCATGAGGTAGAGCATGCAGGCCGCCGCCTTCGGGAGCACGATCGAGAGGGGCAGGACGGGCGCCGCGCGCAGGAGGTCGTAGGTGCCTCGCTCGCGCTCGCCGGCGATGGCCCCTGCGGTGATCGAGGGCACGACGAGCATGCCCGCCGTGATGAGGGTCCAGAAGAAGAGGAGGAGGACCGGCCCCGCGTCCGGCGCCCGCGAGGCCGCCAGCGCCGGCGCCGGCGCCGAGGGCCACCGCGCCAGCGGCAGCAGGCAGGAGAGCGACACCACGAGGACGAGGAGCCAGAAGGCTCGCCGCCCCCCGAAGAGGGCCGCGAGCTCGCGGTGGAGGAAGGGCAGCTCGGGCATGGCGGCACCATTCTACGTTCGCACGTCCGGCGGGGCAGCCGATCGATCGGCAGTGACCGAGGTCACGGAGGCTCCCATAGGCCGACCGGTTACGTGGGGGCAGGCGGGCCCTACAATAGCGCTCCTGCCTCTGCATGCACTCGCATGCGCCCCCCCGCGCATGCGGCGCAGCGCCCTGGACGAGCGTCCGTCCGTTGTTTGGTCGAGCAGGTCTGCCTCGCGGCAGGCAAGCGCGGCGCTTCCACCCACCGAAGGAGGAACCATGAGGAGTCTCGCCTTGACCCTGCGGGGCATCGTCCCGCTCGTCCTCACCTGTGCGGTCGCTCCTGCGCAGACCACGGTCACCCTCAGCCCGAGCCACGACGCCTACGTCAACGACTCGGCCCTCACGGACAACTTCAACAACGCCTTCCTCGTCGTCGGGAAGAGCACGCAGGAGTTCCTGCCCAGGTACCGGAGCTTCCTCCGCTTCAACCTCGGCTCGATCCCGGCGGGCGCCGTCATCACCAGCGCCACGCTGCGCTTGAACCTCCAGGCCTTCGAGGGGAGCGGCACCCAGGCGATCGAGGTGCACCGCGTGCTCGCGACCTGGAGCGCCACGACGATCACGTGGAAGGACCAACCGGCCAGCGACGCGGCCGTGGAGGTCTCGAGGAGCCCGGGGACGTCCGTCGGGAGCTGGTACAACTTCCCCGTCACCGCCCTGGTCCAGTCCTGGGTGGACGGCACGTACCCGAGCTACGGCGTCGTCCTCAAGGCCGCGAGCGAGACGACGGCCACGAAGACGCGCACCTTCGCGAGCGCCAACGCCTCGGACACCTCGATCCGGCCCGCGATGGAGGTCACGTACACGACCGCCACCACGGCGCCGGAGGTCCAGGTGACGCCGGCGAGCCTCGCCTTCGGGAATCAGGCGGTGGGGACGACGTCGGCGGCGCAGGCCCTGCGGGTGAAGAACGAGGGCACGGGGCCGCTGAAGGTGTCCTCGGTGTCGAGCTCGAGCGCGCAGTTCACGGTGTCGGG
>JACQVW010000467.1 GCA_016209535.1 Planctomycetota bacterium | reverse complement strand
CACCTGCTCGGGCGGTCTCGGTCCTCGCCGTCGGGCTCCTCCTGGCCGTCCCGGGCTGCCTCCACCTCGACCGGGCCGAGCCGGCGCGGCCGCCTCGGGGCCTTCCCCAGGAGTGGGTCCGGCCCTACCGTCCCCCGACCCCGGGCCTGGGGCTCTCGATCGAGCCCGCGGGCCTCGAGGGCCGGTACTGGCGAAGCCATGTCTTCCGTTTCTTTGCCTTCTCCGAGCGGGAGGGCGACTTCCGCACGGTCGAGGGCAGGCTCTATCAGGCCACGAGGGTCCCGCCCGGCGTTCGGACTCCCCTCCTCCTGATCTCCCCGATCCTTGCCGGCGCCGCGGACGACTACCTCGCGTGCCGGGTCTTCGCCCGGTGGGCGTGCCGGGAAGGGATCTCGGCCTTCTACGTCCACCAGGAAGAGGACATCCTGGCGCCCGAGCGGGACGGCGTGGAGCTCGAGCGCCTCCTGAGGGAGAACATCCAGGACAGCCTCCGGGCCCTTGACCTGCTCCGGGACCTCCCCGGAATCGACCCGGGGCGGCTCGGCTCCCTCGGGATCAGCATGGGCGCCCTCAAGAACGTGGTCCTCGCTGCCGTGGAGCCGCGGCTCCAGGCCAACGTGCTCTGCCTGGGGGGAGCCGACCTTGCCGGGATCCTCGGGAGCTCCCGGGAGAGACGCGTCCTCCTGTACCTCCGTGACCGCGGAGCCCGGGAGGGGCTGACCCGCGACGAGATCTCGAGCGACATCGCCGCGAGCCTCCTCGCCGAGCCAACACGTTTTGCCCCCGCCGTCGCCAGCGAGCGGGTCCTCCTCTTCCTCGGGAGGCTCGACAACAAGGTCCCCTACCCCTCCGGGGAGTTCCTTCGACGCCTGTTAGGCAAACCCGAGACATACCTGCTCTTGTTAGGGCACTATACGGGCATGGTGGCGGCCCCGTTTGCCGCCCGGGAGATGTTCCGATTCCTCAAGGAGCGGTGGGAGGCCGGAGGAGGTCCTGGGGCCCGCCGTCCGGCGGATGCCTGACGGCGGGGCTTCGCGGAGCCACGCCATGCTGGTCTTCGCCGTAAGTCTCCAGCAAGGAACATGTCCCGTCTTCCCCTTGGGGGTGCTCCCGACCAAGGCGGGAGGGAGCACATTCCTTGAGGGGGGAGAGTACAGGCGTGGTTCTGAACCGCGGAATCGCGGTTCTTCCACCACGCCAAAAAAAGTGTTTCCTTCCGCGGGGCTTTTGACTATCATCCGGGCTGTCGTGTTGGAGTCTCCCTCTGGGTCACGCGAGGTTGAGCACTACCCGCAAGGAAGCGCTCGAGGTCTCCAGCGCGGCGAGAACCAAGAAACCACGAGAAACCACTGTAGCCCTCCGCGGCTTCGTGGAGGGTTGAGAGGCTTGCGCGTGACCACAAGGAGGTGCGGCGTCATTCAAAGAATGCCTTCCTGGAAGGTAGGGTGACAGATCAACGGTTTTGAGGAGGAAGAAATGAACCAGGCGAGGTTCTGGGGTTTCCTTCCAGCCTTTTGCTTGCTGGCTCCGCCCCTTCTGGCGCAGAGCTCCAACGAGCTGAAGCTGGGGGCTGGTGCCGCCAAGCTGGGCCAGGTGGCGAGCGTTCCTTTGACCTTGTCCACGACGGACCAGGTGCAAGGGCTGGTGGCGGCGTTCGAGTGGGACAGCGCGTTGGGGACCGGGGCCGGTCTCGATGACGGTCCCGCGCTCGCGGGGGCGGACACGGTCGTGAAGCGGGTCGAGGCCGGGTACATGGTGCTCGGCGTCGTCCTGGACTCGAACCCCAACGACGCCGGCTCGCCGGAGATCATCGGCCCTGGGAACGACCTGCTGGTCGCCACGGCGAAGATCAAGTGCGGCGGGACCGAGGGGACGGCGGCGGTGAGCTTCGTGGACGCGAAGTACAACACGGTCGACAGGGGCCCGGTGCTCGACAACCTGGTGGTGGTCGGCGGGCTCTCGATCGGAGCCCAGGAGGGCTTGAAGCTGACCAACGGCAGCTTCGAGTGCTTCGGGATCCGGAACCAGTACTCGATCGCCGACGGGGCCGGCAACTCGGGCTGCGAGCGCTGTGGCGCGGCGCGGGTCCTCATGGACAACCGCGCGCCGGTGGAGGGCTACGTGGTGGCGCTCTGCCATGACGCGGGGGCCCTGACGCTGGACTCGATCGCGGTGGGCGCTGCTGCGGTGGCGCAGGCTGCGGATTTCTCGGCCTCGGAGATCTTCGCGGGCGGCGGGACGCTGGGGGTGGTGATCGACCTCCAGGCGCCGTTCACGAACAACACGATTCCGACGGGCGAGGGGAGCGAGGTGGCGGTCTACCGGTACTGTCCGAGCTCGGTGCCGGAGCGGGGCCAGCCCGGGGTGACCTCGGCGCTGACCTTCTGCGACAACGTGCTGGGCGCTCCGCTGAAGGAGAACGTGATCGTGATCGGCGGGCTGTCGGTGAACCCGGCGCTCGTGAACGGGACGTACACGACCAGCGCGCTGGGCTCCGACGAGGTCTGCGACAACGACGTCGACGACGACTGCGACGGTCTCACCGACTGCGACGACACGGCGGACTGCCCGACGGGCCAGCCTCCGTGCGGTTTGCCGCCGAGCCAGATGTTCGCTTGCGGCTCGCGCAAGGGCTCGGGCACGGTGGAGGGCTCGATCGGTACGGCGGTGGAGGTGTGCTTCTTCTACAAGTCGCCCGAGGACAACGCGGTCGGGCATGCCCAGCCGGACCACATCCAGGGCTTCTCGATGGCTCTGACCTACTGCTGCGACGTGTCGGCCCGGGAGTCTTTCGACATCTCCGGGACGATCGTCGAGGCGGTGGGGGCGGAGTTCGTCTCGATCCAGGCGGACAACGACCCCGGGGACGGTGACGGCTGCGAGCTGATCATCGGCGTCCTGGTCGATGCGCTGCCTCCGTTTGACGGGGCGACGTTGCCTCCGACGGAGACGCTGGCGCGGGTCGGCTGCGTGACGTTCCTGATCAAGGACGATCCCGCGCTGTGCGGGAAGTGCTGTCCGATCGAGTTCACCGACGGGGTGAACGGCCGCGGGAAGGTTCCGATCAAGAACCTGATCTCGGTGGAGAACGTCTCGGTGTCGGTGAAAGACACCTCGATGCCCTGCGAGATCTGCATCGTGGAGAAGGAGCGGTTCTTCCGAGGCGACTGCAACTTCTCGCTCATGGGCTCCATGGCGGTGGACATCGCGGACGCTGCGGCGGTGGTGAGCTTCCTGTTCCTGCCCGGGACGTGGAAGTTCCAGCCGCCGTGCCTGGACGCGTGCGACTGCAACGACGACGGCCGGATCGACCTGGCGGACGCGGTCTGCATACTGCAGTACCTCTTCCAGTTCGGTCGGTTCCCGCCGGCGCCGGGTCCTGGGCTCGAGGAGACGGGTCTGCCGAACCCGAACAGGGTGAAGCCGAGCCCCCCGGGCAAGGACCCCACGCCGGACAAGCTCGACTGCGCGGCCGGCAACCAGTGCATCTGATCTGACATCCCGGCTACCTTGAAGCCGGGGCGCCGCGGCGGGACGACCGTGCCGGGAGGCACGGGCTCGCCGCGGCGCCCCGGCCGAGAGGCTGCCCCCAGCCTGAACGCAAGCTCACCGCAGGGGCCAACGTGGAGTCAAGGCAGATTCGGTGGGTTCGCGTCCGGGCTGAAGGCCATGAGGTCCGCAGACTCTCCGAGATACTCGGAGATCCGGGCCGCGGGGATGGCCTCGAGCTCTCCATACACTCAGGATCGGCAACGGGACACGAACGACGCAAGGAGAACCAAACCATGAGGAATCTGACCTACGGGGCTCTCGCGCTGGGAGCATCGCTCTGGATCGGCTCGCACGCCCGAGCCCAGGAGAGCTTCAACTTGACCTCGCCCGTCGAGAGCCCTGACTTCCCCAACCTGAACGCCGATGGGGTGATCGAGGGCGAAGTGGGGCAGAGCTTCGAGCTCACGGGCAACATCACCGTGGCCTCGGCCGGGATCACCGGTGAGGAGGGACCCCAGGGCTGGTCCCTGGGCATCAGCAACTCGGGGGTCGATATCCTGGGGACGACCGTCGACGGCACCGTCTCGGCAGACTCCGCGAAAGGCGGCCTGGTCCAGGGCGGCTTCGTCGTCAACGAGACCATCGATCCGGCCAAGAACAAGGGCAAGATGGGGAGCGTCCAGGCCGTCGTCCTCTCCTTCACGCAGCCGGTCTTCCTTCCGGTCAACAGCGCGCAGATCACGGGCAAGAATCGGTACAAGGCCACCGTCGCTGCGACCGAATCCTCGGCGACCCTGAAGTTCGAGGACGGCCTGATCGGGAAGGGCCAGCCCGTGCAGAACAACATCACCTTCAAGGGCCAGACGAAGATCCCGGCCCTCGGGGAGAAGAAGCTCACGATCCGCAAGAAGATCGTGGCGGGCCCCGAGAAGGGGTTCTGCAACGACCAGGTCGACAACGACCTCGACGGCAAGATCGACTGCGCCGACGAGGACTGCGCGGACGACCCGGTCTTCTGCGGCGTCCCCGAGGCGGGGAAGTGCGACGACGGGAAGGACAACGACAAGGACGGGAAGACGGACTGCGACGACGAGGACTGCAAGCCGGAGCAGATCTGTCAGGCGCCGCCCACGAGCGGCTTCGATTTGATCTTGAGCGCCCAGGGCTCGGCGCGGGAGGGCAAGAAGAACGTGGCCGGCGTGGACTGCTCCGCGGGGAACACCTTCGAGGCCGTGGGCTCCATCGCGAAGACCCAGGACCCGGAGCCCAACGGAGCTCAGGGCTGGTCGATCTCGATCGAGCACGACCCGGCGGTCCTCGACATCGTCACGGAAGGCTTCCCGACCCTCGAGGGGACGGACGGCGCGGCCCTCTTCCGCGGCGGCTTCCAGAAGACCGAGGCCGTCGATCCGGCGAAGAACGGCGGCAGGGCGGGCCTCGTCTCGGCCGTGGTGCTCTCCTTCACGGAGAACGTGACCCTCGATCCCACCAAGGACCAGACCATCGTCCGGTCGAAGTACTCGGTGAAGGGCGCCAAGGAGGCGTTCCCGACCACCATCAACTACAAGGACGGCCTCCGCGGCGTGGGCCAGCCCGTCCAGAACATCATCACCGTGAACGGCGCGAGCGTGACCCCGACGAACCTGATCGGGCTCGAGGTCCGGTGCGCCGAGGTGCCCAAGGAGGGCAAGTTCCGCCGGGGGAACGCCAACGACGACGCGAAGGTGAACATCGCCGACCCGATCTGGATCATCAACGAGCTCGTGCGGAAAGGCCCGAAGACGAAGTGCCAGGACGCGGCCGACGCCAACGATGATGGGCTCATGGACCTCTCGGACGCCATGTACTTGATCCAGTGGCGCTTCCTCGGAGGCCCGCCTCCGGCGCCGCCCTTCGCCGATGGCTGCGGCGCGGACCCGACGCCGGACGCTCTGGTTTGCCCCCAGGGATCGGCGACGAGCTGCCCCTGACGAGCTCTGGAGCTTCCGGGGAGGGCCCCCGATCCTGCCCGCGATCGAACGCTGAAGGGCCCGCCTGGTGCAGCGCGGGCCTTCTGGAATGCTTACGGTAGAGGATGACCTCCATGACGCGACCCACCTTGTGCCTCTCGGCCGTCAGCCTTCTCTGGGCGACTCCCCTCGTCGTCTCGGGGCAAGCCTCGTCGAACGAGCTCAAGCTCGGCTCCGCCTCGGCTTCCCAGGGGACCCTCGCCTCCGTCCCCCTCAGCCTGTCCACCACGGACCAGGTCCAGGGGGTCGAGGCCGTCTTCGAGTGGGACGCCGCCGTCGGGAAAGGTGAGGATCTCGTCAGCGGGGAGACCCTCGCGGGGGCCGACACCGTCGTCAAGCGCGTGGGCGACGGTTTCGTGGTCCTCGGCGTGGTCATGGACTCCGACCCCAGCGACCCGGGCTCGCCGGAGGTCCTGGGGCCGGGGACGGACCTCCTCCTCGCCACGGCGAAGATCCGCTGCGCCACGGGGGCACAGACCGAGCAGTCGGCGGACCTCAAGTTCGCCGACGGGAAGTATCCCTCCGTCGAGGGGGGGCCGCTCCTCGACAACCTCGTCACGGTGGGCGGCCTCTCGATCACGCTGGACAAGGGCCTCGTCCTCACCGGGGGGACGCTTACGTGCAAGGTGCCTGAGGGGCGGGCCGTGTTCCGGGTGGAGAGCGCCCAGTCGGGGGACGACGGGTGCGGCGCGGTCCGCGTGCTCATGGATGCGGACGTGCCCATCGAGGGATACGTCGTGTCGATCATGAACCCCCCCGAGCTCGAGCTGCGGTCGATCGACGCGGGCGCGGCAGCGACGTCCAACGGGGCGGACTTCACGGACAGCGACATCTTCGCGGAGGGCGGCACGCTGGGGGTCGTGATGGACCTGGTCCAGCCGTTCCAGAACAACGTCATCCCGCCGGGCGAGAGCCTCGAGATCGCGATCTACCGGTACTGCTGCAAGACGCGGCCGTCGTTCCCGAGCCCGCTGGCCACCCACGGCCTGGACTTCGTCGATGGGATCTTCGGCAACCCCCGCAAGGAGAACGCCGCGGTGTCCGGCGGCGTCACGGTGCCGCTCGAGACTCGAAACGGCACCTTCACCTGCACCCCGGTGGCCCCGCGGGAGATCTGCGACGACGGCCGCGACAACGACCTGGACGGCAAGACCGACTGCGACGACCCGGACTGCGCCGGGGCGCCCAATTGCCAGCCGCCGGGCCAGGGACCCATGTTCGCCTGCGGCTCGGAAAGGCTGGGCGCCGACGGCTCGCCCGTGCCCCCGGTGGCCAACGTGAAGGGCTCGGTGGAGGTCTGCTTCTACTACAAGTCGCCCGAGGACAATGCGCCGGGGCACCAGCAGTTCGACCACATCCAGGGCCTCTCGATGGCCGTCTGCTACCCCTGCGACCTCACGTGCAGGGAGGGCACGTTCGGTATCACCGGCACCATCGTCGACGCGGTCCGCGCCGACTTCGTGTCGCACCAGTGCGACAACGACCCGAACGATGGGGACGGCTGCGAGCTGATCATCGGGATCCTCGTCGATTCGCTCCCGCCCTTCGACGGGGCGACGCTCCCGCCCACGGACGCGTTCCTGCGCATCGGGTGCATGCGCTTCACGGTGGCGGACAAGCCTTCCCTCTGCGGGACCTGCCTGCCCATCACGTTCTGCGACGGGGCCGATGGCCGGGGCAAGGTGCCGATCAAGAACCTGATCTCCACCGAGAACGAGTCGCGGCGGCCGCAGCTCATGAACTGCGAGGTCTGCATCATGGGTCAGCCCGTCTTTCACCGCGGCGACTGCAACTTCTCGGACATGGGGAACATGTCCGTCGACATCGCCGATGCCGCGGCGACGATCAGCTTCCTCTTCCAGAGGGGTTCCTGGAAATACACGCCGCGCTGCCTCGACGCCTGCGACTGCCAGGACGATGGCCGCGTGGACCTCGCCGACGCCACGTGCATCTTGAGCTTCCTCTTCCAGTTCGGTCCGTTCCCGCCGGCGCCGGGCCCGGGCTTCGACTTGAACGGCAAGGACCTCCCGCCGGGGGTCGACCCCACGGACGACAAGCTCGACTGCCAGGCTGGTGGCGACTGCTGAGGCGACGAACCACGTACCGCGTGAGGATGCCATGACCCGCCCCCTGACGATGGCCGTGCTGCTCGCCGGCGCCCTGCCGGGCGCGGCCGCCGGCTACACCCTCAGGGTCACCCACCCGGCGTCGGAGGGCGGAGTGCTCGAGCTCGAGGGCCTGGCCGGGACGCCGACCGGGGCCCTCGATGCCGCCGTCGAGCTCGATCTACCCGCAGGGTCCGACGCCGTCTTCGGGTGGGACCTGGGCCTCGCGCACGATTCCTCGGTCCTGACGCTGGAGGGTGCCACGGTCGCCGGCACGGCGGCCGACGGGGCGGAGCTCGTCACGGTGGACGCCGCCCCGGGCGGCCTCGTCGGCTCCGTGGTCCTCGCGGCCGACCATGGGAGGCTCCTGCCCGCCGCCTCGACCAGTCTGCTGCTCGTCGCGACCTACCATGGCGCGTTCCCCGCCAGGGACACGACCGTCCAGACGCGGCTCCGGCTCGTGGACGGGCTCCAGGGTCCCGGAGGGCCCGTCACGACGAGGGTGAGGACTTGGGACGGCGCCGCCGAGGCCTCGAGCTCGCCGGACAAGGCCAACTTGATCGTCCTCCTGAGCGGTTTCGAGCTCTCGCGGTTCTTCGACCTCTCGCTGCTTGTGGCGGGAGGCGTCGAGGTGCCCGAAGGCCAGCGCCTACGCGGCTTCGTGCGGCCCGGGGAGCACCCGGGATTCCTGGTCCGGACGATGCTCGACTCGAAGCTTCCCCCCGACGCGACGAGCGGAGCCCAGGGCTGGTCCCTGTCCATCGCCCACTCGAGCGACGCCTTCTCCATCGCGGCGCTCACGACCGAGGGGACCGATGCGGGCCGCCTGATCTCGGGCGGTTTCGAGCGCAACGAGCTCGTGGACAACGCGAGCGGGAGGGGGCTCGTGTCGGCGATCGTCCTCTCGTTCTCGAAGCCCATCTCCCTGCCCCCCCAGGGCCGCGCCGAGATCCTGCGCACGACGTACCGCCTGACCGCGGACACGTCCCGCGCCGGGGACCGCTTCGGGGCGCAGGTTGCCTTCCGCGACAACCTGCAGGGGCAGGGCCAGCCCGTGAAGAACGTGGTCACGCACCTGGGGCAGTCCAACCGGCCGCTGGTGCGACGCACCCTCGTCTTCGACCTCGAGGTCGGGGTGCCCCCGCGGCAGCCGTTCATCCGGAGCGACTCGAACGGCGACGGCCGTCGGGACATCGCCGATGCGGTCTGGCTCGTGACGGAGCTCTTCTTCCGGGGCCCCGAGACGGCTTGCTTTTACACCGCCGACGCGAACGGGGACGGCCTCAAGGACATCTCGGACGTGGCATTCGTGATCGGCTACCAGTTCCTGGGAGGGCGCGCGCCGCCGCACCCCTTCCCGCTCTGCGGAGCCCTGGAGGAGCAGGACCCGATCCTCTGTCCGATCGGGTCCACGCCCTGCTCAGGATAGACAAGACACCGATAGGAGGATTGCGCGCAAGCGTTTTGGATCGAGGATCGAGACGTTGGTCTTTGGGTTCCCGCCGGGGAGGCAACGAGGCTCCCGGGCGGGGTCACCGTAGGGTTCTATCGTAGGGTTCTATCGTAGGGTTTCTCGGCTGCAGGGCCGCCCGGGAGGGTCCGGGGGCCCTCGAGATCCGGGAGGAGAAAAAAAATGAGACGATTCGTAGGAACCAGCCTGGTGCTGCTCGGCGCGCTCCTCGCCTCGAGGGGGGCCTCGAGCCAGGAGCCAAGCTTCGCCTTGAGCTTCGACGCCCCGGCGGGCGTCACCGGCGACGCGGGGGCAGTGGTCCAGTACACGGCGACGGGCAGGCTCACGACCACGGGGCTCGGAGACACGGACCCCGGGGCCCAGGGGTGGTCGCTGAGCATGAGCTCCGAGGGCGGAGCCATTGTCGCCGCCACCACGGCGGGCACGATCGCCGCCCCGGTGGCCGATGGCGGCTTGTGGGACGGCGGCTTCGACAAGACCGAGACCACCTCGGGCGCCGGCAACGAGGGGGCGGTGAGCGCCATCGTCCTCTCCTTCACGCTGCCCGTGACGCTGCCGCCTGCGGGCACTTGGATGGCGATTCCGGTGGCGGGCGGCTGACAGCTTCCAGCGGTGTAACGTTCTTGATCGGCGTTGGCTAAGCATGCGTTTCGGTAGGTGATGCCGTTGAAGGCGCAGACCGGGTCATAGATGTCGGTACATTGCAGGACGCAGGTGCCGCTAGCGTAGGCCTCGCCGGCAAGACGCGCAAGACTCGCGTTGGCGTAGGTCACGCCGTTTCCGCTGCATACGGGGGCGTATCCTTCGTTGGAGCAAGCCGCAGGGGCGTTGCTGGAT
>JACQVW010000454.1 GCA_016209535.1 Planctomycetota bacterium | reverse complement strand
TACGAGGACATCTTCCTCGACTGGATCCGGAGCGGGCTAGGCGGGGAGACGCACCTCAAGGCCTTCTGCCGCGCCCTCCTTGCCGGCGACGCGGAGGCCGTCGAGGAGCACCTCGGAACGATCCTCGAGCGGACGCTCTCCTACCATGACACGGCCGGGCGCGCCAGCGAGGTCGTCTACCAGGCGTTCGTGGCCGGGCTCCTCGTGGCTCTCGACCGGACGCACCAGGTGCGGTCGAACCGCGAGACGGGTCTCGGGCGCTGCGACGTCCTCATCGCGCCGCGGCAGGCCGGCGAGCCGGGCGTCGCCCTCGAGCTCAAGGTGCTCAAGCCTTCCGAGACCATGGAATGGGCCCTCGCCGCAGCGCTGGAGCAGGTCCGCAGCAAGAAGTACGCCGCGGAGCTCCGCGCCGCCGGCGCCGAGCCCGTGGTCGATCTGGCCGCCGTGTTCGATAAGAAGCAGGTGCGCGTGGCACGGGGGTGAGGGGGGCCGCGCTCTGCGCGGTCGATGCGAAGACCGACGGAGTGCGCCTCTCCGGCAAGCCCGGGACAAGCTCTCAGGGCGCTCGGGCCGGGACCTCGCGCCGTATCTTCGTGCCGTGAGTCTTCTCGGCGACCTTCAAGTCGTAGCTGGCCTGCAAGCTCATCCAGAACTGCGCGCTGGTGCCAAGGTAGCGCGCCAGCCGGAGGGCCGTGTCGGCGGACACCGCGCGGCGGCCATGAAGGATCTCGTTGATCCGTGTCGCTGGCACTCGAAGCTCCTGGGCGAGCTTGTGGGCGGAAAGCCCCAGAGGTCGGATCACCTCCTCCCGCAGGATCTCTCCAGGGTGGACGGCGGGCAATCGATTCACGATCTCGTCCATGGGTACTCCGATCTAGTGATAGTCGCCGATCTCCACATCGAAGGCGTGACCATCGCGCCAGACGAAACAGAGGCGCCACGGGTCCTGGAAGTTTAACGGCGATCGTCAAAGCCTGCCCACGGCACCGATCCGGACCATGAGGGCCGCGACGGGCTCCTCGCTGGCCCTGCCCGGCGCCTCTCCCGCGGCCCGGGCCCGTCGGCCCGGCCCCTCCGCGTCCCCGCTTGCCCTCTTGGCCCGCCTCGCCGAGGATCCAGCGGGCGCAGGAGACAGCTCGGAGGGAGCATGAGGATCACCTGGTACGGCCACTCGGCCTTTGGCATCGAGGGGCGGAACGCCATGGTGAAGCTCACGCTGGACGGTGTCACTGTCGCGCACCAGTTGCTCTCCGGCGCGCGCCCTGGGACCACGACACCGCAAGGGATGCCGGCTCAACCCCCGTCGGGCAGACGTTCTGGTGGTCCCTGCCTCCTTTCGATCCGTAAGACCGTAAACGGCCTTGATTGGCAAGGAGTTGTGAAGTTTTCGATCCGTAAAACGCCCGGTCCATATTACGGATTGAAACGGGCGCAAGTGCTTCTGCCGCAAGGGCTTTTACGGTCTTACGGATCGGAGACGGCAGGTTGTCCCCGTCGGCCTGAAGGCGGACTCTGGGCCGCCTCGCCGAGCTCGAAGCCCCGAGGTGCCGTCGGGCACAAGCCCCCGCACGCCTCGAGCCCGCCATCTTGCCGCGGCGCGCCAGATGGCACAGCGTCCGGAACTCCGCGCCAGCCCGCGGTTTGCTCGAGGCCTCGGATGGAACCAATCCGCTCGACAGGGCCCCGGCCCCGCGGGTACCCTCTGCGCTCGACACCCGCGGGGAGCTGTAGCAGGGAAACCGGCGGGATCCAAAGGGGAGGTGCGAGCCATGCGCAGTCTGACGGGAAGCGAGCTTCACGCGGAGGTCCTCTTGAAGGACATCGACCTCGAGGACAGGACGTTCCTCGTGCGCGGCGCCGCTGGGCGCCTGGCCGCGACGGTGGCCGATCGCCCGCCCCCCCCCCGCAGACCACATGGTCGCTGCCCCTCCTCTGGCTGAGGCGGCCTCCCTACAAAGTGCTCCGCGGCCTGCCGGAGCTGGCGGAGCTTTCGGCCTCGCGAGCGAAGGCCGACGGGAACGACGCGAAGGCGCTCGTCCTCTTCCTCGAGGACCTGGAGCCCGAGCCCACGCCCGCCGCCGCCATGGCCGCCGCCTGCACGGGCATGGACGGGAGGTTCGACCTCACGACGCTCGAGTGCGCCGCCGCCGTGCGCAGGCTCCTCGACATGGGCTGCGGCAGGAAGGAGGTGGCGCAGTTCTTCCGGCGCGTCGGGGCGCCGCGGAGGACCGCGGCCCGCGCCCGCAACCTCGCGGTCCTGCGCCCGGAGGTCTGGGCGGCCTTCGAGGCCGGCAAGCTCAAGTTGTGGGAGGCTGAGGCCGTGGGGCGGTGGGTGGCGGCCCATGCCGCCGGCGATCCCTGCGGGGAGGAGGACGTGAGGCGAATCCTGGTGGGTCTCGGGGACGGCTTCCACCGCTGCCGGTGGACCGGAGCGGACGGCGCTCGCCGCGACAAGACGAAGTTGCGGAGAAAGCGTCGCTCCGGGAACGAGCGCCGGCCCCGCCCTGACGAGCCCGAGCCGGCCGAGCGCAAGAGGTGGTGGCTCACGCCAAAGAAGCGCCTGATCGTGCGCCGGGAGAACCTGAGCATCTCGAGGTCTCCGAGCTGCCTGAGGGCGGCGGCGGCGGACCACCGGCAGCTCGCCGACTTCCTCGAGCAGGTGGCGGGGAGGATCGATGAGGGGTGAACAGGGTGAAACCGCTGTCCTCCTCCCGACCTACAACGAGCGGGAGACGGTCGTCGAGGTCCTCGAGCGGCTCCTCCGGGCCGCCGAGCAGCTCCCGGGAAGGACGGCGCTCCTCGTCCTCGACGATGCGTCGCCGGACGGCACGGCGGACGCGGTCGAGGCCGCGTTTGGGCGAGTGCTCCGGAGCCCGGCCGGGGGCGAGCCCACGGTGCGCGTCGTACGGCGCCCGAAGAAGGAGGGGCTCGGCGCGGCGCTCCTCCACGGCTTCCGCCTGGCGCTCGGCGAGAGGTTCGAGAGGATCGCGACCCTCGATGCCGACCTCTCCCACGAGCCCGAGGCCCTCCCGCGGCTCGTCGAGGCCTGCGGCGAGCACGACCTCGTGATCGGGTCGCGGTACGCGCGCGGCGGTGCCGCGCCGGGGCTCACCCTGCCCAGGCGCCTCCTCAGCAAGGCGGCGAACCTGGCCTGGAGGCTTGCGGCCGGGAGGGACGTCCGCGACCTGACCTCCGGCTTCCGCTGCTACCGGAGCGGGCCCCTCGCCGCCGTCCTGCGGAGCGCGCCGTCCTCCGCGAGCTACGCCTTCCTCGCCGAGGTCGCGGTGCGGTTCGCGCGCCTCGGATTCCGAATCCGGGAGGTGCCCATCACGTTCCGGGCGAGGGGAGGAGGGGCCTCGAAGCTGACGGCAGGCGTGCTGCTGGACTCGGCGAGGACGTGGACCCGGTGCTGGAGGCGGGCGGAGCCCGTGACCCATGCGGCGGCGCAAGGCGGCTGACCACTTCTCGTTCTCGTGGTCCCCGCGCTGGGCGCTGGGCCCGGCGCTCGTCCTCGCGGCGATCGCGGCCCTCTGGCTCTCCGCGTGGGGCCAGATCCGGGCGCGGGCGCGCGCCGGTCGTGGCGCCGAGCCTATCGCGACCCGGTCGGATCCGGACACCGCGGCCCGCGATGGAGCCGCGCCGGCCGGGCCGTCCCCGTCCCTCGACGAGGACCGCGCCCTCCTCGCGACCCGCCTGGACCTGGGCGCCCTCCCGGCGGCGCGGCGCCTCTGGGAGGCAGGCGAGCACGGCGCCGTGCTCGATGCCCTCGAGAGCCGCGACGCGACCCCCGCCCTCAAGGCGAGGCTCCTCGTCCTCGCGAGCGGCGAGCGGACCGCCCGGCTCCGGGAGTCCGCGCGGCGCCTCGTCGAGGAGGGCCCTGCGTCGAAGGAGCTCGAGGTGCTGGCCCGGGCGATCCTCGACCCGGGCTCGGGAGCCCAGCCGGGAGGAGCGCAGGACATGCAGGGGGCCCATGCGGTTCAGGGGGTTCAGGGGGTTCAGGGGGTTCAGGGGGCGCCGGAGGCCAAGGACGGGCAGGACGCGCAGGAGCCCCATGGGACGCAGGACCAGTGAAGGGCTCCGGCTCTTCCTCCTCGCCTTCTCGCTCTCCCTCCCCGTCTACGTCCTGACGCTCGCCCCCACCGTGTCCGGCGAGGACTCCGGGGAGCTCATCACGGCGGCAGCCACGCTCGGGATCGCCCACCCGCCCGGCTATCCGCTCTGGTGCCTTCTCGGCAAAGCCTTCACGGTGCTCGTGCCCTTTGGGAACGTGGCCTATCGGGTCAACCTCTGCTCCGCCACGCTCGGCGCGTGCGCCGCGGGGGTCATCGCCCTCCTGGTGAGGCGCTTCACGAGACTCGCCGGAGGTGACAGCTTCGCGGTCCCTCTCGGTGGAGGCTTCACCGTCCCCCTCACCGCCGCTCTATGCTTCGCCTTCTCGCGCGACTTCTGGGCCCAGAGCGTGGTCGCCGAGGTCTACAGCTTGAACGTCCTCTTCCTGGCCCTCGTCCTCCACCTCGCCCTCCTCTGGGACGACACGCGCGAGCCGCGCTGCCTCTACCTCCTCACGTTCGCCTACGGGCTGAGCCTCACGAACCACTCGACGATGGGGCCCCTCGGGGTCGCCATCGCGGCCTACGTGCTCTGGCGCACCCCGTGGATCCTGCGAAGGCCTCTCCTCCTCCTGAACCTCGTCGGCTCGGTCCTCGTCGGCTTCTCCATCTTCCTCTACCTGCCGATCCGCTCGCTGGCGGACCCTCCCATGGACTGGGGGGACCCTGAGACCTTCGCCGCCGCGGCGCGCCACGTCCTGCGGCGCCAGTACGCCGGGGTGGAGGGCGTGCGGCCGCGCGTCCTCTCGGAGCAGGCGGTCCTCGTGGCCTGCTTCCTGAAGGACTTCGCGATGCAGCTCACGCCCCTCCTGGCGCCGCTCGTCCCGATCGGGCTCTGGAGGCACTGGCGGGCCGAGCGGAGGAGCTGCGTGCTTCTCTCGGTCCTCTTCGCGGCGTCCACCCTCGGGATCATCTGGCTCTTCAACTACCCCGCGGTCCGCGAGGACCTCGTCGTGAAGCGGACCTTCTTCATCCCGGCCTACGCCATCGCGGCGGTGTGGCTCGGCCTTGGGCTCGACTTCGGGCTCGGCCTCGCGCTTCGCATCGGCCTCAGCCTGGGGGCTCGCACCGGGCTTGGCCCTGGCCTTGGCTTCAGGCTCGGCATCGGGGATCGCACCGCGCTTGACCTCGGGCCTCGCTCCGGGCCCGGCATCGCGGTTCGCCGCGGGCCTCGCTTCGACCTCGGCGCGCTCGCGAGAGGCCTGGGCTCGAAGCTCGGCTCAAGGCTCGCGCTCCTCGCCGCGGCCGCCACCCCGGCCCTGCCCCTCGCGTGGCACTGGCGGGAGAACGACAAGAGCGACTACCTCTACGCCGAGGACTACGCGCGGAACCTCCTCCTGAGCCTCAAGGAGCGGGCGATCTTCATCCCGACCTCGGACCACTCGACCTTCCCCGTGATCTACCTCCAAGAGGTCGAGGGGCTGCGCCGCGACGTCCTCCTCGCCGACCGCTACGGCGGGATCGAGGACCGGTTCCTCGACCGGCTCTTCCAGGACGAGGGCCGCGAGCGCCGCGGCGGCCGGCTCGCCAGGCCCCCGCCCGCGGCCGGCGCGCCGAGGCCCGAGAAGATCCGCTGGCTGGTCGAGGAGTCGCGGCGGCCCGTCTTCCTCACGGTGAAGGAGCCGCTCGGCACGGAGCGCTTCCAGCTCGCGCCCCGCGGCCTGATCCTCGAGGCCGTCCCCGCCGGCCACAAGCCCGACGTGGCAGAGCTCGATGCGCTCTGGGAGAGCTACCGCTGGAGCGAGGGCACCTTCACGAAGGCGCCGAGGGACTACACGGCCGACATGGTCCTCGCGGACCACTTCGTCGCGCGGGCGCGGCACCGCCTGCTCAAAGGCCAGCGGCGCGAGGCGCTCGACGACATGCGCTCCGCGGCCGCGCACGCCTGGGGGATCAAGGAGCCCCTCAACAACATCGGGGGCGAGCTCGCCGAGCAGGGCCTCGCCGCCGAGGCGATCCCCTACCTCCTCGCGGCCTGGGAGGTCGAGCCCGGCTACCCCACGGCGCGCCGGAACCTCGCCGTCGCCAACGAGGGGGCGGGGAAGTACGCCGAGGGGCTCCCCTGGTTCCGCCTCCAGCTCCGGGAGACCCCGTCCGACAGGGCGATCTTGCTCGCGGCCGCCCGGGGCGCCGCTGCCCTCGGCCTCGTTTCCGAGGCCCTGACTCACTACTTCCGCCTCGCCCGCCTCGCAGGCGATGACGCCGAGGTCCTCGCCGAGGTGAAGGCCTTCCTCGAGAAGGAGCGGTGCTCGCCGGAGCTGATCGCCGACTACGGCGAGAGGCTCAAGGCGGCCGAGGAGGCCCGGAAGAGGCGCCACGAGGAGCTCGTCCAGGCCCTCGAGGCGGGCCAAGGCGGCGCGGGCGCCCCGCAGGCCTCGGGCGTCCCCTCGCCGCCCCTCCCGCAGGTGCCTTCGCCGGCCCTCGACCCGCTGGACGAGGCGCGCAGCTTGCACCCGAACCTCGAGCCGCTCGGGCCGGGGCTGCCGGGGCTGCCCGGCCTGCCCGGGCCGCGGTGAGGCGCTCGGGCTGAGACTCGAGATCGACGCCGTCCAGCGCCTCCGACTCGATGAACCGGCTCGTGTCCGGCTCTTCGAACAGGCCGCCAAGCAGAGCGGAGGCTGCCTCCCGCTTCGAGCTTCCCTGCCTCACGAAGCAGCCGCCGGGCCCTTGCGGATGTCCACCTCGACAACCGCACCTCGGCTCCAAGGTCAGCTCAGCTCCTGTTGAACACTCCCAGGAGCTGCATCGCTCCGAAGACGATGACCACCACGCAGAGCACGGTCGCCAGCTTGCCGTACCTCTGTCGCCAGCGCTCGAGCCTCTCCGGGTGTCGCGGCTTGCGTGGCAGCACGCCTCGCGCCACCAGAAGCACGTAAACACCAGCAGCCAGAGGGATAAGGCCTTCAAGGTTGCCTATCTTGATCACGTACAGGATCTCCCGGGTCTTGCCAAATTGACCTCGATCCCATCGTGGGCGAGGAAGGTGAGTGGTCTCGTCGCAGTCCTGTCCGGGGTACTTGGATGCCACTGGCCTATCAGGTAGGTGTCAGCGTGAGACGGATTTCGAGCTGATGAGTCCATCCACTGAACAGCAGCGCCCTCATGAGCCGCATGAAGCGCGCGCGGGCACATGGCCGAGTAGGTCGGAATGACGTGCGGTTCAATCCTCGGCAGTCTCGATGCCCTGATCATCTGTATAGAAACTAACACTGGCGTTCACGAGGTATCGGTCCCTGGTTCTTTTCCGCAAGCTGCGGCATCGACGGGTCTCGGTATCAACGCAAACATATAAACCGCTTTGTCTGCAGTGCCACACTCCCCGAAGCCACCTGCGTAGCGGCGTCGACTTCTCGAGGTCAAGCTCCTTCTCCGTCTTGCCAACTTCTAGCCGCACGTCGAATACCTGTAACTCACCCGAAAACGCGCGTGCGGTAGGAAATGAGTCCATCTGAGGTTCGAAAACAAAAACGACACACTCAACCAGACCAGAGCTGTGATGTTCCAATAGGTAGAGTCCTAGATCATCATACAAGTGCACCACATTACCTGGCCGTATCGTCCGACTTGGCGTTCCGAACGCCTTTGTGAACTCATCCAATGGACCCGCTCTTCTGAAGGTTATTGCGCTTCGCATAAGTAATGTATACTCAATCAGTCACCAAGGCGCAGAGGGTAGCTCAGACGAGAGAATGAATGAACGCAGCTTATCCTGGCATCTAGCAACACGACGCTTGTTATTGTGTAAGCAACTCAGCAGATCGCGCTTGTCCACGTGGATTCTGTTTGCGCTATGACCTTTGAAGTCCTTCCAGATCTGTTCGACAGGATTGAGTTCCGGCGCGTATCCAGGAAACCACTCAATGTTCAGACGGGGGTTTTCTTCTCGAAGCTTTGCAATGATCGGCCCCTTATGAATGCGTCCGTTGTCCCAAACGAGAATGATGTTGCCTCGCATGTGGCGAAGGAGACTGTGGAGGAATCGAGCTACGCCAGCGGCCTTGAAGTTGTCTTCCTGAAAGCGGATATAGAGTCCCATCCGTTTTGCTATAGCGGAAACGGATAAAGCGGCCAGTGCAGAAATACGGTCGTGTTTGTAATTGTATCGAACAATCGGCGTGTCCCCGCGCGGTCCCCATGTTTTGTGTTTTGTCCCCAGGAGCAAAAGCCCGCTTTCGTCAAGGAAGATGAGGTGGCCCCCAAGTTTTTGGAGTTTTTTTTTGCACTGGCCATGTGTGGCGTTTCCAATGCTCGATCGCTTTCTCATCGCGCTGCAAAGCTCGACGCTCGGGAACCTGGCAGCTCCATCCACAACGCCTGAGAATCCTCCAAACATGATTGGGATGGTAGGACACTCCAAATTCCTTGTGTATCACTCGCGCTATTCGCTTGAGCGTCCACAATTCCTTTGTGAACCCGTAGACCACTGCTCCCTTCAGGAGTAGATTCAACAATTGCTTGCATTCCATTTCACTCAACTTCCGTGGCCGCCCCGGTACTGGTCTGGAGGCCAAAGCTTTCTTGCCTCCACGCCGATGAGCCTGGCTCCATCGAAAGACAGAGGTGATAGTCGTGTTGAGCCTCCTGGCGACCTCACTCAAGGTCAATCCAGTGCCGAGCAAAGCGACAGCCCGGCGACGCCGAGTCTCGAGCAGTTTGGAGGATCCATGTGGTCTCATGGACCCTGTATCGGCATTCCTTATACATTACTTGTGCGAAATTCGATAATCCGTCATCGAGGACCATTCCCAGGAAGGAAAGTCGTACTTTCAAGGCCTATTATCCCTGACCCTGCGTGACCAGAAGAATGTAAACACCCGCGGCCAGCGGGATCAGACCTTCGAGGTTTCCTATCTTGAACACGTAGAGCGCCTCCGTGCTCTTCCCCAATCGTTGCACGTAACCTTGCATGTCAGCCGCATTGGACCTCACTCGTGTCCGTCGTCAGTGACTGCTTGCTCGCTTACAGGCCTCCCTGAGCGAGTTCCCTCAGAGCAAGACCCAAGCTACCGAGCAGGCTATAATGTGACAGTCTCATCGCTGAGTCTAATCTACCAACGCAGAATTCACTCTCGACGTCGTCATAGAAGACGACTCTGTCACCTCGCCTCGCAACAACGAACACGCTCTCTTCGCCAGCCGCAGCTGTCCTCCTGATTCTCCCAAGAATGGGAGGAATTGCAGACTCGGCGAAGCGCTTCCTGTCTTGGGGACTCAGTTCCCTAATCTCCTTCATAAGCAGGGACTCGAAGTCAGACCTAGTGATGGGTCTCCACATCGGAGTGTATTATTAAGAGATCTTCTCTAGCCGTCAGGGATCGGCTGTGGAGGTCCCACACTAGCGGGCCCAGTCGCCGGATGAAAGTGCGGGTTGGGATGATCTGCCCTGCCGTGATTCGTGACGTCGGTCCTACCCACGAAATTGCCGTTCTCGTCAAACGTCGCCCCCTGCGGATATGGCTTACCATCTTGCCCAATCCGAGTTCCCAAGGTTGAATGCGCCCCCGTTGCCTCGGGATCAGGAAGGTAGTTGCCGGCCCCGTCGCGCGGTAAGTCGCTCCTCGGCTCATTGTGCTTGCCTTCACCTCGCGCAGGGTCATCTGGGCAGTTATTATGCGCGAGGACATGCTTTTCAGAGACAAAGTACCAGTGTTCCCCCTCCACTTCAAGGTTGTAGACCCTGTGGACCCCGGCCTTCGCGGCGATCGCCTCCACCCTCACCGACCCGCATCGGGTCTTGAGCACCTCCCCGACCCCGAGGTCCCCCGCCTTGACCCACTCGTTCCGGGAGACCGAGAAGAACGGGTGCAGCCCCGTCGGCTCGATCGGCGCATCCTGGCCCTCCACACGGACCTGGAGCACGTAGCCGTTCAGGTGCGTGATCGTCCCGAGGACCACCCGGCCCGCTCCCTGCTCGATCGGTGGGCAGGGGCCCACCTGGCTCACCTGGGCCCAGCCCGCGACGGCCATCTCCTCCAGGTCGAGCCAGACCTGGCCGCCGGGCTGGCAGCCCGTGGCCTCCACCCACCCCGCCGGCCTCAGGAGCTCGATCTCGAAGACGTCCCCGGGCGCGTTGTCGTTGGGCATCGCGAGCCGGACGTGACGCCAGGTCGCCTCGTCGACCTGGGTGGAGCTGTCCTGCTCGCTCGAGTCCGCGGTCAGCACCCGCTCGCCGACTGTGATGTCCTCGATCGCCTCGTGGCCGTCATCGGTCAGGACCAAGGTGCCGGCCACGAAGCAGTTCTCCTTGGGCTTCGTGGTGTCCCCGGGCTTCTCGTCGCTCTTCCCAGTCTTGCATTTCTTCTGGCTGGCCTTCTTTGCGGCCTCCTCGGCCCCCTCCTTGGTGGCATCCCCGGCCCCGCCCTTGATCAGGCGCTCGGCGCCCTCTCGAGCGACGGCCTCTCCTCCCTCCTTGACCGTTGTCTTTGCCGCCGCGGTCAGCGCGCCGGCACCGCCCGTCAGCGCAGCCTGGATCGCTCCGTCCGCGAATCCCGAGACCGCGTCCGCCACTCCCTCGCTCACACCCGCCGCCTCCAGCCCGCTCTTGATGACCTCCTGGGTGAAGGTGTTCTCCCCCCGGATCCCCGCGATGATGTTGTCCACCCCGTGCGCGACAGCCAGGCCGCCCACGACCGCGCCTAGGCCACCTGTCGCAACTGCGGCCCCGATCCCGACGGCCACCTCGGCAACTCCTCCCACGACCTGAGCCGACCGCATTGCAAAGTCCGCGGCAGAGCTTGCAAACGAGGCGAGGGAATCGAGGAACCCCAGCCCGAATGGATCGATCCGGTTCCCCGGATCATTCCCCACATACGCATACCCATTCCCCAGCCCCACCCCGTCGCCCCAGATGCCCAGCGGGTCCCGGTGGATGAACCGTCCGAGCTGCGCGTCGTAGTAGCGGTTGCGGTAGTCGTAGAGCTTGAGGTCCGGGAGGTACCGCCGGCCCGTGAAGGCGTAGGGGTACGCCTCCCCCGTGACCGTCGTCTCACCGAAGTGGCCGTAGTCGATGCTCGTCTTTTGGGTCCCGTTCTCATCGACCACCGCGAGCACGCTCCCCAGGGCGTCCTCCACGGGGAAGCGGTGCGCCGTGCCCACCTTCATGTACTCCACACGGTCGATCCCTACGCCGAAGACGGCCTCGCGCAGGACGTTCCCCGCCGTGTCCGCCTCGACCACGATGTCGCTCCCGGCGTAGAAGAAGTGCGTCGTCGTGGTCCCGCCCTCCGTCCTCTCCTCGGAGATCCTCCGGCCCAGGGCGTCGTAGCGGAAGTTGAAGCTGACCGGGGGGTAGTAGGTCTCGTTCGCCGAGACGAGCTGGTCCTGGTAGTTGTACGTGTAGAACCGCGTCGAGCCCTTGGTGAGCATGTTCCCAGAGCCGTCATAGGTGAAGCTCAGGCTGCCCCGGTACCCCGACTGCTGGGTGAGCTGGTTCGCCTGGTTGACCGTGTAGTACGTCGAGCCTCCAGGCTCCGAGATGTAGGACCAGGACTGCGCGGCGTCGTAGTTGAAGGTCGTCCCCTGGCCGTCCTTCGCGGCCGAGGTCAGGCGGTAGGCGTTGTCGTAGCCGTAGGTCTTCGTGAGGGTCGTCGTGCCGTCGAAGATGTAGCTCAGCGCGCGCTCGTAGATCTTGCCCGTGGGCGGGGCGCCCCAGGTGTAGGTGACCTGCCGGATGGTGGGCGAGCCCGTGCTCTTCGTGTGGTTCACGCTGGTGTTCCGGTCCAGGGCGTCGTAGCCGTAGCTCGTCGTGAAGGTGGCGTAGGGCCCCCCGAGCTGGAGCGAACGCTCGCGGCGCGTGAGCTTGTAGCCGGGCCCCTCGAACCAGTACCGGGCCACCGGCGTCCCGTTCCGCTGGACCTCCTTCACGCGGCTCAGCTCGTCGTGGAGGTAGGAGACCGTGGTCCCGCCGAGCGGATAGCCGATCGAGGTCAGCCGGCTGCCCCGGTCGTAGCCGTAGGTCGTCGTCCGGGTCGCGCCGGCGAGGATCTGCAGGGTCTCCTGGGTGAGGCTCCCCTTCTTGTCGTAGGCGAAGGTCACCAGGCTGTCGTCGTCCTGGGCCGTCGAGAAACGGTGCGCCGCGTCGTAGGTGTAGGACTCCGAGGTCGTCTGGTAGGCGCCCGCCTGGAAGGAAACCGTCTTCCCCGAGACGAGGCCCCAGGTGTTGTACGCGTAGGTGACCGCCGCGCCCTTCGAGTCCGAGTAGGTCGCCGGGAGGCCCAGCTTGTTGTAGCTGTAGCTCTTGGTATTGCCGCCAGCGAGGCTCACCAGCGTCAGCCGGTTCTGGCTGTCGTAGGCGTAGGTGGACGTCTGGCCCTTCCCGTCCGTCCTCGAGGTGATGTTGTCCGCGAGGTCGTAGGCGATCGACATCGAGATCGGGGACGGCGACGAGCCCTGGTGGTTGAGGGTCGTCTGGGTGAGCCTCTCGAGGCCATCGTAGGTGTACAGGGTCTTGATCCCGTTCTCGTCCTGCTTGGTGAGGACGAGCCCGCGGCTGTCGTAGGCCAGGACCTGGCTCGTCGACGAGAGGCCGCCCGTCCCGTCCGTGCCGTGGTAGGTGCCGGAAGTCAGCCGGTCGAGGTCGTCATAGGCGTACTGCCACGTGTGCGTCCTCGTGAGGTGGCTGTAGGTGTCCACCTCGACCCGACCAACGTCGGTCAGGTTGTCGTTCGCGTCGTAGGTGTAGGTGACCGAGTTTTGGCTCGTCTCCCCTGCCGTCAGCGGGTAGAGGACCTGCGTGAGGCGCCCCGCGGCGTCATAGGCGTAGGTGGTCTGGTTCCCGAAGGTGTCGGTCACGGCCGTGACGCGCCCGACCTCGTCGTAGGAGAGGGTCGTCGTGTCGTCCAGGGAAGGCTGCTCGCCCTTCCTCACGACCTGGGTGCGGCGGCCCATCTCGTCGTAGGCGAACGTCGCCTCGCTGATCGTCTGCCCTCCGGCGGCCGCGCGCACCACCGAGGTCGGGTTGCTCGCGCAGTCGTAGGCGATGGCCGTCGAGTTGCCGCCCACGTCGTCGAGCACCTTCGTCAGCCGATCGAACCAGTCGTACTCGTAGAGGGTCTCGACGTCCTCGGCGGGCGTCGCGCCCTTCTTGACGTGCTTCGTGACGTTCCCGCCGAGGTCGTGCTCGAAGAGGAGCTCCTGGCTGCCCGCGCCTTGCCCGATCTCCGCCTTCGTGATCAAGCTCGAGATGTCGTAGTAGAACTGCGAGGTCCTGCCGGCGCCGTCGGTGATCTGGGTGACGCGGAGCTCGGCGTCGTAGGCGAAGGACGTCTTCTGGAAGACGGGCTGGCCCTGGAGGGGCTCGGAGATCTCGTCCTCCACGCTCGTGACGAGGTTTGAGGCGGTGTGGGCGATCCTCCGGGTCCAGGCGGGGTTCGACTGCGGCTGGCCCGAGACCCGATTGTCGAACTCGACCACCAGGAGCTCCCCGTTCCTGTTGTACTGGAACTTCGCCTCGATCCGGTTGAGGCCCGGTGCCTCCGGGGGGTAGAGGACGGAGGTCACGAGGTGCTCGCTGTTCACGGTGTAGCTCGTCTCGTTGCCCCGGTAGTCCCGCACCTTGGTGACGTCGCCCGCCAAGCTGTACTCGAAGGTCTTCGTGAGGAGCGCCGTCGGGCTCGTGCGGACCTTGACGTCCTTCACCTGGCCCGCGCCGGGCCCGCTCGTGTAGTAGCTGTACTGGGTCTCGACCCCCAGGTGCAGGCCCACCGTCATGAGCTGGCCGTAGGCGTTGTAGGAGCGCAGCTCGTAGTGGTTTCCCTGGCCTCCCGTCGCTGGCCCGTCGATCCTCGTGGGGTTGGCCATGGCGTCGTAGGCGATCGTCGTCGCGTAGTTGGCGGCGGGCTGCCCCGTGCAGGCTGCCCTGGGGTCGACGACCTTGGTCACCACGAAACCATAGGCCGTGGAGCCGTACTCGAGATCCATCACGATGTCGCTCGAGTCGGGAGTGGGCGGCGCCGGAGGGTTCGTGTCCGAAGCGTCCTGCCCCGTGCCGTGCCACCGGATCCTCGTCACGTTGCCGTTCGCGTCGCGCTCGAGCGACGTGGCGCGCGCCTTGACGTTGTTCTGCACGAGCTTCCTCGGCGCCTTCTGCGCCGTCGGCGCGGAGCAGCGCGACGAGCAGCCGGGCCGGATCCTCTCCATGTCGCGGGTGGGCCCCGAGCCGTCCCGGTTCCAGCGAATCCTGCTCGGGAGGCCCGTCTCGGGGTCCAGGTAGTGGTCGGTGTGGGGCGGACCCTTCTCCGGGTTGACCTGCGTCGGGGTCCAGTGGCGGACTCCCTGCCAGCCCACCTGGGTCAGCTCCTCGTACTCGTGCGTGTTCCCGTAGTGGATCTGCTTGGTCACCTTGCCGCTCGCGTCGTATTCGTTCGTCAAGGCCACGACCCCGCGGCCGTCGATCACGTCCTTCAGGCGGCCGTCGGTGTAGTACGTGTAGTCCTGACCGGCCGACACCCCCGTGAGCGGGGTCCACGTCGCCGGGTTCGTGGGATCCACGTCGTTCGTCCAGCTCTCGGCCTTGCGGCGGACCTTGGTGAGCACGACCGAGCTGGGGTCCGCGGAGTCGTAGAGCCCGTACTCGTAGGTCGCCTCGAGCACGCCGGGGCCCGACACCTTCGAGATCCGGCCTCCGGGGATGGCCGGGTCCCCGGTAGGGTAGTAGAAGAAACTCGTCGTGCTCCCCACCGCGTCCGTCACGAAGGAGAGCCTGCCCGTGTAGTCGTAGCTGGCCGCGATGGCGTTCCCGTACCGGTCCTTCCTCGTCTTCACGAGGCCCGTGTAGCGGTCGAACTCCTCGGTGTACCCGTTCGGCATGACCACCTTGGAGACCGACTGGCAGGTGTTCACGGCGACCCGGGAGAACGAACCGTTCCGCCCGTAGGACTGAAAGACGTACTCGCAGGCCGGATAGTCGTAGGTGGCGTCGTAGAAGAGGTCCCGGCGGTAGTCCCCGCGGGAGTACCTGCCCGCCGCCGGCGTCGAGGGGTTGTCGAGATCGAATCGGGCCCCCCAGTTGAAGTCCCAACCCTTCCCGAAGTAGCCGTCGGTGGCCCTGTCGCTGTGGTAGCGCCGGGTCATCTCGAGGTCGAGGCCGCGGCCGGGCACCTCGACGTCCGAGGAGAGCTCGGAGCGCCACTGCATGCTCTCGGGCACAACGCCGCCGTCCCGGCCCTTGGCCACGCCGGCGCCGGCCCCCTTCGGAGAGCGCTGGAGGAGGCCGTGCGAACGCCTCCCCGCGCCGTTCCCGCCCTTCCCCGTGATCATGTCGTGCGCCTGGCCATCGCAGCCGTCGGGGCCGCAGCCCTCGGAGTCCGACCCGTCCTCGCACTCGCCGCCCTCGCCCGAGGGCGGCGGCGCTATCGAGTTCCCGAAGGCCGCGCTGGAGGGCCCGTTCTTCGCGCAGCAGCTACTGCAGGCCTTCGCCTGGCTGTTCGAGACGTTGTTGTAGGGCGTGTAGGTCGGGCTCACCCACTGGGTCGGCGGCCCGTAGTAGGAGTTGTAGGACTGGGACTGAAAGGCGATGAGCTGAGCGCTCGTGGACGGCGGCCGGTGGACCACCGTCACCTCCCGGCGGGCCTGCCGGCCCGCGGCATCGGTCAGGGTGAGCTCGAGGAGGTTCTCGCCGCGGCCGACGGGGATCCCCAGGTGCTCCACCGGGGCCGAGGTCTCCTGGGTGAAGACCTCGTCGCTCGTCCAGTTCCTGACCTCGAGGTGCCAGGGCCCGTGGCCGCCGTGGCGGTAGCCGATCATGACGTAGGGCAGCGAGACCTCCACCGTGCTCAGGCCCCGGAAGCTCTGGAGCTCGAAGGTCAAGGGGCGGTGGTCGCCCGTCACCTCGACCTCGGCGGCGACGGCCTCCGTGCCGCCGTCGCGAAGGGGGCTGGTGACGGCGAGCGGGACCTTCGCCCCGGGCTCGAGCAGGCCTCCCGCCATGCCCCTCACCAGCGTGAGCGCGACCTCGAGCCGGTCGAAGTCGAGGAACCGCACCTCGCTCACGAGGACTCCGGGGAGGCTCGCGGTCACGCGAGTCTCGGGCCCGAAGCGCGTCTCCCTTCCCAGGATCTCCACCCGCTCGAGGACGTCCAGGGGGACGACCCGCGGCAGGACCAGCGCCACCTTGGGACCCGCCGGCTCCGCGGCGGTCTCCTTCACCTGCTGGAGGAGGAGCACGCCGGCGAGGCCGACGAGCACGGTGCCGTAGGCGAGCGCGCCATAGGCGAGCGACGCGCGGTTCTGGCGAATGGCGGAGCGAACCCTGTCCATCGTTGCGGCCTCCTGGAAAGCTCCTGGCATGCCCCGGTCACGGCGCCACGAGGGTCACCGTCAGCGTCTCGAGACGGCTCCGGCCCCGGCGGTCCCGGGAGACGACCTTGAGCCGGTTGGGCCCGGGGGCGAGCTGGATCCCGACGAAGTCCACCCGGGGCGGCTCCTCCAGCGCCTCATCGACGTCGAGGACGCCGTCCGAGTCCGTGTCCATGCCGGCGTGCTCGGGGGCGTCGAGCCTCGGGCCGCCCTCGGCCGGGAGGGCGCGCGAGCACCAGAGGCCCGTGGCCTCGTTGAGGACGCTCACGCTCTCGAGCCCGTCCTTCTCCGCGGGCAGGAACGCGTACACGAAGGCAGGCGACGTGGTCTCCACGAGCCCATCCGCGAGAGCGGGCTCGGGCATGTTCGCCGCCAGCGCGAGGGGCTCCGGCGCCGCGCCGACGGGCAGATCGAGGATCGCCTTCTCCGCGCCGCTCCTCACGACGAGCGCCACTCACGTGGCGCCGGGCGCCACGACGGCGGCGATGGCCAGGGCGTGGGCTCCGACCCGCTCCACCTTCCGCACGTCGATCCCCGCCGAGCCCGCGGCGACCTCGACGTCCGAGCCCAGGGGCTCCGCCGAGCCGATCAAGAGGTCCACCTCGCCGGAGGGGATGGGGCTCGGCGCGATGACGAGCCCTTCGAGGGCTGCATCGACGGGGGCGGCCCCGACGGGCCGCGCGCCTGCCGGCCGCTCTGGCACGAGGAGGAGGGCACCCGCCAGGGCGCCCCCGCACGCGAGGACCGCGCAAGCCTGAGACGCGCGCCGAAGCCTGCGCCGGTGCGACCGGGTCTTCCGTTCCATGGCCTCCATGGCCTCCATGGCCTCCATGGCCTCCATGACCACCTCCACGAATCGCTTCCCGCTCGAGGGCTCGAGCCTCTCGCCCGGCCCCTTCGAGCGCGCGGGATCGTGGTCCATCCGGGGCGAGGCGCGCCAGCGGAATCGTTTCGGGTTGCGGCGGCCGCTGGCCGCGAGATGCCGCGCCGCCGCCCGGGCACGGGCGCAACTCGCGGCCGCGCCCGCGCTTGGCGGCGGACTCTGGGCCGCCGCGCCGAGCGAATGGCTTCGAGGTGCCGTCTGGCACAAGCCGCCCGCGCGCCTCCGGGCCGCGGCGCGCCCGATGGCACAACGGGCGGAAGTCCGCGGCGGGCCGCGGGTTGCTCGAGGCCGCAGATGGAAACCGTCCGATGGTCACTCCCTCCGCGCGCACGAGAGGCCTCCCGCAAAGGCACGCGATCGGTATCCTCGCGGCGGCAACGGCGCGCGAGCAGGCGGATATCCTGGCTATCGGAGCCTCACACCACCTGCTCCAGCCTGCCAAGGAGCGCCAGCGCCCCCTCCTTCGACAGGTCCTCGTTCCGGCGCTCGCACCAGGAGATGATCACGCAGCGGGGGCATCCGCCCGGCTCCTTGCATGGGCAGGACTCGACCAGGTCCCTGGCCGCGGTCAGGAGCTCCCGTGGCTTCTCGAAGGCGAACTCCGAGAGCCCCGTGCCTCCCGAGAAGCTGTCGAAGAGGTAGAGACGGCAACGGAATCCCTTCTTCCGGTCGTTGCCGGCATCGAGGGTCGAGCCGAGATCGCCCGGATCGACGTCGGCGACCACGGGAAACACGGAGCGCAGGGCGTGCTCGAGGGCGTGCGCGCCCGGACGCGCTGCGTCGTTCGGGATGCCCCAGGCTCTCAGCGCGGCCTCAGGCAGGTCCAGCCAGAACGCGGTCGCGTCGTACTCGATGGGCTGCGTGCGGGTCCCGCACACCTCCTCTTCCTCCTCGCCTTCCCCGGCCGCAGGGATCTTCCGGTAGAGCTTCACTTCCCTCCTGACCGTCACCTGTCCCTTGCCCAGCGTGATGCCGGCGGCAGACCGCGTCTGCGCGGTCTCCTCGTGGCAGGCGATCGCCGTCTGCGGCAAGGCGATGGTGTAGTAGTCCTCCCCGGACTCGAGGAACTTCACCTCGACCTCCTGCTCCTCGTAGAGGATCTTCTTCGCGAGGTAGAACCGCCCGTCGTTGATCCAGATCGCGCCGGGGAACAGGTCGCGCGTCACGACGGTGCTGTCGCACTCGCCGGCCACCCGGCGGCGGTCGTCGATCACCCGGAACTTCCCCGTCGAGATCGGCACCCGGATGCTCTGGAAGACTTCGTCGAACGCGTCCGTGACCACCCAGTAGGTGTCCTTCGTGCCGCGGACGGCGAACGGCGTCCTGCCCGCTTTCTCCCTGGTCTTCTGGACGAGGAGGCGGGAACCCTTCCCGAAGTACCTCTCCACGAGGTCCTCCGTCAGGCCTCCCAGCCGCTCTCTGCCCTGGGTGGGGTTCAGGTCCCAGGCGGCGCAGGACATCTGCTGAGAGAGGACGTGCGGGTTCTGGATCGGGAGCCGGATCGGCTCGATCCGCTCGAGGTGCTTGAAGAACTGCTCGGGGTTGCGGCCGAACCACTGCTCCAGGGGGTCGTCCCGCAGGAGCAGGATCACGATCGAGTCGCCCTTGCGGCCGACGCGGCCGCTCTGCTGGAGGGTGCTCGAGACCGTGCCCGGATAACCGATCATCAGGCACGCGTTCATGTCGCCGATGTCGATCCCCAGCTCGAGCGCGCTGGTCGCGGTCACGTGCACCACCTGGCCCGAGATCAGACCGTCGGTGACCTCGTTGCGGTCCTCGAGGATCAGGGTGGACTTGTAGGTCCGCACCCGGTCAACGCATGGGCTCCTCTTGGCTTGGAGGCGCTTCTTGAGGGTCATGTTGAACCTCTCGACCCCGCCAAGGGTCCGCACGAACGTGATGGTCTGGACGGGTCTCTCTCGGGTGAGCAGGGCCTCGGTCAGGATCTCGATGGCCTCGGTGGTCGGCTCGCGGCGGTCGAAGGCTTCGCCCGCCCTGTGCGGGACAGGCCCCGGGTTCCAGAGGACGAAAGCCTTCCGGGACCGGGGACTCCCGCTCTCCGTGACGGCCTCGAAGGGCAGTCCGACCAGCTCCTCCGCGTGGCTCCTGGGGCTGGGCAGAGTCGCCGAGCTGCAAAAGAACTGGGGCCTGGCGCCGAGGCGCTCGCAGATCATGCGGAGGCGGCGGATGACGTAGGCCACATGCGCTCCGAAAACCCCTCGATAGGTGTGGATCTCGTCGAGGACCACGTGCTTGAGGTTGGCGAAGAAGCGCTCCCAACTCCCCGTCCTCGTGGAAAAGTGCGGGAGCATCTTGACGTGGAGGGAGTCGGGGTTCGTGACGACAAGGCGCGCCTTCTTCTTCACCTCCGCCTGGTCCTCGCCCTCGGTCTCCCGCTCGTAGCAGCCCATCCAGACCGTTTGCGGGCCAAACTTGAGGGGCCACGTAAGGCAGTTGGCCTCGAGCAGGGACTCGTCGAGGCTGCCGGCCAGGGCGGCGATCTTCTTGCGCTGGTCGAAGGCCAGGGCCTTGAGGGGGAACACGTACAGGGCGGTGGCCTTCGGCTGCTCGAGCAAGGTCTTGAAGGTCGGGAGCAGGTAGCAGAGGGTCTTGCCGCTCGCGGTGGGCGTCTGGAGGACGACGTTCTTGCCACCGAGCGCGTGCCGGAGGGCCTCTACCTGGTGCGAGAAGAGCCGGTCCAGCGGAACGCCAAGGCCATCCTCCACCCGTTCGCGGAACACCTTCAGGATCGGCACGTTCAGCTCGTCGAAGCTGCCGAACGTCCCGGGGCCGGCGTGCGTCTCCTGGACCTTGATCTCGGCGCCCCTCGCGAGGCCACGCACCTGCTCGAGGAGTCCATCCAGGTCGACGCTCGGCGCCGTCTGGATGGGCACGTCGTCGAGCCCCCAGACCTTGCGCAGCCTGGCAGAGAGCGCGACCTCCTGGCCGCACTCGGCGCACGCGAAGCCTTCGAGACCGTGCTTCCTTGCCTGTCTCCAGACGCCCTTCCGGGCCCTGAAAGCGCCCCTCTCTGCCATGACCGCGACCTGCCTGCGGTAGCCCTTCACCCCCTGCACGAACACCTCGCCGTTCCCGCAAGCGCTGCACTCGATCATGGCGTCAATTTCCTTGTGGAGCGTTCCCTTGTGGAGCCCATGGTCTACTCGAAGCGAGAGGGCCTGGGAAGGCCGAACGGGGACTCCACCCGCGCCAGGTATGGCAACACCTCCCCGGGGAGGCCGGCGAGCGCCCGCCGCCAGCGCGCCATTTTGCTGCGGCGCCCGCCGCGCCCCGTGAGTAATATCATGGCGCCTCACGGGGACCCCAAGGACGCTGGCGACGGGAAGCGTGGGGATCGCGCAACACGGTCTGAGAGCCTGCTGGTGGTAGGAACGGAGTGACACGGATGACGGAGCGGAGGGTCGAGAGAAGGTGGTGGCGTGCCGGGCGCGCGCTCGGGTTCGTCGCAGGGGCCGCGCTCGCAGCGGCGGGGGCCGGCGAGGCCGGCGCGGAGTCGCCGGACGACTCGAAGGTCGTGGCCGGGCTGAGCCTCGCGCCCGCACGGGGGCTCTACGAGGGCTCGCTGCGCGTGGCGATCACGACGCCCACCTCCGGCGCCGCGATCTACTACACGCTCGACGGGAGGGCGGCGACGTCCCGGTCCGGAACGCGGTACTCCGGGCCCTTCGAGGTCCAGGGGACGGCGGGGCGCGCTGTGGTGACGGTCCGCGCCGCCGCCTTCCGGGACGGCTACGAACCGTCCGAGGAAGCCGTGCACAGCTACGTCTTCCTCGAGCAGGTCCCCTCGCAGCCATCCGACCCCAAGGGCTTCCCGTCGAGCTGGGGCCCGGCTCCCGCGGTGGACTACGGCATGGACCCGGAGATCGTCCAGAGCAGGGCGTATGGAGACTTGATCCGAGAGAGCCTCGCCGCGCTGCCCTCGATCTCCCTCGCCTGCGCCGTGAGCGACGTCTTCGGGCCCGACGGGATCTACTCCAACTCCCTCGAGCACGGGGAGGAGTGGGAGCGACCGGCCTCGGCCGAGCTCCTGTACCCCGACGGCCGGGAGGGCTTCCAGGTCCGATGCGGACTCCGCATCTACGGCGGCGCGAGCCGGCAGCCCGAGAAGAGCCCCAAGCACTCCTTGCGGCTCCTCTTCAAGGACGACTACGGGCCGGCGAGGCTCAAGTTCCCCCTCTTCCCGGGCTCCCCCGTCCAGAGCTTCGACACCTTGGTCCTCCGCGGAGGCTACAACAACACGTGGCTCCACCAGCACGGCTCGCAGCGCCCGCGGGGCCAGTACGTCCGCGACCAGTTCGCCCGCGACGTCTTCCGCGAGATGGGGCAGGTGTCGGCTCACGGGATCTTCGTCCACCTCTACGTCTGCGGCCTCTACTGGGGCCTCTACAACCTCGTGGAGCGGCCGAGCGGCGCCTTCGGGGCCTCGTACTTCGGCGGCGAGAAGGAGGACTACGACGCCATCAACTCGGGCGAGGCCGTGGACGGGGACCGGCGTGCCTGGGACGCCATGATGGAGATCGCCGAGGACGGCGTCGCGACCGCCTCGGCCTACGCGGCGCTCCAGGCGTACCTGGACGTCACGAACCTGGCCGACTACATGATCCTCAACCTCTACGGAGGCAACCGGGACTGGCCCGGGCACAACTGGTACGCCCTGAGGCGCCGGGAGGCTGGGGCCCAGTTCCGTTTCTTCAGCTGGGACGCGGAGCGCACCCTCGAGGGTGTCGAGGTGAACCAGACCGCGGTCGACGCCGAGGACACGCCGGCGTTCCTCTACGACAGGCTCCGCGAGAACGCCGAGTTCCGCGTCCTCTTCGGCGACCGGGTCCACCGGCACCTGAAGAACGGCGGCGCCCTGACGCCCGAGGCGGCGGCGGCCCGCTGGAGGAGCCTCACGGACGGGATCGCCCTCGCCGTCGTCGCCGAGAGCGCCCGATGGGGCGACTACCGCCGCGACGTCCACGTCTACCAGGAGGGGCCCTACGAGCTCTACACGAGGAACGATCACTGGGCGCGCGAGCGCGCCCGGCTCCTCGAGACCTACTTCCCGGGCCGCACGAGGCAAGTGCTCGAGCAGCTCCGGGCGGCCGGGCTCTACCCCGGCGTGGATGCCCCGGCCTTCAGCCCGGAAGGAGGCGAGGTCGACCCGGGCTCCGCGCTCGGCATGACGCACCGCACCTCGGACGGCAGGATCTACTTCACCACGAACGGCGCAGACCCGCGGGTCGCCGGCTCCGGCGCCGTCGCGACCTCGGCGAAGACCTACTCCGGCCCCGTGACGCTCGAGGAGACGATGCGCGTCAAGGCCCGCGTCCTCGACGGGAGGAGCTGGAGCGCCCTCAACGAGGCCCTCTTCGTCGTCGCGCCCTCGACGGACGGCCTCGTGGTCAGCGAGATCATGTACAACGCGCCCCAGGGAAAGGACCTCGACTTCATCGAGCTGGAGAACCGGGGCACGGAGACGGCGGACCTGTCCGGCATGGCCTTCACGGAGGGGATCGGCTACGCGTTCCCCGCGGGCACCATCCTCCGGCCCGGCCAGCACCTCGTCCTCGTCTCGAGCCCCTCGGCCTTCGCCGCCCGCTATCCGGGCGTCGCCGCGAGCGGCGTCTACGCGGGCAGCCTCGACAACTCCGGCGAGGCGCTCGCCCTCAGCGACGCGAGCGGGGCCGCGGTGATGCGGATCGAGTACGACGACGAGGACGCCTGGCCCCTGGGGCCCGACGGCCTCGGGTTCTCGCTCGTGCGCGGGACGCCCCCCGGGGATCCCTCGCGCCCCGCGTCGTGGCGCGCCAGCGCCCGCCCCGGGGGCTCGCCCGGGGCCGGCGACCCCGCCCCGCCGGCGGGCGGCGTCGTCGTGAGCGAGGTCCTCGCCAACGCGGCGCCGCCCCTCGAGGAAGCCATCGAGCTCCACAACCCGACTGCGCAGGACATCGCCATCGGCGGCTGGTGGCTCAGCGACTCGCGGGAGGACGCAGCGAGCTTGAAGAGGTACCGCATCCCGGCCGGGAGGGTCATCGGCGCCGGCGGCTACGCCGTCTTTTACGCCTACCAGTTCGGCGCGGGGACCTCCGGCTTCGGCCTCGACAGCCAGGGCGATGGGGTCTACGTCGCCTCGGCCGACGCGTCGGGCGAGCTGACCGGCCACGTCGCCGGCCGCGAGCTCGACGGCGCCGAGAGCGGGGTCTCCTACGGCCTCCACAGGACGAGCGCTGGCGACGACTTCACCGCCCTCGCGTCGAGGACCTTCGGCCAGGACTCGCCCGCCACGGTGGATGAGTTCCGCCGGGGCACGGGCGCGCCCAACGCCGCGCCGCGCGTGGGCCCGGTCGTCTTCAGCGAGGTCCACTACCACCCGGCCTCGGGCGGCGAGCAGTTCGTCGAGCTCCAGAACCTCACGAGCGAGGAGATCGCGCTCTTCGACGAGAAGCTGCAGCAGGGCTGGCGCCTCCACGGGGTCCTCGAGGCGGACGGGACCGGCGACTTCGAGCTCCCCCGCGGCGCGGCGATCCCTCCCGAGGGGCGGCTCCTCCTCGTGGCGGCCGCCCCGGAGGACTTCCGGCGGCGGCACGGCGTCCCGGACGCGACGCCCATCGCCGGGCCCTTCGGCGGCACCCTCGACAACGGCGGCGAGCGGCTGAAGCTCATGAAGCCCTTCCTGGCCCCCGAGGGCGGCCTCGCCTTCGCCGCCCTCGACGAGGTCCGCTACGACGACGCGGCCCCGTGGCCCGTCGAGCCCGACGGCGCGGGCCCGTCCCTCGAGAAGGCCGCGCTCGGCGCGTACTCGAACGAGCCCCTGAGCTGGCGCGCCTCGAGGTCCGCGGGCGGGACGCCGGGCGCGCCCAACTCGGTCCAGCTCGGCGGCCCGAACGCGCTGCCCGAGCCGCGGTTCACCGCGTCGCCCGAGTCGGGCGCGGCGCCCCTCGCGGTGCTCTTCGATGCGGCGGCCTCCACGGACCCCGACGGGACCATCGCGAGCTTCGCGTGGTCCTTCGGCGACGGATGGCGCGCCACGGGGCCGCAGGTGACGCACGTCTTCGCGGGGCCGGGGCGGTACGTCGTGGTCCTCGAGGTGACCGACGACGCGGGGGGCGCGGCGGGGGCATCGAGGACCATCTCCGTCGCCGATCCGCCGCCCGCGGGCGGGTCGGGGGACGGCGGGGAGCCGCCGGGCCCCGGAGACGGCGGCGATGGTGGCCTCCCCGACATCGCACGGTCCTTCGAAGGCCTCCGCCACTTCGTGCCGCGCTCCTTGCCCGCCGTCGTCGAGCCCCCGCCGGGGACAAGGCGGGCCGTGAGCTTGCCTGGCACCGCGTGGCTCCTCGAGGGGAAGCTGAAGGGCCGCCTGAAGGGCCTCCCGCGCGTCGTGAGCCCGGAACGCTTCATCCTCCTCTGCGGGCCCCTCCGCGTCCTCGACGACGAGGCGAGGACGCTCCTCGAGCTCGCCGAGGGCGAGCTCCTCCTCGTCGACGGCGGCGACCGGGGCTTCTCCGGGACCTACGCGTGGACGCCCAAGGGCAAGCTCCTCCCGAGCCCTCCGGCGGCCGAGGTGCAGGAGTTCCTCCGGGACTTCATCGAGGCGAGGCTCTTCGAGGGCCTCGAGGACCCGAGCGCGGTCGGCCTGCGGCGCGTGCGCCTCTCGGGCAAGGCCAGGGCCAAGAAGACCGGCGACGCGCTCAAGCTGAAGCTCTCGATCAGCTTCACGGCGCCCTCGGCGGCGGGCGGGTCGGCCTCGATCCTCAAGGGGACCTACCGGTTCTCGGGTGCTGGCGCGCCGCTCCGGTGATCGGCGGGGATGGGGTCCTCGCGTTCGCCGAGCAGCGTCTTGCCGAGACGCTCGGTCTGCACGAGGTCCAGCGCCTCCTTCAGGATCCCCGCCATGCGCGACCTGCGCTCCTCGAGCTTCGCCCCGTCCGGGTCGGACTCGAGGCAGAGGAGGCGGCAGCGCAGGGTCTCGGTCTCGAAGGCCCCGCGAAGGGCGGCGAGGTCCTGGAGGCGCTCCGGGGACCCGTCGCGGCGCAGGACCGGGTCGAACCAGGCCCGGGCGAGCGCGCAGTGGGCGTGAAGGCGCTCGAGCTCGGGGGGCCCCTGCCGTGGCGACGCGAGCTCGGGGAACGGCCCGTGCTCGACGTGGAGGAAGGGATCGAGGACGTAGGTCGCGAGGAGGGCCTCCGCCTCGCCGGGCTCCAGGGCCTCCTCGAAGTCCTGCGAGAGGCCCTTCGACCGCGCGAAGAGCCCGATCTCGACGCTCGTGGCGCGCGGCCGGTCCTCGATGGAGCTCGTGGTGCACCGCCAGAGGAAGAGGGCCTCGCAGAGATACCCGCAGTTCCTCCAGAAGCCGTTTCCGTGGACGAGGTGGCTCGTCTCGTGGGCTATGAGCGACGCCACCTTCCGCGGCGGCTGCGCCTCCCCATCGGGCTTGGTGAAGAGGCTGTTCTCGACGGCCCGATCCCCCTTCCCCGAGCCTATGCGGGCCACGACAAAGCCTCGCCGGAGGCTCGCGGCCTTCCCTCCCGCCCACCGGACCAGGTCGCCGAGGGTGGAGCAGCGCACCTCGATGGGCCTCGCTCCGCCATCGGTCACGAAGAGCATCCCCTCCTCGTCGCGGAGCTCAAACCGGCCCCGCGGCAGGGAGAGGTTGAAGGGAGAGGCGAGGAACTCGTTGAGGAGGTCGATGGCCTCCCGCCAGGTCGCGAGGACGCGCTCGCGCACCTCCGGCGGCGCGGCGGCTTCCCGGATCGACCTCGGCGTAACCGTCACGGACTGGCAGCCCAGGAGGGATGCCCCCAGGGCGACGATGGGGATTCTGCAGTGCATGGAGCCTCCGAAGAGCCTGGAGATCAAGAGGGCCCCGCGGCCCCTGGGACCGCGGGGCTCCGTCGTCTTCGTCGTCGCGCGGTCAGGGACAGGCGGGGTACGCGGCGCAGCCGATCGCCGCGGGGCGCTCGGCGCGCTCGGCCCCCGGCGCGCCCTCGGGCAAGAGGCCGCAGGACCTCGGCCCCGGCGCGGGCGGCTCCGCGCCGCCCGCGAAGAGCCAGAGGAGCACGCCGATGGGGTCCGAGATG
>JACQVW010000453.1 GCA_016209535.1 Planctomycetota bacterium | reverse complement strand
GTGTAACCCGGCGTTGAACCACGCCGCAGTGTGGTAGGGGCAGTATCGTGGGAATGAACGCGTGGTTCATAGCCGGGTGTAACCCGGCGTTGAACCACGCCGCAGTTTGGTAGGGGCAGTATCGTGGGAATGAACGCGTGCCCCCCTCAAGCCCGGCCGCCATGCCATCCGATATTCCAGGCATGACCCCCCACGGAGGGTATCGCTCGAAGATCGTGACCCTCGAGGCGCTGAGCCGGATCTCGCGGGACGCCAAGGCGAGGGGCAGGCGCCGGGTACTCTGCCACGGCAAGTTCGAGGTCATGCACCCCGGCCACACGCGCCACCTCGAGTGGGCGAGCCGCCAGGGCGACATGCTCCTCGTGACCATCGCGGAGGACACGGCCGAGTGGGCCTCCCAGGTGCCCGTCGAGACGCGCCTCGAGAACCTCGCGGCCCTCTCCATGGTGGACCACGTCGCGAGCGTCCCGTGCCTCGACGCGACGAGGAGCATCGCGGCCCTCCAGCCCGACGTCCTCGTCCGCGGCATCGAGTACCGGACGTTCCGCAGGCAGCTCGCGGAGCGGGAGAAGGCCGAGCTCGGGAGGTACGGCGGTGAGCTCCTCTTCTCCCCGGGGAGCGCGTCCCTCGGTCTGGGCTCGGGCGCCGACAGGGACCTCGGGGGCGCGTCGGCCCACCAGGCCTCCCTGCTCACCCTCATCGAGCGCCACGACATCAAGATCTCGCATCTCGAGGAGGTCTTGACGGGCTTCTCGGGCCTCGAGGTGGCCGTCGTCGGGGACTGCATCGTCGACGAGTACCTCTTCTGCGACGCCCTGGGCATGTCGGCCGAGGACCCCGTGATCGTCGTCCGCCCACGGTCCAAGGACCGCTTCGTGGGCGGCGCGGCCATCGTGGCCGAGCACGCCCACGCCCTCGGCGCCCGGTCCCACTACTTCTCGGTCCTCGGCGCCGACGCCACGGGGGAATTCGTGCGCGAGCACGGGAGCACCGTGGGCGTGGAGTACCACGTCCTCGCCGACGCCTCGCGGCCCACCACCGTGAAGCAGCGTTTCCTCGCCGGCGGGAAGAAGCTCCTCCGCGTGAGCTACCTCGAGGAGCGGCCCATCTCGGACAACCTCGCCGACGAGCTCGTGCGCGGCGTCGAGGAGGTCATCGGGGATCTGGACCTGGTCATCATGAGCGACTTCAGCTACGGGGTGAACAGCCCCCAGGTCCGCGACAGGATCTGCGCCCTGGCCCGCGAGCACGACGTCCGCGTCACGGCGGACGTCCAGTGCTCCTCCCAGATCGCGACCGTCGCGCGGTACAAGGGGATCGATCTGATCACCCCCACGGAGCGCGAGGCGCGCATGTCCCTCTTCGACATGGACGGCGGCCTCACGGACATCGGGATGCGCCTCCTCGAGCAGACTGGGAACAAGGACCTGATCATCAAGCTCGGCGAGAACGGCCTCCTGATCTTCAAAGGCCAGTGGGAGAAGGGGGTCCTCGCCGACGCGAGGACGGAGTACCTCACGTCCTTCGCGGACGAGGTCCGCGACCCCATGGGCGCAGGCGACGCCCTCCTCGCCGCCTGCTCCCTCGCCCTGGCCGCCGGCGGGGACATCTTCGAGGCGAGCATCCTCGGCAACGTGGCCGCGGCCATCGAGGTCCTGCGGGTCGGCAACGTGCCCGTCACCCGGCTCCAGCTCGAGAGCAAGCTCACGGGGCTCCTGGAGCCGCTCCTGGAGGTGAAGTCGTGAGGGCTCCGCTCGCCTCCCCGTAGCCTCCCGCGGCCCACACGAGGTCGCAGTAGCTCTCGATGTCCATCACCGTGATGGCCTGGAGGGCCCGGATCATGACGATCTTGCGCGTCCAGGCCGCATGGTCGGCGGCGGCGGAGCGCAGGGCGGCGAGGACGGCGGCATTCGACGCCCCTCCCCGCCCCGCGAGGGCCACGGCCCGCTCGGCGGCCGGCGGCGCGGCGAGGAAGGCTCGCAAGACCTTGCGCCGGGCCGCCCGGGGCAGCCCCGCGAGCTCGGCGCTCGAGCCCAGGTAGCGCTCGAGGAGCCTCTTCCTCCGGCGCGCCGAGGGGGAGGCCCACGCGGCGCCGGCGCGCAGGCCGCGCCACGTGCGGCGCCAAGGGCCCTCCCTCTCCTCGAGGGCCCTCTCGACGAGATCCCGCGCCTCGACGCCGGCCGTGACGATCGAGCGGAGCGACCCGTGGTCCGTGACGTAGGCCGTCACGAGGGCCCGCATCGCCTCGAGCGGGCGGCGCTCGAGGCCGCCCGAGGGATCGAGCTCGCTCAGGAGCCGGGCGAAGCCGTCGCCGAGCCAGCCCCTCGCCGCCAGGTGCTGGCGGAAGCGGCGCAGGTCCCGCACCGCCGCGGCACGGAGCGCCTCGAGGGGCCGCCGCTCGCTCTCGAGGGCGCCGATGAAGTCGAGGTCCTCCCGGAAGCTCGGCGAGCCCGCCTCGCGCTCGCCTCCCGGGACCCGAAGCCCGAGGTACTCCACGTCGATGACGGCCCTCAGCTTGAGGGCCTCCATGAAGAAGGGCTTCCGCATGCGGTGGACCTTCCGCACGGCGACGTCGAAGCCCGCGGCGCGGCTGGGCTGTGGCCGGGGGGCCGCCTCGCGGCCGAGGATGTCGCCCACGAGGCGCAGGACGTCGAGGAGCGTCGCCCCGAGGACGCGCGAGAGCCCCCAGGCGAGGGTGAGGGGAAGGAGGAACACGCGCAGCCCGCTCAGGTACCGCCGGTAGAGCCCGTAGGGATTGAAGACCCGGCGCCCGCGCGGCAGGAGGTGGTACGGCCGCGTCCCGAAGACGTCCCGCACCACCCCCTGGCGGTCGCGCCGCAGCGCCGCGAGGACCTCGTCGCCGTAGCGGGCGCGGATCGCCTCGTCCCGCGCCGGGGTGCTCGCGAGGAAGTCGAGGGCCGTGAGCTCCCCGGCCACGACCGCCTGGCCGAGGCAGCCCATGGCGCGGCCGGCCCGCCGCTCGACGGCCACGTCCCACGGGCACCTCCGCGACTCGAGGAACTCTTCGAAGCGCCGGCGCCGCTCCTCGGACGCGAAGGGCAGCTCCTCGAGCGGGATGCAGTGCGTGCCGTACTCCATGACGAGCTTCGCCGTCTCGATGGCGAGGCTCTCGGTGATGAACCGGAACCAGAAGTACGGCCCGAGGCCGAGCAGCCGGTCCTTCTCGAGGTCTAGGCTCTCGAGCCTCCGCGCCTGCTTGCGCGTCATGCCCAGCGTCCCAAAACGCACGTCCTGGACGAAGAGGCTGCCGAGGAGCTGGACGGACGTCTTGTCGTCGGCGCGGTGGAGGATGGGCCCGTCGAGGAAGTCCTGGTAGAGGAGCGCGACGAGCCTGCGGTCGCCGGCGTAGGCCTCGAGGCCCGCGCAGGTCGGGGCGGGGGAACCCGCCGGCGGTGGTGCGCCCGGCGGGCCCGGCAGCGCCTCGAGGAGGAACCGCACCCACGCGTCCTCATCCGCGGGACCGCCCCGCAGGTCCAGCTCTGGCAGGAACACGGAGCGGTAGAGCCGCCGCGCGTCGCGGTCGCTTCGGCCGCGCTTCCAGGTCTTCAGGAGCGGGTAGAAGTGGGCGTCGGCCGTGCGGAGGTAGATGTCGAGGGTCTCGCCGGCGAGCCGCTTGAGCCAGCGCCCGGCGAGCAGCGCGACGAGGCAAACGCCGCCGAGGATGAGGAGGGGGGCGCCGAGGATGCGCACGAGCCCTCTCGCGGCCTCGTCGAGGAGACCGCCGGGACCCAGCAGCCGGGTGAGCCCCTTGATGACGAGGAACAGCCCTCCGAAGAAGAGGAGCCGCACCGCGGGTCGCTGGGTCGCGGTGATGAGGGCCGTGGCGACGCGGTCGAGCACCTGGGGCCCCGTCGTGATCCCCGCGAGGTCGCCCCAGAAGCGCAGGACGCCGAGCGCGTCCTGCAGCGCCTCGCCCAGCACGTTGGCCGCGGCCGCGACGGCCTCGGGCTCGCTCTTCAAGCGCCCGGCGGGCACGAGGCGCCTCAGGAGCGGCAGCGAGCGCAGGAGGGGCGCGTCGAGCCACCGGAGCCAGCGCGCCACGCGGCGGGCGCCCTCGCCTCCGAGCTGCGCGAGGACGAGCGAAGCGTCGCAGTCGAGGAGGCGCCGCACGACGCGCTCGACGTGGACCTCCTGCCCGGCTCCGAGGGCGGCCTCGGGCCGGTACGGGAGGTCGAGCCTCGCCCACAGGCGCGCCTCGACGTCGAGGCTCTCGAGGTGGCGGCGGAGGACCCCGGCCCGCTCCGCCCCGGGCACCTCGGCGAAGAGGTGGCGCGCCGCGCGCCGGCGGCGCTCCTCGAGGGCGAGGATCCTGCGGGCGCCGCGGTCCGCCGGGGCCCCGGCGAGGGGGTCGTGGTCGAAGAGGACGACGTCGCGGTCGAGGAGGGGGCGCAGGCGCTCGACGGCGCGGTCGCTCCCGCGCACGAGGAACGCCGTGAGGCGGAAGACCCGCGCCGCGAGGACCATGAACCCGCGCAGGCGCAGGAGCCGCGCCACCACGACGGCCCGGACCTCCTCGAAGGCGAGGAAGCCCGCGAGCGTGCCCGCGTGCTCGAGGATGAGGCCGTAGGGGAGCGCCGGGAGGCTCTCGAGGAAGAAGTGCCGGAGGAAGTAGCGTCCCGACCCGCCTGACAGCGCCCAGCGGAAGGCGAAGTCGGCCTGGAAGAGGAGGCAGAGGGCCGCGTCCGTCCAGAGGACGGCGGGGAGCCACGGAGACTCCCGCGGCAGCCGCCACTCCACGATGACGAGGCCGACGAAGGCCAGGACGAGGAGGAGGACGCCGTTCTCGAGGAGCCGCGCGCCGCGCGGCCCGCAGGCTCGCTCGAGCCGCGCCTGGACGAGGACCTCGAGCTCGATCTTCCGCGAGCGCCTCCGGGCCCGCTCGAGGAGCCGGAGGTCGCGGCGGAGCGCGGCGGCCTCGCCGCGGTCGAGGCCATGGCGATCGAGCACCCGCGCCGCGCCGGCGAGCGCGGCGAAGGCGTCGATCCTCCGGCGGAGGGCTCGGACGCCGGGCAGCCGCGACCGCGACCCGGCTGCCGCTGTCTCGACGAGCGCCGCCCCGGCCTGGTCGAGGAGGTCCGCGGCCATGCGC
>JACQVW010000451.1 GCA_016209535.1 Planctomycetota bacterium | reverse complement strand
TTCTCGTACGAGATGGTGGCCAACGTCTTCGCTTGCATGAAGTGCTCCCCCTTGACCTTGATCGGCGGACCGCCGGGCGTCGGGAAGTCCTCGCTCGTCCGGGCCCTGCCCGTCCTCCTGGGCCAGGAGCACTGCTTCCTCGAGCTGAGCGTCCGGAGGACCTGGGCCGACGACCGCGCCCTCCTCGGGTTCCCCGACGTCTTCCACGGCCGCTACGAGCCGGGGACGACGGGCTTCGTGCCCCACCTCGTGCGCGCCATGCGCGATGCCGAGACCAAGGCCGGCGGGATCTACGTGGTCCTCCTGGACGAGTTCAACCTCGCGCCGCCCGAGTACTACTTCAGCGAGTTCCTGCGCATCCTCCAGAAGGCGCCGGACGAGCGGTCCCTCCGCCTCTACACGCCCAGCCCCGGCATGGAGGGCGACCCGATCCCGCCCGAGCTCTTCGTCGGGCCCAACGTCTCCTTCTGGGGCACCGTGAACCTCGACGAGACGACGGAGCCCCTGAGCCCGAGGCTCCTAGACCGCGTCCACTTCATCGTCGTCAGCGCCGAGGACGTCGCCGCGCCCGCCGAGCGGCCGAAGGAGCGCCCGGCGGGGCAGCCCGGCCTCGGGCCCTACAGCTTCGAGCAGCTCGCGGGGAGCCGCGCCGAGGCCGCCGCGCCCAACCCGGAGGCCTGGGACTTGGTCGAGCGCACGCTGGCGGTGCTGCGCAGGGAGCACCAGGACTGGGGCCCGCCCATCGCGTTCCACCCGCGCCAGACGAAGGAGATCGAGAGGTACCTCGCCGCGGCTCGGCCCGTGCTTGCGGCCACGGGTGCCGCGGACCTCGTGATCAACCAGCGCGTCCTGCCGGGCCTGCGCGGCCGCGGGGAGGCTTTCCGGCGCCGCATGGAGGCCTTCCACGACCACCTCGCCGCGGCCTCCCTGCGGCGCTGCGCCTCGCGCCTCGAGCGCATCTTGCGCCACGCCGAGGAGAACTACGACGCTTTCGACTTCCATGTCTACTGACCCGGGCCGCTCGCCCGCCCTCGCCACGATCGAGATCCTCCGGGGCGAGTCCGGCCGCCTCGCGCGGCTGGTCCGGAGCGAGCTCGACCTCGGCTCCGAGCGCGGCGCGGAGCCTGCCGGGTCGGGCGGACCGTACGGGCCCGAGGCGCAGGCACAGAAGGCACGGCAGGAGCAGCAGGAGCAGCAGGAAGAGCAGGGGGTCCTCGAGACGGACCGGCTCGCCGTCACGATCTCGGCTCCGAGGGGCGTCCTCGACAGCGTGGAGGTCCGTCTCGCGGCAGGCAACGTGGCCGTCGCCTCGACGCGGCCCGAGGGGCCCGATGAGCTCCGGCTCGCTCGGCCGGCGCCCGAGAGGCTCGAGCTCACCGCGACCCAGATCTTCCTCGACTGCGCCGGCGAGTCGTGGCTCGAGGTCCTCACGAGGTGGAGCGGCGAGGACGAGTTCCGGCCCGTCGCGCGCATTCCCTTGAGCGTGCGCGCCGCCAAGATCGACCAGGAAGAGCTCGAGCGGCTCATCGCGGACCTCGAGGAGGCCTCCCGCGACGTCCTGTTCGAGGCCTACGCGAAGACCTCCGTGGCGCTGCGCGCCTCGGACGTGCCCCGGCGGCGCGCTCCCGCCGAGAAGCTCGAGCGCATCCGGGGCCTGCTCCTCCTCTTCGGCGCGGAGCTGGCCAGGATCTCCAACCGGCCGGCGCAGCGGCTGGCCCTGAGCCCCCGCCGGGTCGGGGTCTACCCGGGCGAGCCCATCACGCCCGAGACCCTCGCCAGCATGGCCGAGGACACGACCCTGCTCGCCCGCACGCGCGTCGGCGTCCTGCCCCGCGAGAGGATCGAGATGGCCGCCGAGCGCGACGTGGAGCTGCCGGAGCACGCGGCCATCGCGGGCTTCCTCGCGCGCCTGGACGACGAGGTCCGCGAGGTGGCGAGCGCCCTCGCGAGCGAGGTGCAGTTCCGCAAGGCGCGGCGCCGGATCTTCGCTCCGGGAGAGGGCGGGATCTGGTCGCAGCGCGAGGAGCCGCGGATCCAGGCCCTCCAGGGCCTCGAGGCGAAGGCTCGGGTGCTCCTCTCGACGTGCCGCGACCTCCGGCGCAAGCACGAGTTCCTGCCGCCCGACCCTCCTCCCCTCGGGCGCCCGCCGGACCTGACCAAGCGCTTCGCCCACGTCGGCGGCTACTCCGTCCTCTACAGGGCCATGCGCGAGCACTTCCAGGGCACCAAGGTGGACCTCGAAGGGGGGGGCGTCTTGGTCGCGGCGAAGAGCCTCCCCGTCCTGTGGGAGTACTGGACCGTGCTCAAGGTCATCCGGTTCCTCCAGCGGAGGCTCCGCTACGCCGCGGGCCCCTGGGACTCGAGCGCGAGCCTCTTCCGGCGGGTCCTCGGCCCCAGGGACCGCTATGTCCTCGAGCTCGCGGGCGACCGGCGCCTGGAGTTCCTCGATGCGGCGGGGCGCCGCGTGCTCTTCCGCTACCAGCCGCGCTACTGGCCCATGCACCGGGCGCGCGCGGACTACGGCCGCCTCCAGAGGCGAGGGGCTCCCTACGAGCCCGACATGGCGATCGAGGTCTACGCGGCGGGCGACGAGGCCGCCGGCACGCCCGAGCACATCCTGGTCCTCGACGCCAAGTACGCTTCGCGGTCCCACGCGGACCTCCTCGACTCCGTGGCGCGCTACCGGAACATCGGCGAGCTCCGCACGGGGGTCCGGCTCGCGCGCCAGATCTGGGCCGTCACGAACGCTCCGAAGGCGCCCGGGGCGGAGTCGAGCGCGGGCTCCCCGCTCGAGGAGCACGTGACGGTGGACAACGAGGCCTTCCTCGAGGAAGGCTTCTCGGCCCTGGGCGAGGTCTGCGGCGTGATCTGCGTCCGCCCCGGCCAGGAGACGGGCCAGGACCCGCTGGGGCTCCTCCTGGGACGCCTCTTCGGCATCCTCGGGGTGCAGTAGGTGAAGGCTCTAAAGATGTCCGGCACCCGCAACGAGGTACTATCCATGCGGCGCATCCGGAGGACGCAATGAGAGCGCTCGTCACGGGCGGGGCGGGGTACATCGGGTCGCACGCCGTGCGCGCCCTCGCGGCGCGGGGGCACGAGCCGGTCGTCTTCGACAACCTGTCGCGCGGCCACCGGGAGGCCGTGATCGACGCGCCGATCATCGTCGGGGACCTGCTCTCGCCGGGCGACACCGCCCAGGCGATCGCGTCGTCCCGGGCCGAGGCCGTCCTCCACTTCGCAGGCCTCACCTACGTCGGCGAGTCCGTGGGGCACCCCGACGTCTACTACCGGAACAACGTCGCCGGGACCATGAACCTCCTCGACGCGATGCGGGAGCATCGCGTGGGGACGATCATCTTCTCCTCCACGGCGGCGGTGTACGGCGACCCGGTGCGGCTCCCCATCGACGAGGACCACCCCTTGGCCCCCGTGAGCCCCTACGGGCGCTCGAAGCTCATGGTCGAGTGGATGCTCCGGGACCGCGCGGCGAGCCTCGGGCTGCGCTACGTCGCCCTCCGCTACTTCAACGCCGCGGGCTCGAGCCTCGACGGCAGGATCGGCGAGGACCACGAGCCGGAGACGCACCTCATCCCACGGGTCCTCCTGGCCGCCGCGGGGGAGCTCCCGGAGCTGACGATCCTCGGCACGGACTGGGACACGCCCGACGGGACGTGCATTCGCGACTACATCCACGTCGAGGACCTCGCCGAGGCCCACGTCCTCGCCCTCGACCACCTTGCGGGGGGCGGCCGCTCGGCCTCGTGGAACCTGGGCACGGGCAAGGGCTGCTCGGTCCGCGAGGTGATCGCCTGCGCCGAGAAGGTGACGGGCCGCAAGGTCCCCCTCGTGGAGGGCGGCCGGCGCGCCGGGGACCCGGCGGTCCTCGTGGCCGCCGCGGACCGCATCCAGCGGGAGCTCGGCTGGCGGCCGCGCCACCTGGACCTCGAGGCCATCGTGGCGAGCGCCTGGCGCTGGGTCGAGCGCGGCGGGCGGTACGCGAGGCTCGCCGCGGCGCGGGGGGCGGGCCGATAACGCGGCTCGGGCGCGTGGCCGTAAAGTTCCCGGGCCGAGGGCACGATGATCTGATCTGAGGGCAGGAGCCCTCGGCACGAGATCGCAGACATGGACACCCCACGCTTCCTGAGAACCACCTGTCTACTCGGCGCCGTCGGCGCCGCGGGCGCCCTCGCGTCCTCCTGCGCCGTGACCCGGCCCGAGGACGTGAACCGCGCGTACGAGGACGTCCTGGACCAGAGGCACAACCGCTACGTCTTCAAGCCGGGCGACCAGGTCTCGATCCGGCTCTACAACCGGCCCGGCGACCTGAACCAGACCGACGTCCTCGTCCTCCCCGACGGGAAGAGCGACGTCTTCTTCATGGACGGGCACCTGTTCCTCGGGAAGACCGTCGCGGAGCTCGAGGCCGAGCTCAAGGCGAAGGTCGCCGGCGAGGTCCGCGACGCCGAGGTCAGCATCCAGGTCGCGCCCAAGGACGAGGTGGCCTACCTGGTGGGCCAGTTCGAGCGGCCTGGAACGGTCACCTTGACGACCAAGATGACGCTCCACGAGGCCGTCTCCTCCGTGGGCGGCACGAGGATCACGGGGGACACGGACTGGGCCCTCCTCCGCCGCCCCTACCGCGACCCACGGCACCCCGAGCTCTTCCGGATCGACTTGAACGACGAGGTCGAGCAGGTCTTCCTCCTGCCCGGCGACCAGGTCATCTTGAACCGCACGTTCCTCGCGGGGCTCATCAACTACCTCCGCGAGTACGTCTTCGGCATCCTGCCCGGCGGCGCGTCGCCGACCTCGTACGGCTCCTTCGCCTCGTTCGCGGCGTTCTGAGCAGGCGCTCTGAGCACGAGGCGCGCCGAGCACCCTTGACAGCCCGCCCTCCCGGCGGTTCATTACCCACTCCCGCTCCCGCGCGCTCTCGGGGAGCCGAGGCGCGAGCGACAACTCAAGGAGGTACGGAATGTTCCCACCGAACTGCGTGGCGTCCCAGGCTCGATCGTCCCTCGGCAGGTTCTGCGGCTGGGCGCTCGGCGGCTTGCTCCTCGCCGCCGCGGCCGGCTGCGCCGAGCCCATCGCCGTCAACGACGATGTCCTGAAGAACCCGCGGTACCTGCGCTACACGCTCCGGTCCTCGCCCTCGGGCGTCATGCAGACCGCCTACCGGTCCAACTACCTCTCCTGGACGCCCTTCAAGCCGGTGGGGACCAAGGTGGAGTTCCGGCAGTACACCAATGTGTTCGTGGACCTCAACATCAACGGGGTCCCCTGCCGGATGTACTACAAGGACCTTCCGTTCCCGACCGAGTCGGACGGGATCAAGGCCTTCGTCGAGAAGCACTTTGCGGCCACCGTGGAGGAGCTGAACCTCGAGAGCCTCGACAAGACGCTCCGGGACCAGGTCGATCACGGGATCGCGGCCATCCCCATGACCAAGGAGCAGGTCCTCATGGGCCTGGGCTACCCGAGCCACATCGACAACTGGGTCGCGGCGGACAACCTCACCCGGGAGCAGATCTTCGCGAGCAGCCAGTGGATCTACCGCGTCTTCGACTACTGGATCTTCGCGTCCCAGTGGCGGGTGTTCCAGTTCAGCAGCGAGGGGAAGCTCCAGAACGTGGTCCAGTGACCTCCGGCGCCGGCGGGCCCGCCGGGGATCAGAAGAAGAACTCCCTCCAGAGGAACCGCGACCAGAACGGCGCCCTCTGCTTGTTCAGGATGACGCCGCTGAGCTGGCCGCCGGCGTGCTCGATGGCCTCGACCGAGTGGCCCATCTGGGACAGGAACGTCTTCCCGGCCTCGGCGACGACGTAGATCCTGTCGACGTGGGGGATGGCGAAGACGCTCGCCGGGCCCTTGAGGAGGGGCGGCAGGTCCAGGATCGTGTAGTCGAAGTGCTGGCGCAGGTCCGTGAGGAAGAGGCCCAGGCGCCTGTCCGAGAAGAACTGCATGCTGTCCTCGATCCCGGCGCTCCGGAGGAAGTAGACGTTGGGCTGCCACTCGTTGTAGTAGCCCACCACCTGGTGGCTCCCGCCCTTGTGCCGCATGGCGGCGCTCTTCGAGAGGCCCAGGACGTCCGCGAGCACCTGGAAGCGCTGCACGTCGAAGCGGCCGTCGAGGAACGCCACGCGCCGCTGCCGCGCCTCGCCCAGGGCCAGGCCGAGGAGGAGCGAGATGAGGCTCACGCCCTCGCCCCCCGTGACGCCCGTCAAGGCGACGGTGACGCCGCCCGTCAGCGTCTTGTCCCGCACGGCCGAGAGGATCACGGCGTCCCGCAGCCGCTGGATCCCCTCGATCAGCGACGGGTCCGATCCCACCTTCCTCAGGAGCCTGAAGAAGCCCCTCTGGGCACGGTGCTCCCGCGGCAGGGTCAAGGCCCCGCTGGTGACGTGCTGGAGGAGGGAGAAGCTGTCCGGGGCGGGCGCCCCCAGGCCGGGGAGCTCCTCGGGCCCCGCGGAGCCGCTCCTCGCGGCGGCAGCCTGAGCGGCGGGCGCGGCCTCATCGGGTCTCGTCGTGGGCGTTTCCATGGCTACTTCCTCGGGATGACCCCGACCACGGGGACGCCGAGCTCGTTCACGATGTCGCTCTTGAAGCGGACCCGGGTCGCGAGGACCTCGGCGAGGAGCGCGAGCGCGACGCCGAGGGCGAGCCCCGCGGCCGATCCGTACAGCACCTGGCGGTGCGGGTAGGTGTTGAAAGGCTGCCAGCTCACGACGGGCTTGTCGGCCACCTGCACCTGGACCATCTTGCGCATCTCCCCCCGGTCGCCCTCCTCGACGAGCATGAGCCGGTAGTTCTCGTGGGTGTCCTGGGCGCGCTTGTACTCGCTCTCGAGGCCCTGGAGCTCGTCGAGGACCGCCGCGTGCTGGGCGTGGCGGGCCCTGCTGGCGCCGATGAGCGCGGCGTGCTTCTCGAGCTGCTCCCGGACCTCCCGCCTCCGCGCTTCCGGGTCGGAGCCCTTGGACGGGTCGAGCCCCTTGAGCTTCCCCTCCACGATCTGGAGGCTCTCCTTGAGCGAGCGCACCACGTCGCTCCCCTCGCCGTGGATGGGGATCGTCTCGATCAGCCTCTTCTCGAGGTCGAGCTTCTGGGCGAGGAGGGCCTGGGTCCCCGGGTCCTTCGCCCGCGTGTCGTCGGGCGGGGGCGCCTGCGGCTCGCCGAGCTCGAGCTCCCTCGAGAGGTCCTCGCGCCGCAGCTCCAGGCGCAGGATCTGCTGCAGCAGGAGGTCCTGGGCGGCCTTCGAGACGTCGGGGTGCTCGCGTTTGAAGGCGTCCAGCACCTCCTTGGCATCGTCCACCTTCCTCTTCCAGAAGCGCGTGCGGGAGTTGATGAAGATCTCGCGGCTTTCCTCCGCCATGACCACGAGGCGGTTCTGGTACGCATCGATCCAGGCCTCGAGCTCGCGGAGGAGGAGGTCCCTGTCGTTCCCGTAGACGCGCAGGCCGATGGTGCCCGTCCGGGGGTTCTGGAGCACCTGGGAGCGCCTCCTCAAGGACGAGACGGCCCGCTGCGTGTTGTTCTCGGGGCCCGTGTCGCGCACGTCGGGGTGCTCGAGGTAGCTCATGAGCTCGCCGTAGCGCCGCTTCACCTCGCCGATCGCCCGCCGCAGGGTCCCGTACGTCGCCTCCTCGGGGTTCGACTCCTGCGAGAGGATCGCCTCCGTCTTGAGCTCGTCCACGAGCCTCCGCAGCACGGTGTCGCTCGTCAGGATCTCGACGCGGGAGGCGTAGAACCGCGAGGCGTCGGCCGCGGCCGCATCCGAGCGCCGGTCCTGGTCCACGAGCATGGCCTCGCCGGCGTGGAGCGAGAGGGTCGCCTTCCCCTCGTAGACGACCGCCTCGGTGGAGACCTTGGCCAGCATGAAGGCGCCGCCGCCGCAGAGGCAGATGCTCAGCAAAACCCAGTGGCGCGTCAGCGCGTAGACGATCTCCGGGAGGGACGTCAGCCTGGCCAGAAGCCGCCTGCGCAGCACGTCGATGTTCATGGTTCGTCCGCCGTCACTGTCCGAGGGCCCGCCGGCGCGCCTCCTTGATCTCGACCTCGAGCTCCCGGGCATCGGCCTCCTCGGGGAAGGGCCGCGATGACTCCCTCGCCCGGCGCACCTCGGCGAGGGCATCGTCGAACTTCTTCAGGTCGTAGAGCACCTTCGCGAGGTGGTAGCGGTACTGCGGGGAGTCGGCTTCCCGCAAGAGCTCCCGGAGGACCCTCTCGGCCTCCGGGACGCGGCCGCTCCTGTAGAGCGCCCAGCCGTGGGTGTCGTGCAGGTCCGGCATCTTGGCCGTCCCCGGCACCAGGGCCCTCGCGCGCTCGGCGAGCTCCACGGCTCGCGATCTCTTCGCCGGGTCATCTTCGCCCGCCAGGTACCACGCCAGGTTGTTGAGCAGCACGACCGGCGGCTGGAGGCCCCTGGACTCGTACGCGTCGAGGGCCTTCGCGTACTCCTCGATCAGCCTCGCCCGGAGCTGCTTCTTCTTCGCCTCGTTGGCGGTGGCGCCCGCGGCTTTCTCGATGGTGACCGCGCGCATGAGGTGGCGGATGCCCTGCTGCTCCGGGACGCGGTCGAAGGACGCCTTGAGCTGGAGGAGCAAGGCGTACCGCTCCTCGGAGACGCCCTCGAGCTGCTCGCGCGACGGGACCGGCTCGTCGAGGAACAGGGCGGCCGCGCGGCTCCCCGTGCGCAGGTAGTTCGCCAGGAGCTTGGCGAAAGCCTCCGCCGAGGCCCCCGACGAGGCGAGGCCTTCCAGGAGCGGCGTGGCCTCGGAGTGCCGGCCAGCGACCTCCAGGAGCTGGGCGAGCCGCTCCGTGACGGCATCGTCCGGGCTCGGGGCGGCCCTGAGGACGTCGATGGCCTTCTCCAGGCTCGGCGTGAACACCTGGCGCGACCACGAGGCGCCCGACGCCGCCGGCGCCGCCTCCCTCGCGCTTTCCGGGCGGTCCGAGACGAGGAAGGTCTCCGCGAGGAGCAGGTACGCCGGGTTGAAGGCCGGCCTGCGCCGGATCGCGTTGCGCAAGGCGTTCTGTGCGCGCGCGAGCAGCCTCAAGAGCTCGGAGTTCTTCACGACCTTGTCGCCGTGGCGGTGCTGGAACCGGCGCTGGAGGACGCGGGCCAGGAGGTGGTACCCGGTGTGCTCGAGCTCCTCGCTCGAGCTGAATCCCTGGACGCGCCGGATCAGCTCGTCGGGCACGTCGGAGCCCTTCTCGAGCTCCTGGAGCTCGATCGAGGCGATCTCGAGCTGGCTCGCCTGGAACGCGGGTTCCTTCCGGAACTCCTCCAGCGCCCTCTGGACGTGCTCCTTGTGCTGCGAGGTCAGCGTCTGCCGCGCCGCCTCCGAGCCCGCCTGCACGGCGTCCCGCCGGAGGTAGCTCGCGAGCCCCACGTGGCAGCTCGCCTTCAGGTACGAGAGGAAGGGCCGGAAGGCCTCCCCGTCCGCGATCGACGCGGCCTTCTCGAGCGCCGGCCCGAACTGGGCGGAGAAGAAGGCGCGCAGGGCGCCGGCGAGGGCATCGACAGCAGGCTCCGGCGCCGACAGGTAGATGGCTCTGAGCTGGCGCGACAGGGTCCAGTCGCCCTTCAGGGCCTCGATCCTCCTCGTGGCCTCGACCGTCCTGCGCACCACGTCCTGGCTCTGGGCCGGCGCCTTGATGAAGAGCACGACGTAGGCCCCGAGGGCATCGTTCGACGCATCGATCAGAGCCTGGGGGGGCGTCGCCGGGTCCAGGGCGCGCTCGAGCATGAGGTCCGCGAACACGCGGGCCGCGCCCGGGTCCTGCGGGAATCGCTCGCGAGTCCGGCGGACGACCTCGATCGACGCGTCCCTCCCCTTGAGGCCGTAGAGGACCTTCGCGAGCCCCAGGTGCTCCCCGGGGCTCTCCAGCCCGCGGGCCGCGGCCGCGAGGACCGCCTCGAGCCGGGCGGAGGCCTCGGCCTCGAGGGCCTTCTGCGACCGGGCCCTCAAGAGGATCGAGAGTCTCTTCCCGACGAGCTCCAGGGGCTTTCCCCCCGAGGCCTCGAACTTGTCGAGGTACGTGAAGCAGAGCGGGTCCCCCGGCAGGAGGAGGAGCGCGTTCTCGGCGAGGTCCACGACCGCGCGCGCCCTCGAGCCATCGGGGAGGCTGCTCAGGTACTTCTCGGTGAGCCGCTCTCCCTCGGCGGTCTCGCCGCCCCGGAGGCGCGCGAAGCCCACGAGGACCGCGAAGACCTCCGAAGCGCCCGGGACGCCGGACTCCATGGCGTCCGCGATGCGCCTCGACAGCGAGAGACGCGTAGTGTCCCCGGCCAGCTTCCGGAACTGGCTCGTGGCGAGGTACACGCGGGACACCGCGATGAGCCTCCGCAGGTACTCCGTCGCGGTCAGGCTCCCCGGCGAGGCCTTTCCGTCTCCTTCCTCGGCCGAGGGCTCCCGCTCCGAGGCAGGCGCCCGCGCGGCCTCGGCCTTCGAGAAGAGCGCCTTCGCCTCCTCGGGGCTGAGCTCGAGGGCCTCGAGGAAGTCCGCCTCCGCCTCGCGCTCGAGGTCGGCCGCGCCGCCGAGCCGCTCGAGGCTCGGCCCCTCGTCCCTCGCCGCCGCGAGGCGGAGCGCCCCCCTCCGCAGCACCCCCGCCGGCGCCATCTCCCGCAGGATGGGCCCGTAGTCCTTGGGCTTGTCCCTGAGGAGGACGACCCCGTCGAAGCACGGGGTCTCCCCGGGGTCCTTCACCGCGCCGAGCTTCTCGCAGACCGAGGCCGCCCAGACGAGCCGGCGGATCGCCTCGTCCCTCGACGTGGGGACCTCCTCCGTCTTGACGAGCTCGAGCGCGGCGCGGAGGGCCTCGCGAGCGCTCCTGCGGGAGGACTCGTGCGCAGCCTCCTGCTCCGCCCTCTGCCGGGCTGCCTCGTCCGGAGCCAGCCCCGCCGCCGGGGGCGTACGCTTCAGCGCCACCAGGAGGCTGTGGGCATCGGCGATGCCTTCGCTCGCCCTGGCCTGCTCGGCCTTGGTGACGGCCGCATCGCGGGCCTTGGCGAAGTAGCGCAGGGCCTCCGGCGCCGAGAAGGCGGCGAGGGCCGTCTCGCCCAGCTCCGACATCGCGAGGAACGGGTAGGCTTCGGCGACGCTCAGGAGGAGCCCCTGGGCCTGCGAGATCATGCCCAGGCTGCGGCAGGCCCGCGCCTTCATGAGGGCGACGACCTGGACGGCCGGATCGCCCGTCGAGAGGACCTTGTCGTAGGCGGCCAGGGCCTCCACGAGGCCGGCGGTCGTGCCCTTCCGCTCGTTCAACTGGCCCTTGAAGACGAGGTCGTGGGCCGAGGTGGGGATGATCTGGAGGACCTGCTCGTTCAGAGCCTCCGCCTTCTCGATGTCGGCGCTCGTCTCGAGGAGCTTCCTGGCCTCCTCCCGCCAGCGCAGGACCTTCTTCTGAGGCGTGTCCCGGAAGACGTACCACGCCCCGCCGCCGACCACGGCCACCAGGACAAGGAGGGCAACGATTCTCGCGATCATGGGCTTGGACTCGATTCGTGTGCGTGCGTGACGGCGTTCATTGCGGGATGTGCTCGACGAGGCGCGGCACCGAGCGCCTCACCAGGTCGAAGTAGAGCTTCCGCGTCTCGTCCAGCGTGCCGAGCTGGACGCCGGAGAGCGTTATCACGGCGAAGCATCGGACCCCGCGGAAGCTGTCCCACCGCAGTCGGAGCTCCTCGGGCTCGAGCTTGCCGTTGTAGCAGAAGGTCGAGAGCGTGTAGACGCCCGCGCCGCGGGCGCTCTTCCAGAGGAACTCCTTGAAGCGAAGCTCTCGGGGGAAGCTCGGCTCGGGCACGACCACGGTGCCCTTCGAGACCACCTCGAAGCCGCTCCCCGGGAAGCAGACATCGGGGTTGTGGATGGACTCGGGGGACCAGGCGCTCACGTAGCCGACGTAGAGCCAAAGCGAGACGTCGTCCCTCGCGTACTGTCGCTGGATGTAGGACGTCACCTTGGCGCGCTTCTCGACGGCATCCTCGAGCGGCACGTCCTCGCCGCGCCACTCGGGGCCGAAGACGTCCATGGGAAACCGGGAGAACGGGACTCGCAGGGGGACGGGTTCCCTGTCGGGCAGCAGGGCTCCCACGCCGAAAACGCGGACGGCGCAGGCGCCCCAGAGGATCGAGCACAGGACGGCGGCGCGGCTCATGCGGGCCTCTCGACGGGACGCCACCGGAAGAGCCAATCGACGAACTTCCAGCTCCCGTAGAGGAGGAGGAGGCTCGCGCCGAAGACGGCATAGCCCAGCGCCTCGTGCTGCGCGCCGCTCGTCAGGTCCATCTCGAAGGTGGCCAGAGACACGGCGATCACGAGGATCCTGAGGACGTTGACCGCGACCGTGATCGGGACCGCCGCCGCCGTGAGCGTCACCCCCTTCCACCACCCGGTCCGGAAGAGGTACGCGAACAAGATGGCCGTGGTGACGATCGCCATGAGGGAGCGGATCCCGCTGCAGGCGTCGGCGACCTCGAGCCGCTGGTCCCCGAGGGCGAGCACGTTGCCCTCGGGCAGCGCCGGGTAGCCGAGGAGCCCCAAGACGTCCGCGGACAGCCGCGTCGCGAAGCTCTTGAGCTCGAGCCTGAGCGGGCTCAAGAGGAGGTACGGGGGCGGGATCGCGAGGAGCAGGAACAGGAGGGCGAACGCGAGGGGCCTCCGGCGGAGGAGCTCCGGACCCAGGAGGAACCAGAGGCCTCCCAAGAAGGCGCCCCAGGCGCCCAGCCTCTCGAGCAGGTTCGTGTTGGTGATGGAGCCCGCGAAGTAGACGGCCACGGCCGCCGCGAGGACGGCGAGGCCCGCGGCAGAGCCTCTTGCCTCCACGGCGCCGAGCGTGCCGCGGCTCGAGAACACGATCGCGAGCGCGATGACCGGGATGAGGAAGCCGTGGGAGAAGTCAGGGTCCTCGGCCCAGTACCGCGCGAGCCCCTGGAGCGTGGGCCCGAAGAGGACCGCGTACGCCGCGATCGCGAGGGCCACGGCCGCGGCGTTCCGGCGCAGGAAGGCGCGGACCGAGCGCTCGGCGCCCAGGGCGCCCTCGCCGCCCTGGGCGGCAGGCGCTTCCGTGCCGACCTTGCTTGGGGCTCGCACGACCATTTCCCGGTTCAAGACAGCCAAGGGGCGCCCGCGGGGCCGATGCGGCAAGTACATCTGCCCTCGGCAAGCCCGGCAGCGTCCCTCGTGCGGACGGTATTCCTCGTTAGGGCCAAGAATGCCCGTACATCCCATTAAAACATATCGCGGGATGGCCATCCACTGGCGGGCCCACCGGAAGTGGGGCCCGCGGACGGGCAAGGCCAGGTCCGGGAAGGCATTGGGGCAGCGCGGGGCATCCCGGCCACCGGGACGGGTCTCGGGCCTTCACGGCACGTCCGCGAGGATTCATGCGACGACCCTCCGATGCGCGCCGAGGAGTTGCCGGGGCAAGATCGAGGCTACTTCGCTTCAAGCGCGGCTTTGACGTCCACCTTGAAACCAGGGAGGCGGGCAGAGCATGCGACCTGGCCTCTGACGAACTCACCGTGCCTCACGTACTTCGTGCCCACAAGCTTCAGGACAGTGAGCGTGCCCTCCCCAGGATCAAGGAGCCAATACTCCGCAATCCTGGCTTTGGCATACTCGGCGCGCTTGGTATTCGTGTCGTGCTCGCGATTCGATTCGCTGACGACTTCCATCGCAAGGTCAGCGCCTTCCCAGTATCTCTCCTTGCAGCGCCGCAGATTCTGCGCACGCATGTAGACGACATCGGGCTCTCGGAACTTCTCCTTCCAGAGCTGCACCGGGAACGGCGCCATGAGGGCTTTTCCTCCGGCCTTCGAGGCGTATGCCTTGAGCGCCTTCACAAGAAAGAACACGATCTCTTGGTGTTCTTCATCTGGCATCGGCAAGAATTCCAGGCGCCCGTGAGAGTACTCGACATGCCTGCCCGCGTCCAAGGCGAGGTATTCGTCGACCGTCCAGCCTCCCTGGTCAGGGTAAAGAAGAGCCATTCCCCACGTAGACCTCCGGCTTTCGTGTCTTGCGAGCTCGAGAGCTCCGGGCTCCATACGATCCTCTTACAAACGGCATTCTACCGCAGGAACGGAGAGGCATCTACGCCGCTGCCTGCCCCCGCCGCCGCCTCGCGGCCAGCGCCGCGAGGGCGAGGCCCACGAGGCCCATCGCGGTCGGCTCGGGGACCGAGACGAGCGAGCCGGAGTAGGACGTCCTCCCGCCGTTCGTGACGAGCTCCGTGAGGCTCTTCCCCGGCACGAACTGGAAGCTCACGGTCGTGATCCCGCCGGGGAGGGAGGCCAGGAGGACGAGGTCGGGGTTCGAGCCGGAGTAGGACGTGCTCGTCAAGTTCAAGGCGCCGCCCGCGTTGATCCCGCCGGCGCCTCCGAGCGTCTCGATCGTCACCCAGCTCAGGTCCGCCGTGAAGGTCCCCCCCAGGCCGTCGTGGATCCGGAGCTGGCCCGAGCCCGTCACCGAGGCCCACTCGTGGCCTCCGGAGGTGGAGATCGTCCCGATCTGGAAGGTCCCGTCGATGTTCCCGCGGAGGTCGAGGGCGCCCAGGGGCGCGAAGACGTCGTCGCCGAGGGCCCCGCTCGAGACGCCCGTCACGACGAAGTCCCGGCCGAGGTCGGCGCCGCTCGTGGCGTCGTCGAACGTGAAGGTGTCGGTGGCCGCGTCGAAGCGCACCTTCGCCGACGCCACGTTGGCGAAGTCGAGGCTGATCGGGCCGGCCTCCGCCGCGGCGGGGAGGAGGACCGCGAGGAAGGGCAAGGTGAAGAGCAGCTTCCGCATGCGAGGGCTCCTTGGGTGGAGGCGGGGCGTCGCCGGCACGTCGCCAGCACGTTCGAACCCAGGAGCACGCGCAACGCCCGTGCCGCGCCGTGTCGGGGCCCGCAAGTCGCCTGGGCGCGGGGCCTTGGGAGGCGCCGGCCCTCCGGCGGGCGCTCGACCGATCGTCCAGGTCTTTTACAGCCCGTACCGCCTACAGCCCGTACCTCGCCATGAGCTCGTAGAGCGTGGGACGGCTGATCCCCAGGGCCCTGGCGGCCTTCGAGATGTTCCCCTTGTGCTCCTCCAGGGCCTTCGCGACCAGCTCGCGCTCGAGCACCTCCTTCGCCTCCCGCAGGGAGGTCGTCGCGGAGGCGGGCTTGGCCACCAAGCCCTCCAGCTCCAGCTCCGCGGCGCCGATGGAGGGCCCATCGGCGAGGACCACGGCCCGCCTCACCCTGTTCTCGAGCTCGCGGACG
>JACQVW010000474.1 GCA_016209535.1 Planctomycetota bacterium | reverse complement strand
CCCCCCGCCCCCCCGGGTCCCGCGGCGCCGCCGGGCCCGCCGGAGCCCCCGGGTCCCCCGGAGCCGCCCGCCCCCGCGGCTCCGCCGAAGACCGTCACCCGGGAGCCGTCCTTCAAGTTCGAGTGCCCCACCTCGACCAGGGCCCACTCCTTCGAGCCCGCCAGCTCCTCCGGCCCCAGGGTCGCCCCGTCCAGGCCCGTCAGGCCCAGGACCTGGATGTGGGTCTTCGTGGAGTACCCCGGCTTCACGACGAAGCGGCGGGCCGTGCCGTCCTTCACCAGGAACACGATGGGCTCCTGGTTCTCGTAGCTCACGGCCTTCTTCGCGATGAGGACGGCGTCGGACCGGGTGTCGAGGATGACCTCGCCGCTCACGAACATCCCGGGCTTGAGGAACTCGCTCGGGTCCGTGACCCCGACGATGACCTCCACCATGCCGTTCGCCTTGTCGACCACGGGGTTCACGACCTCGATCGCGCCCGAGAAATCCTTCTCGGGGAAGACCTCGCAGAGGATCCGCACGGGCAGCCCCACGCTCAGGCGCGCGAGCTCCCGTTGGGGCACGTGCAGGCGAGCCTCGAGCTTCGCCGTGTCGACCACGCTGAAGGCCCGCGTCCCCGTCGAGAGCATCTCGCCGGGCTTGAGGACGAGGTGGCTGATCGCGCCGTCGATGGGCGAGCGCAGCGTGGCCTGGGAGAGGGTGTACTCCGCCGTCCGGAGGTCCACCTCGGCGAGCCTGTGGGCCTCGACGGCCTGCGCGTGCTCGAGCTCGTACCGCTCCCGCTGGAGGAGGCAGGTCGCGTGATCGATCCGCGCCTGCTCCCAGGCGTAGCGCTTCGTCTCGGCCTCCTCCCTGGAGACGAGGCCCTGGGTGGCGTCCTCGGAAAGGCTCTTCATGCGCTCGTACTCGCGCTCGGCCTTCTCGAGGAGGAGCTGCTTCTGGCGGGCGAGCTCGGCCCCCTCCCGCCGCGCGAGGTCCCCCTGCGCGACCTTGCCCTTGGCCTGCGCCGCCAGGATCCGCTTGTTCTCCACGGCCAGCTTGAGCTGCTCGTCGACGAGCTGCACGACCGCCTCTCCTTTCTGGAGGCGGTCGCCTTGGCGCTTGAGGATCTCCCGGATCAGGCCCGGGACCTCGGGCAGCACGTCGGCCCTCTGAATCGCCTCGAGGTCCGCCGACACCGCGAGCTTCTCCGAGATTTCCCCTCGCTCGAAGCGCCCCAGGCGGACGAGCACGGGGGCGTCCTTCGTGCCGTCCTTCTCCTTCCCGGCCGCCTCGTGCGCCTCGCCTTCGCAGGAGGCCAGCGCGGCGCAGAGCGCGGCGCCGGCCGCGGCGAGGAGCCAGGGACCGAAGGCCCGGGGCGAATCAAAGCTGCATCTGCAGTAGCTCACCGATCCTCACCTTCACTCTCTCGAGCTGCGCGTCCGACATCTCGGGGTTCTTGACCCAGTGCTCGCGGGGCGGTCCGGACGCCTCGGGCGGGGGCTTCTCGACGAGCTTGAGCCACTCGACCCCCTCCCTGGGGTAGGCGTTCTCGAAGCGGAGGACCTTCTTCCGGACGAGGAGGAGACTGATCACGAAGCTCAGCTCCTCCCGCTCCTCGGGCGCCGGCCCCTCGGGCCCCGCCTCCGCCCCCAGCCGCCGGAAGAAGTCGAGGAGGAGGACCGTGTCGAGGCGGGCTCGCTTCGGCTTGTCGGCCGGGAGCGGCGGCCGGCGGGCGCGCCAGAAGGCGAAGACCCCCGGATCGTCCGGTTTCCAGCAGGCCACGCAGTAGCTCCGCCGGCGGAACCCCTCCGCCTCGTACGAAACGGCCGAGAGGTACGCCGTCTCGCAGGGGATCTCCTTCGAGCAGGCCTGGCACCGGAAGTCCGGGGCGTCGATCGAGTACTTCGGTTCGCCGGGGGCGAGGGTCATTCCCGCCACTCTACGCGACCCGCCCCCGCCGCACAATCATGGGCGACAAGGTCTTACGTTGTCTCGGGACGCGGGAGCGCATCACGGAAGGTAGTCCGACAGCACCAGGACGCGGATCTCCTTCACTCGACGAATGCCTTGATCGTTCGTCACGAGAAGGTCGGCACGACTGCGATACCAGCTCGCGATGTCCGCCCTTCCCAGAGACAGTGGCTGCACAAGAAGCTCCCCGAGGGTCAAGAGAGACGACCCCGCCCGATTCTCGCCCATCTCGAGGCGCTCGCTGAAGAACGGACGGACGATCGGCCCAAACGTGGCGTGGGCCTCGACCTCGTAGATCCAAGCCACCGTATCGAGAGCAACCAGGGACCCTACAGGAATGTCGTCCAGCAGGCTCACGAGGAGGACTCGGGATCCCGACGAAGATCTTGGACGTAGTTGTCGGGATCCACCCCGTGCCACACCTCCTTCCCGAGCCCGTAAAGGTCGTCCCACTTCCTCTTGCCCGGCTCGACCGGTGTAGTCCGGGGTTGGACCCTGAGGACCACTTCAACCGGCCCAGGGGGTAGCCCGCAAGGGATATCGATGCGGAGCTTGCCGTCCCTCGAAACCTCCCCCTGGACTCTCATGACGGTCACGACGGCACCTCTTCCAGCAGTTTCAAGAAGTTTACCACGGCCCAACCACTCGCGGGGCGCAAGGCCATCCGTGCTGGCAATAACCGGAGTCCGGCTCGCAGAACACGACGGAAAGGTACGCTGCCCCGCAGGGGATTCCCCTCGAACACGCGGGACACCGGAAGTCCGGGGCGTCGATCGAGTACTTCGGTTCGCCGGGGGCGAGGGTCATTCCCGCCACTCTACGCGACCCGCCCCCGCCGCACAATCATGGG
>JACQVW010000473.1 GCA_016209535.1 Planctomycetota bacterium | reverse complement strand
TCGTCTTCACGATCCCGCGGATGCTTCGCAAGCACTTCCTCTACGATCGCACCCTCTACGGCGAGCTCTGCCGCACCGCTTACGCCTCCACGCGCGACTTCCTCCGCCAGCAGGCCCCCGCCGGCTTCCCGAGGCTCGGGCGGGCCGTGCCGGCCATGGTCGTCGCGCCCCAGTCGTTCGGAGATCTCCTGGTGCCGCACCCCCATGCACACGCGGTGGTCTCCCTCGGCCTCTTCTCCTCCGGGGGCGTCTTCCACCGCATGGAGGAGGTCGACTTCTGCGGGCTCGAGGATCTGTTCCGGGAGCGGTTCTTTGAGATGATGCTCCGCCGCGAGAAGATCTCTCAGGAGACCGTCGCGAGCATGAAGGCCTGGCCCCACTCGGGCTTCCAGACGGGCTGGGAGCGCAGGATCGAGGCCGACGATCGCGCGGGCCTCGAGGGCCTCCTCTCCTACATGGACAGGGCGCCCGTGTCGCTCCGGCGGCTGGTCTCCCTTCAGGACGGGAAGGTCTCCTTCCGCTACAAGGACTACCGCGCGGGCGAGTTCGAGCGGACCATGACCCTCGAGGCGACGGAGCTCATCCGTCGCTTCCTCCAGCACGTTCTCCCTACCTCTTTCCACCGCATCCGGTACTACGGCTTCCTTGCCAACTCCGTCCGCCGAGCGAGCCTCGAGCTGGCACGGCGGCTCCTGGGCTCGGCGCCCACCGAGCCCCGAGAACCCGATCCCCAGCCCCGAGACTCTCCACGAGAACCCGGGGCAGCGGAAGCCGAGGCCCCCCTGAAGGACTCGCGGTGCCCTGTCTGCAAGAAGGGTCGCCTGGTCATCGTGGAGAAGCTCCAGCCCGACCGCACCGTACTCAAGGCCTTGCTGCCCTCTGGGTGGAACGACACTTCCTGACGTGACGCCAAGCGATGCCCACAGCCCGCACAGCCCTCCCCTTCCCGCGAGCCACTCAACCTCTCGCCCGGAGCCAAGCTCCGCCTCGAGGCCCCCGAGTCCGCTTGATCCCTTCTGCTCCGTGCCCTCCGCCCCATGCGTCACCCACTCATCAGGCATACCACAGGCCTCCCGCCAGCTCCCTGGCCCCCATCCGCCGGACCCCAGCCCCTACCCTCCCTCCAAAGCAATCGACATAGCCCCGACAGCGGAGCGGTTCAGTCCAACTCGTTCTATCCGGACTGCTCGGACCGGCACTCTCCCGGCCAATTCTCCGCCTCCAGTCCGAGCAGTCCGGATCAGAACGCTCTGCATTACGCGGTTCAGAACCACGCCTGTGCTCTCCCCCCTCTGTCCCCCCAAGGGGATGACCGAAGGCATTCACTCACGAAGACTTGTAGCAGGAACGAACTGCGGCTTGGTTCAAGACCGGGTGTTACCCGGTCTTGAACCAAACCTCGAGAAGAAGTAGGGCGGGCGGCGCGGGCCGCCGCATCGGCCGCATCAGCCGCATCCGCCGCCCCAGCCCTCGACGCGCGCGACGTTGAGGCTCACGGCGCCATGGTCCTCCTCCACTCGGCCCTCGAGCACGTAAGGGCCCAGGCTGCGCAGCCGTGGCGCCGAGGCGCGGTTCACGGCAGGGAAGAGCGTCGCTTCGAGGAGGCCGCGTTCGTCCTCGATGGTCAGGAAGCGCATCATGGGCCCCTTGCGGGTGCGAACGCTCCGCGATGCCGCGACGAGGCCGGCCACGCGGACCTGGCGGCCCACGGCTCGCGCAGCTTCTTCGGTCGCGATGCAGCCCCGCCTCGCGGCTTCCGCCCGGAGGAGCCGCATGGGCTGATCCGTGATCGCGATCTCGAGGACCTCGAGCTCGTTCCGGACGCGGGTCATGGAGTCGTACGGCGCGAGCGGGGGATGCTCGAGGGAGCCGTCGTCCAAGTCGAGGCACGGGCCGCGCACGCCGGCGGGGTCGCGGGAGCGCGCCGTGCTCTCGAGCTCCCAGAGGAGCTGGGGGTGGTTGAGCGGGACCGTGCGGCCGCGGGGCGGCGGCAGCCCGTCGAAGGCTCCCGCCAGGATCAGGGCCTCGACCTCGCGTCGAGGCATGGGAGCGCGGCGCAGGAAGTCGCCGAGGCTCTTGAAGGGGCCGGCCGTGCGCCGCGCGTCGAGGAAGGCCTCGATGGACTCCGCGGCGAGCCCCTTCACGCGGGCGAGGCCGGTCCGTATGCACGGGCCGTCCGGCGTGAGTTCGACGGTGAACCGAGCCTCGGAGCTCTGGACCGACGGGTGCAGGATCCTGGCGCCCGTGCGGCTCACCTCGGCTGCGATGGTGCGCGTGCTGTACATGCCCGCGTGGTTGTTGAGGAGGGCGCAGCCGAACTCGACGGGGAAGCGGGCCTTCAGGTACGCCGACTGGTAGGCGAGGACGCCGTAGCCCGAGGCGTGCGCCTTGCTGAAGCAGTACGACGCGAACCTCCTCAAGTCCTGCCAGACGGCCCGGGCCGCGTCGGGGGCGACGCCGTTCCGGACGGCCCGGCGCAGGAAGTCGTTCTCGAGGTCGAGGACGTCGTCCGGCGAGCGCGCCTTCTTGATCGCCGAGCGGAGCGCGTCGCCCTCGGCGAGCGAGAGGCCGGCGATGGCGCTCGCGATGCACATCACGTCCTCCTCGTAGATCACGACGCCGTGCGATTCCTCGAGGACCTTGCGGAGAGAGGGGTGGAGGTACGCCGGGACCTCCTCTCCGCGGCTACGACGGATGTAGGCCGCCTTGGCGCCGCCCGCCGCGGCGCCCGGCCGGATGATCGCCACCGCGGCGATGCAGTCGCGGATGCCCTTGAGCGGCAGCTTCGCGAGGAGGGAGCGCATCGCCGGGCTCTCGAGCTGGAAGCAGCCGATGGTCCTCGCCGAGCGGAGGACCTCGACCGCCCCCGGGTCTCCGTCGGGGATGTCCTCGAGGCGGGAGGGGGGACCGCCTTCCCGCCCGCGGTGGACGAGCTCCAGGGTCTCCTGGAGCTCGGTGAGGCACCGGTTTCCGAGGAGGTCGATCTTCACGAGCCCGACGTCCTCGATGGAGTACATGTCGTACTGGGTCACCACGATCCCCTTCGCCGCTCGTTCCAGGGGCACGTACGCGTCGATGGCTCGGTCACCGATCACGATGCCTCCCGGGTGGATCGAGAGGTGGTGAGGGAGGTTGAGGAGGCGCTCGGCGAGGGGCAGGGCCGTGCGGAAGGGCTCCTCGTCGAGGGGGATGTCCCGCGTGAGGCTCGAGGCGATGATGTCCCGCAGCGGCGTCCTCGAGTGGACCTCGGGGTGGATGTACGGTATGCGGCGCGAGAGGCGGTTCACCTCCTCGAGGGGGACGCCGAAGGCCTTCAGCGCCTCGCGGAAGGCCATGTGGGGCTGCAAGGTGACGTGGGACGAGATCATCGCCACCTTGTCGCTCCCGTAGGCGCGGTAGACGTGGTCGATCACCTCGTCGCGGCGGATCCAGCAGAGGTCGATGTCGATGTCCGGCAGGTCCGGCCGCCCCTCGTGGAGGAACCGTTCGAAGTAGAGTCCGTGCTCGAGAGGGTCGACGTTCGTGACGCCGAGCGCGTAAGCGACGAGGCTGCCGGCGCCGGACCCGCGGCCCACGACCTCGATCCCGCGCTCCCGCGCGAAGCGCACGATGCCGCCCACGACGATGAAGTACTCGCAGAAGCCGAGCCGCTCGATCACCTGGAGCTCGCGCGCGAGGCGGTCCATGCAGCGCGAGTCGAGGCGCGGGCGGCGCCGCTCGAGGCCCCGGAAGGCGAGCTTCGCGAGGTGGGAGTACGCAGTCTCGCCCTCGGGGAGGGGGATCCGGGGGAAGATGGGCCTCGAACGCCGGAGGTCCAGCTCGCAGCTCTCGGCGATGCGCAGCGTCTCTTCCACGGCGCCGGGGAAGTCGGCGAAGAGGCGCTCCGCCTCGCGCGGGCCCGGGAAGTGGCGGCCCTGCGAGGCGGCGAGGCTGCGCTCCTCCACCTGGGAGACGAGGAGGTTCCTCGAGATGGCCACCTTGAGCCGGTGAAGGGGCAGGTCCGCGGGGTCGAGGAAGACGATGTCGGGGTCCGCGACGAGGGGCACCTCGAGCCGCGAGGAGGCCTCGAGGATCGCCAGCTCGGCTGCCGCACCGCAGCCGGGCCGGACGAGGAGGAGGCGCACGGCCTGGCGGTCGATCTCCTCGAGGGCGAGCAGACGCTCGAGGGTCGGGAGGTCGCCGGTGAGGAAGAAGAGCCCATCAGCATGGCCTCGGATCGACGTCACGGGATCCTCTCCGGCCTCGCCGAGATTCCGCCGCGTGATGATCCGCGAGAGGCTCTCGTAGCCCGTTCTGTCCCGGGCGAGGAGGACGAGGCGCCCGATCTCGGCGCCGGTCAGGGGCCGGATCCCCCTCTCGCGGGTGAGGCGGTGGAAGAGCACCTGGCCGTAGAGGTTCTCGACGTCCGTGAGGCCCAAGGCCGGCAGGCCGAGCATGGCCGCGCGGTCGACGAGGCGCTCCGGCGAGGCGGTGCCCTCTCCCAGGGAGTAATGGCTCTTCACGTGGAGGGGCACGAGCATGGGAAGGGCGGCTCGTCCGTCGGGTCATTTCGTGAGGCACGGCGTCCTGAGGATGAAGCCGTGGTCGTCCTGCTCGAGCTTCCCGAGGAGGTGGAGGGACTTTCCTCGGACGACCGAGGCGTGGCCGTAGCGCTCGCGGATCGTGTCGAGGCTCTCGAGGAGCCGGGCCTCGCGCCGCAATCCTGCGGTGGAGCCTACGCCCTCCAGGAGGCTGAGCTGGCGGAGGCCCGAGTCCAGCCCGAGGCCCGAGAGGACGACGCCGACGAGCTGGAGCGCGGCCCGGCGCACGAAGAGCGACCTCAGGAGCCGGACCGCGAAGGCGAAGAGCCCTTGATCGAGCTGGGTCGGAGCGGGCAGCTTGCGCACGGCGCTCTCCTCGACGCGGTCGGCGTACCGGATCTTCACCCCGAGCTGATGGGCCACGAGCCCCAGCCGCCGCAGGGTGCTCGAGGCCCGCTCCGTGAGGTAGTAGAGGGTCCCTTCGATCACGTCGAGGGCGATCGCCGGCTCATGGAAGCTCGTTTCCCTCTGGATGGACCGTGGGACCTCGCGCCGCGAGATGGCCCGCGTGTCCTCGCCGCGGCAGCGGTCGTAGAGGAGGAGGCCCGGCAGCCCGAGCATCGCCCGGAGCGACTCCCGGGAGAGGAGGCGCATCTCGCCCACGGTGCGGACGTTCAGCTTCTCGAGGAGTCTCTCTGTCCGGGGGCCGACGCCGGGGAGGCGGCTCGCGGGCAGGTCGCGGATGAAGGCCTCCTCCTCGGAGGGCAGGAGTCGGCGCAGGCCGTCCGGCTTCGCGCTCTTCGTCGACATCTTGGCGAACATGCGGTTCCGTCCGATCCCCGCCGAGACCGCGAGGCCCGTCTCCTTGCGGACTCGCCGCCGGATCTCCGAGGCCACCGCCGTGGGGTCCGGGTAGAGCCGCTCCGTGCCGTTCCAGTCGCAGTAGGCCTCATCGAGGTAGGCCTCGATCGCCGGGGCGTACTCGGCGCAGATGGCGAAGATGCGCTCGCTGAAGCAGCGATAGATCGGGGCGTGCCCTTCGATGACCGTGAGCGCGGGGCAGATCTCCCGGGCCTTGCGGAGCGGCATGCCCGCCGTGATCCCGAAGCGGCGTGCCTCGTAGCTCGCCGAGGCCACGACGCCGGACCCCACGGCCACGGGCACCCCGCGCAAGCGTGGGTTCCGGAGCTGCTCCACGGAGGCGAAGAAGGCGTCGATGTCGACGTGAAGGATGCAGGACGACATGGGAAAGGAGGCTGGGACGGCCAAAAAAAACCACCACGGAGGGCGGATGGGCACCTCCGCGGTGGCTCGCGGCCTGGGGGGACAAGCCGCAGAGAAAGGAAAGAGAGAGAGTTGGCTGTGCAGTCCCCCCGCCCGCCCCCTCGGGGGGGCTGGGGGATGGAAGTACAGGACCGAGGGGGGAAAACTCACCGTCCCCTCGGGGGGACCGAGGGGGGAAAACTCACCGTCCCCTCGGGGGGACCGAGGGGGGAAAACTCAGTCAGACAGGATGTATTCCAGTCGCCACACGGGGTTCCCT
>JACQVW010000448.1 GCA_016209535.1 Planctomycetota bacterium | reverse complement strand
GCCTCGTGATCTTGACTCGGTGCTGGCTCTCGTCGTCGTCGCGACCTTCCTCGCCCGGCGGGCTGCCCATGAGGAACTCCCCCGGCGGGATACAAGTGAGCTTCATGCCGAGGCTGTTGGTGATCGTCACTCCCGGCCGGTAGTACGCCACGATCTTGGCCTTGAGGGCCTTCCCTTCCGCATGCCCCGGCTGGAGGTCCAATATCTGCTCGAGGGACTGCAGGGCCGTCCACCCCTTCTCCACGCTGTCGCTAGCCTTCGCAAACGCAAGTAGCTCGGCGATCTTCCTGGAACGCTGGTCGGCCTCGTAGCCTTCCTCCGCAGCCTTCACGGCCTTGGACAGCAACTCCGTGGCGCTCTTGAACGCAAGAGCCGCCTTCTCGAGGTCACCTCCAGCCGCCTTCGCCCGCGCCTCGGCCTCGGCCGCTGCCTTCCACGCTTCGCCCCCATACCGCTCGAGCTTCTCAGGGCCGGCCGCCTGGAGCGCCGTCTCGTAGTCCTCGCGTGCACGCCGCGCGATCGCGACGGCGGTCGCCTGCTCCTCAGCCCGGGCGTAGCCCTCCTTCGCCGCCTGCCAGGCCTTGATCGCGTCGGCGAACCGGCCGCTCTCGAGGTCCTCTCCCGCCCTCGATGCGGACTCTTTCGCTGCGCGCCACGGATCTGCTCCGTCTCTCTCCGCACCGGCCGCCCTCGCGGTGGCCTCAGCCCTCTCGGCCTCCGCCTTCGCGGCGAGCGCCGCCGTGCGCTCCCGGGCCAGCTCCTGGAGCGCCTTCGACCTCGAGAGGAGGTCCTCGTACGCGGACTTCGCGTCGCGGTTGAGCTTCTGCGCGTACAGCTCCTCGGCGGTACGCCGGACCTTCGTGGCTTCTTCGAAAAGCTTGGCGAAGCCTTGCCCGCGATCCAGGCCTTGCACGGACTCCCAGGCCGTCTCTGCCTCCGTCCTGACACGGATCACTTCCGCCAGGCTCGGCGAGGCCTCCTGCGGGCCCGGGGCGGGTGCCCCCGGCGCCACGGGCGCAGGAGCGGGCTCCACGGGCCCGGCCGCAGGCTCGGGAGGCCACGCCGTAACCGCGAGCACCCCGACCAGGGCCAGCGCGCACGCGGCTGCCCCGGCCAGCATGGGCCAGCGCCGCCTCGCCGGCCCCATGGTCCGCAAGTCCACAAGCAGGGCCTCCGCCGACGGATACCGCTCCGCCTGATCGTCCTTCAGGCAGCGAGCCACGATCGCATCCCAGCGCCTCGAGAGCCCCGGCGCCGCCTCACTGGGCCGCCCGGCGAGCCCTTTCACTCGCTTCCCCGTCAGCACGCGGTAGAGGAGGAGCCCGAAGGCGTAGGTGTCCGTCGTCGGGTTGATCTCTCCGCCCTCCCCCCGCTGCTCAGGGGCCATGTAGTCGTAGGTGCCGAGGATGCGCTCGTCGGACCCGGGCGAGGGGCTCGCGGGCGAGCCGGCGACCAGGGTGTCCGCGTCGTCGATCGCGACGGCCGCGGCCCCGACCGCTGCGCGCTTCCTCGCCAGCGACTTGTGGACCTGGGAGAGGATGAACTCCCCTCCCACTGCCTTGGCAAGCCCGAAGTCCGTGAGCTTGGCGTTGCCGCCGATATCGATGAGCACGTTCGCGGGCTTGAGGTCCCGGTGCACGACGCCGCGGGCGTGGGCGTAGGCCAGGGCCTCGGCGATCTGGATGGCCCACCTTCGCGCCTCGGTCTCCGCCAGCCGCTCTCCCGGCTGCGACTTCAGGTGGTCCTGCAAGGTCAGGGGCTTGCGGTCCTTGCCCGGGCCGGCCACGTAGTCCATGACGAGGAAGTAGACTCCACCAGCCTCCCCCATGGTGTGGACCTCGACGATCCCCGGGTGCCGCAGCTCCGCCATGACCCGCCCCTCGTCGTGGAACCGCTCGACGAAGCCCTGGTCCTGCGCCAGCGCCTCGGGGAGCGCCTTCAGGGCGTACACTTTCCGCAGCCGGACGTGTTCCGCCAGGTAGACCTCACCCATCCCCCCGGCCCCGATGGGCTCGAGGATGCGGTAGTCGCCGAGCTGCTGGTTCGTGTTTTCCCTCACGTGCGTCAACCCTCCACCCCGCCCCGGCACATGAATGTACTCCGACGGCTCGCCGGGCTGAACGGCTAAACGGCCTTCTCCGCGCCGCCGCCCGCCGCCCTCCCTTCCTCCAGGATCTGGTTCACCTTCTTCATGCCCTCCTCGACGGCCGCTCCCGGCGCCGTGGACTCGGCCTCCTTGGCCTCCTGCATGGCCGCCACGATCGCCAGCGTGTCGGCCTCCTCGCCCGCGAGGGCCTGCCCCTCCCCGGGCTCCATGGCCCTGAGGATCTGTGCGAAGCGCTCCATGTGGAACTGGCCCTCGACGCTCGCCTTCTCGACGAACTTCTCGAGCTCCGAGAGGTCCATCCGGCTCACGACGCTCGCGAGCCGCAGGTCCCGCGTGAGCGCCTGGCTCTCCTTGAGCACCATGAGCCCCGTGAGGACCCGCACCTGGCGCGAGATCATCGCAAGCTGGCGGTCCTTCGCCTGGGCAGCGGAGTCCAGCTCCTTGATCTTCCGCGCCAGCGCGATCTGCTGCCTCTGGGAAGCCTCGTCCTTGCCCTTCGAGAAGAGATCCTGTTTTCGGCGCTCGAGGTCCTCGACCTCCCTCCCGATCCGCTGCTCGAGCTGCTCGAGGTGGATCCTCTCCTTGCGCAGGTCGTCGAGAGGGATGCGGTCGAGGGTCTTCCTGCCGGTGACGATCGACTTGAGCCTGTTTAGGAGCTCCATGCTGGTTTCCTTTCCTTCTCCGGCGCTCCGCCTCACACGGTCGCTCGAGAGATCACCAGGCCCAGCCGCGGGAGGTCGTCCACGGCGAAGCCGCCTTGCCTCTCGAGCTCCTCGAAGGCGGCGCGGGCCCATGCCGGGTCCACCCCACACGCCTTCGCCGCCTCGGCCAGGGATAAGCTGCCCTTCTGCGCGAGGGCCTGGCGCACTACCTCCGCGCAGCGCGCGACCTCGGCCGCGAACCTGGCGGGCGCGAGGAGCGGCAAGAACCCCCGGGCGCGCTCGTCCGCCTCCGCGAGGAACACCTGGTCGGCGTGGAGGTCCACGAGGGCGGCGGCGACCCTCCGGTCGCGGAAGCCGCGCGACGACGAGGGCTCGGCCACGGCCTTCACCGCCGGCCCCGTCCACCCGGTGGGGGAGGCCAGGAGGACCGCATGGAAGCAACCGGCGGCCTTGGCCCGGTCGGCGGCCTCGTGGAGGAGGGGGAGGAGCTCCGCCTCGCCCAGGGGCTCCGCGTCGTAGCCCTGCTCGCGGAGGACGGCGGGCCGCGCCGTGAAGCGCGCCTCGAGGGTGAGGCATGCCTTGGGCTTCCCCCAGCCGCCCGCCTTGAGGACGAACCGGCTGGCGCGGTTCCCGGCGGAGTCCACGAGCTCTCCGAGGGGCGCCTCGACCTCGTGCTTCACCCGCGCCTGCCGCAGGACGATCGTCCATCGGGAAAGCGGGTCGGGAAGCTCCTCGACGTGCTCGAGCCTCTGCCCGAAGGACCGGAGGAAGCTCTCCTCGGCGAGGCGCGCCTCCGCGGCGGTGACCACCGGCTTGCCCGCGGCCTTGAGGCCCTGGATAACCTTGGCGAGGTCGCGGGAGGCTCCGGGAGTCGTCCCCTCTTCGAGGCGCGGCGGCGCCGCCTTGGGCTCCGCGTCGGGCACGCAGGTCCGCCGCTTGCGGATCGACCAGCAGGGGAGGCAGATCTCTTTCCCCGTCTCCTTGCAGACCCCGCCCACCGAGAGCTCGCTCAGGATCGGCTGGCCGCAGGCGCAGCAGCGCCGCCCCTCGAGGGCGGTGAGGCCCGTCCGGGCCGACGAGGCCAGGGCCGCCTTCTGCTTTTCGAAGTAGGCCTCGAGGTCTTCCTCGCGGATGCGGTAGATCCGGCCGATCTTCCCCGCCGGGATCTCCCCCTGGCGGACGAGCCGGTAGACGGTCTTGTACTCGACGCCCAGGCGCTCTGCGGCTTCTTCGAGGTTGAGGTAGTTACCCAAGGACGTCGCTTTCGAGGAAGATCGCCAGGAGAGGCTTTACCGTGAGGCTACTTGCTGAACCCTTAATTACCTTTTATTACCCCAAACTTACTTCTATTGCAACTAGTTTTTTCAAGATTCTCTTCCATGGCATAAAGCGTGTAGCTGTAAGATGTTAAAGCGGACCGGCCGGGGCCTTCGGGACGAGCCCTACCGGACCCGGCCGGACCGGACGCTGATTTGGCCGCCGCCAGGGCCTTCGGGCAACGGCGGCGGCGCGGGAGCGGGGCCAGGACTTCCGCCGCCGCGCTCGCCCTGCCCGTGAGCGGGGCGATTCCGGGCGCAGGACGCGGGAGCACTCTCGGGCGCGGCCGCGCTGGGAAGTGCAGGGCGACCCGGAAGCCGGTGTTGTTGTTCCGGTTCCCGGGCTCGTTCCTGTTGCGGTTCGCGGCGCGGCAGTTCCGTGGGTTGTTGTTCCACGAGCCGCCGCGAAGCACACGGGACTCTTTTGGCCCCGCCCCTCACGAAGACCCACTCGCGGCTCAGCCTCCTCACGAGGCAACGCGTGTCCGCGTGGCTCGCGTGCCCCAGCCAGCTTGCAAGCCGCCTCTTCAGGTCCGCGGGGTCGAGGAGCCTCGCGGCGAAGGCCCGCTGCATCCACCGCAGGCGCCGGCGGAACCGGCGCACGTTTTCCTTGGGAAGTAGTCGGTGCGTGGGCCAGATCCGGTAGCCCACGAACCGGATCCCGGCCTTCACGGGCCGCACGCAGAGGCGCTCGCCGTGCAGGCGGAGGCGCAGCGACTCGAGGAGGAAGCCCTGAATGGCGCGTGCCGCATCCTTGAGCTTGAGCCGGTCGTTCGGGAGGAGGACGAAGTCGTCGCAGTAGCGGACGTAGGCTCCGATGCCGAGTCGGCTCGTCACGAAGTGGTCCAGGTCATCGAGCAGCCAGTTGGCGAACCACTGGCTCGTCAGGTTGCCGATGGGCAGGCCCCGCCGGCGCGGCCCGGCGACCGGATCCTCGTCAGGGAAGGGGTCGACCGGCTCCTGGGGATTGCTGTGGTCGACGATCAGGTCGAGGAGCCAGAGGACGCGGGGATCCTTGACGAGCCTGCGGAAGGTCTTCTTGAGGACCTCGTGGTCGATCGTGGGGAAGTACTTCCGGATGTCGCACTGGAGGGCGCAGGCGTTGCGGCGCATGAGCTCCTGCAAGCGGTCCGCCGCGGCGTGCGTGCCTTTGTCCTTCCTGCAGGCGAAGCTGTGCGGGCGGAAGCGCCGGTCGAGGATCGGCTCGAGCACGTTGATCACGGCGTGGTGGACGACGCGGTCGCGGTACGGAGCCGCCGAGGTCAACCGCGGCTTGGGGCGGGCGATCCAGTGGGCACGGAAGGGTCCGGGCCTGTAAGTTCCGTTCTCGAGCTCCCGGGCAAGTCGGAGGAGCTGCTCTTCCTGATCGAAGTTGAAGGCCTGGACGGCGTGGCGGCCGCGCTTCCCGCGCTGAGCCTTGCGCGCGGCCAGGAGCAGGTTCGGCCAGCTCACGATCTCTTCCCAGAGGTTCCCGTAGCGCTTCATGGCGCCCTCGTCGCGCTCCTGAGCCACCCGCCGATCTGCGCTCCGACATCCTGCATCCGCTCGGCGGTCAGGCCGTGGCTGTTGAGCGGCAGGGCCCGCAGGTCCTTCGCGAGCCTTGCCTGGAACCGGAGGACCTCAAGCTCAAGATTCGCCTTCGCCAGGTGCTCGGCCTTCTCCCGGGAGTACTTTGCCTGAAGGAGGAGGGCCAGGATGGCCTGGAGCCGGTTCTCCATGGCGATGCCCAGGCTGTAGCGGTGGTGCCTGGGGAACTTCTCGATCCTCTGGATGAGGTAGAGCATGAGGTCGTAGAAGTCCGAGATCACCTTGAGCTCTTGGGCCATGGGCATGTGCCCCCACATTCAAGAACGTCGTCGAGCCTCGCTTCGCTCGGCTCGAGAGAAGAGAGAACAAGAGAAAACAAAGGGTTAGAAGTCCAGGGCGACCCGGAAGCCGAGGAAGCTGCGCCGGATCCCCGGCTCCCAGTGTCGACGGTCAGCCGAGCGGGAGATCCACTCCTGCTTGTCCCAAGAGCCGCCGCGAAGCACACGGGAATTCCCCGACGCTGGACCGTCGGGGTCCACCACGTCGCCTGGGGGATACGGCCCGAACCAGTCCTGGCACCACTCAAAAACATTCCCGTGCATGTCGTACAGGCCCCAGGCGTTGGCCGAGAACCTGGAAACAGGCCTCGTCCTCTCTCCGTCGTAGTTCGCATGCTCCCCACCGATTGTCAGGCCCGTATAGTATGGCGTGGTCGTCCCTGCCCGGCACGCGTACTCCCATTCCGCCTCCGTGGGCAGGCGGTACTTTTTGCCCTCGCGCTCGCTCAGCTTCTGGCAAAACGCCTTGGCGTCCTCCCAGGAGATCTGCTCCACCGGCAGCTTGTCGCCCTTGAAGTGGCTGGGATCGGTCTTCATCACCGCCCGCCATTGCGCCTGCGTCACCTCGGTCACGCCCAGGTAGAAGGGCCTCGTGATCTTGACTCGGTGCTGGCTCTCGTCGCCGTCGCGACCTTCCTCGCCCGGCGGGCTGCCCATGAGGTACTCGCCCGGCGGGATCAGGACGAGCTTCATGCCCAGCGTGTTCGTGAAGGCCTCTCCAGGGCGCGTTGCTGTTCCCGAGGGCGTGGGGGTCGGGTGGCCCGCGGGAGTCGCCTCCGGCGCAAAGACACTGGTCTCGTCCCGGCGCGCGCGCTCGCCGTTCCCCATGAGCTGGTACCCGAGGAGCCCGGCCACGAGCAGCCCCGCGGCCGCCGTGGCCATGACCAGCATGACCCTGCGCCGGCTCCGCGCCAACTGGGCCTGGATGCGCCGGCTCGCCGCCCGGGCTTTCTCGTTCTGCGGCTCCGTGCTCAGGACCCCTTCGTAGATGCCCAGGGCAAGCTGCGCCTTCCCGTCCAGCTCGAGCGCCTCGGCCCGCGCGCACTCCCGCCGCTCGACGATCTTCCCCGGCAGCTCCGCGAGGAGCTTCCTCGCGTCTATGTCTTCAGGCACCAGCGCCAGGTACTCCTCCAGCGCCTTCTGCGCCCGCTCGTGCTGCGCCGCCTTGACGTGCCCGTCCGCCAGGTCCCGGAGCGCCCGCGCCTCCTCGTGCTTCTTGTGGATGACCTCCTTGCGGAGCGCCACAGCCTCGGGGCTCTTGGGCTCGAGCTCGAGGAGAAGGTCCAGCTCCTTCAGCGCCCGGCCGTACCGCCTCCCCTCGAGGTGCTCCTTCGCCTGCGCGAGATGCTCCGCCGCCTTCCGCGCGCGGATGCGCGTCGCGGCCGCCCGTGCTTTCTCGTTCTGCGGCTCCCGGCTCAGGACCGCCTCGTAGAGGCCCAGGGCAAGCTGCACCTTCCCGTCCTTCTCGAGCGCCTCGGCCCGCGCGCAGTCCCGCTCGACGATCTTCCCCGGCAGCTCCTCGAGGAGCTTCCTCGCCTCTGCGTCCTCAGGTGCGAGCACCAAGTACTCCTCCAGCACCTTCTGCGCTCGCTCATACTCCTCCGCCTTGATGAAACCCTCCGCTTCCTCCCGAAACCTCTTCGCCTCGTCCTGGCTCTGCGAGGCCTCCCCGTGCAGCCTCAGCGCCTCCGTGTTCTTCGGCTCTATCGCGAGGAGCAACGACAGCTCCTTCAGCGCACGGTCGTACCTCTTCCCCCCGAGGTGCTCCATCGCCTGCGCGAGGTGCTCCGCCATCTTCCGCGCCTTCGGCACGTCCACCCCGCAGTGGATGCAGTGCTCGCTCCCGGCGCGGATCTCCTTCTTGCAGCGCACGCACGGCTCGAAAAGCCCCGCCCCGCACTTCTTGCAGAATCGCGCCTCTGGCTTGTTGAGGTACCAGCAGGCGACGCAGGTCCCCTCGGGCTCCTCCTCAATCACCACCTTCTTCCTCGGGGCCGCCCCCTTCCCCGAGGCCGCCTTCTCGAGGTCGGCGAGCAGCTCGTCGACGGAGAAGTACCGGTCCTCGGGCCTCTCCTCCAGGCACTTGAGCACCACCTGGTCGAGCTCCGGCGGCAGCCGGTCCGAGCGGATCGTCCTGGGGGTCTCCCCGGTCAGCATGTGGTACATCGTCGCCCCGAGGCTGTAGATGTCCGAGCGGTGGTCGGCGGCCTTGGCGTCCCGCTTCTGCTCGGGGGAGGCGTAGTC
>JACQVW010000447.1 GCA_016209535.1 Planctomycetota bacterium | reverse complement strand
GTGCTGCTCGCCGAGGACAACGCCGTCAACCAGCGCCTGGCGGTGCGCTTCCTCGAGAAGGGCGGTCACTCGGTCGTGGTGGCGGCGACCGGGAAGGACGCCCTTGCGGCGCTCGAGAAGCAGCGCTTCGACGTGGTCCTCATGGACATGCAGATGCCGGAGATGGACGGGCTCGAGGCGACGGCCGAGATCCGCGGGCGCGAGAAGAGCCGCGGCGGTCACATCCCGATCATCGCCATGACGGCCAACGCCATGAAGGGGGACAAGGAGGTCTGCCTCGCCGGCGGCATGGACGGCTACATCTCGAAGCCCGTGGAGCTCCGGGCACTCCTCGAGGCTCTCGGGGACCTGGTGCCGGGCGCGGCGGTGGAGGGGTGAGGGCAAGCGCGAGGGTCCGGCCGGAGCCCCGGCCCGGGCCCGCCTACTCCACGAGCGCCGAGGGGTGCGCCACGCGGTCTACGCGCGGAAGCACTTTCGGCTTGTAGATCTCCGTGTAGGCCTTCGCCGTGCGGTGGACCTCCAGGGCCTGGTGGGACTCCCACCACTCGTTGAGGATGAAGACGCGCGAGCTCTCCTTCGACTGGTAGACCTCGAACCGCGCGCAGCCGGCCTCCTTGCGCGAGAGCCGCCCCTGCTCGGCGAGGAGGGCGCGGATCTCGGGGACGTCCCGCTCTTGCTTGACGGTCAGGATGATGTTGACATGGATCATGGACCGAGGACCTCCAGGACAGTTACGGGACAGTTAACCGTCGACCGCCGCGACTTGACAGTCGAAAATGCCGCCGGCGCGAGCCGCTCGCGCCGAAAGAAAGGAGAACCGTCCGATGAGCCGATCCGCCCTGACCCTCTGCGCCTGCGTCGTCCTCTTGCGCCCGGCGGGGGTCGCCGCCCAGGCCCGCGGGCCGGGCCCCTGGGACAACGACCTCGTCCTCCTCGAGTCCGAGGACGGCGTCCGCTTCCGCCACCGGGGTGCCTTCGTCGAGCGGGGCGGCGTCGCCACCTTGATCGCCGGCCGCGACGGGCGCCTCGTGGCGGCCTTCCAGTGGTTCCCCGAAGAGCCCCCGGAGGCGTTCGATCGGGTGGCGGTCTCGATCTCCGAGGATGACGGGGGGACCTGGACTCCGCCCCGGCCCATCGCCGTGGACGGCTACCCCGAGGACCTCGTTCGGCCCTTCGATCCGACCCTGGTCCAGCTCCCCGACGGCCGCTGCCGCCTCTACTTCACCTCCCGTCGGGGCAGCCCGGCAGCGGGACCGGACTTCGCGCCAGGGGAGCTTCCGGCCATCCACTCCGCGGTCTCCCGCGATGCCCTGCGCTACCAGTTCGAGCCGGGGGTGCGCTTCGGCGTCGAAGGGGAGGTAGTGATCGACTGCGCCGTGGCACGGCTGGGCGAGGAGTGGCACATCTTCTCGCCCGTCCAGAGGAAGGAAGGCATGGCCTACCACGCGGTCTCCGGGGACGGCCTGAGCTTCCGCCGCCTCGACGACCTGCGCCTCGAGGTGCGAGGCGACTGGCTCGGGTGCGCCGTGACGATCGAGGGCGTGCTCCGGTTCTACGGCAGCGGCCCCGACGGGTGGTCGGCGACCTCGGCCGATGGCCTCGGCTGGAAGCTCGACCCGGAGTGCCGGCGCCCCCTGGGCGCGGACCCCGGCGTGGCCCTCACCCGCTCGGGCAAGCACCTCATGGTCGCCACGGGCCCGTCGCGGCGCCGGCGTGGCGGCGTCGAGGCCGGCGGTGCCGGCGAGCGCGGCCCGCTGCCGCCGGAGCTCCCGGGGGGAAGGCCCTTCCCCGAGGGCCAGGTCGCGGCCAACGACCGGTTCGTTTACGTCCTGCGGGGCGGAGTCCTCTACCAGTTCGATGCCACCAGCCTGAAGCTCCTGAAGCAGGCGCGCCTGCCCGACGAGCGCCCGCGCCAGCGCGAGGGTGGGCCGAAGGACGAGCGCGGGCAGCTTCCCCCCCGGCAGCGGGAGTAGGAGAGATTACGGGAGGCCCGTCTCCGGATAGAGCGACGCCCACACGAACCAGTAGACGTGGGTGTAGTACGGGGCATCGAGTTTGACTCCGGCCAGCGGCCCGCCGGTGCAGACTCCCTCGTCGCTCCAGGTCGAGCCCGTCTGCCGGTCGCGCAGGACACCGTCGCGGAGCTCGAAGTCGAGGACGCGGCCATCGAGGCGGCGGCGTAAGATCCGGCACGCCTCCTCGTCCCCGCCCTGGAGCACCAGCACCGCCCAGCCGCCCACCGCGTCGTTGCACAGGCTCCGCCGGGCGTTGGGGTCCTCGGGGTAGAAGCGCGTCTCCCCCTGGACGTGGATCCCGAGGCCGCCCGTGTACGGGAGGAGCCGGGGGTCCAGTCTCGCCTGCGACTCGACGACCTTCTGGCCCAGCTTCTCGGCCTCCATGTCGCGGTGGAAGCTCCGGTACTCCTCCATGTCCCGCAGGGGCGCCAGGACGGCGAGGCCCTTCTCTGCCCGGACCCGCTTCCAGGTGGAGCGCTCGAGCGGCCTGGCCTCGAGGCGGGCCCGCCCGTAGTAGGGGCCGCGCAGGGGCTCCCCGTTGAGCTGGAGCCAGTCGGTCTTCGTCTCCTTGTCGTAGAGGACGCTGTTCCCGCCGAAGAGCTGGCCCGTGAGCCCGAGGGTCAAGACCCTGTCCTCGACCCGCCGCGAGAACCGGCAGGCGCTCCCGGCGAGGAGGCAGTAGCTGACCGCCATGGGCTCGCCGTCGATGACATCGTTCACGACGTGGTAGGAGGTCAAGAGCACCTCGGGGAAGACGTAGATCGTGCCGGTCTTCCGGATCAAGTAGACTCGGTCCTCGCACCTGAGGAAGCCCTCTGCCTCCGCCGCCGCGACATACCGGGGGCACTCGATCGGGCTGAAGAGGTGGCGGTTCGGCATGCCCCAGAGGCGCGCCACGCTGGGAGAGAAGCCCGGCCGGTCCGTGAGCTGCGGCAGGGATTCCCCGCGCTGCCCGATCCCGGTGTTCCCGGAGAGAACGAGGATGAGCGCGACGAGCCCGAGGAACCCCAAGAACAGGGCGGCAGACAGAGAGACGACGGCCCATGTCTGCGTCCTTCCTTGCTTCATTCCTTACGTTCCCAGGTGTCGGCGCGCCGTTAGACGCTCGAGGCGGAGGGCCCCTTACGCGAAAACTCCGAGGCCACGGTGAGGGCGGGATAACCCGCAAGGAGGAGCGATTCACCGGCTCCGTCACGGTGAACGGCAAGGCCGTCGAGGTGGCGCTCCCCCCCGGCGCCGGCGACGCTTCCGTCTTCGGCGAGCCGCGGAAGGGCAAGCCGCACTCCTTTCACGTCGCGTTCCCGCCGGAGGTGCTGCGACCGGGCGACAACCGCGGGAAAGAACTCATCAAACGCTCCGAGGTATGACATATTATCATACTGGAGGTTCGCTATGCCCAAGACCAAGGTCGCGGTGACGCTTGAGACTGAGTTGCTCGAGGAGCTCGACGAGTTGATCGCCAGCGCTGGATTCCCCAACCGCAGCCAGGCGATCGAGGCGGCGGTCGCCGAGAAGCTCGACCGCATCCGCCGTGGCCGGCTCGCGCGGGAGAGTGCGAAGCTGGACCCGAAGGAGGAGAAGGCGCTCGCCGAGGAAGGACTCGGAGCCGAGTTGGAAGCATGGCCCGAATACTGAGGGGGGAGATCCGCTGGGCCGACCTGGATCCGACGCGTGGGCACGAGCAGGCCGGCCAGCGACCGGTGCTGATCTTGAGCCACGACGTCTTCAACGAGCGGTCGGGGACCGTCATCGCGGTTGCCCTTACAAGCCAGGAGCCGAGAGCCGGTTTCCCGCTCACCCTGGAAGGCCAGGCGCAGGGGCTACCGAAGCGCTCCTGGATCAAGATCAGCCAAATCCGCACCCTCGCCACCGAGCGCGTCGGCCGCCGACTCGGCCACGCGTCCCTTGAGGAGGTCGCCCGCGTCGTGGATGGCCTTGGCGAGATCATGGGCTGAGCGCTCGGTGCGAGGGCCGCCCTGGTGACTGGCGGCTTCGGCGGGTTTGTAGCGACGCAGGTCGATGGCGGCTATCTCGATCACCAGCGCCGCGCCCACGGCCTCCTCGATCGTGGGCAGCCGCAGCGCGTCGAGGGGGATCGCGAGCGCGCGCCGCTCGAGCCGTTCGACGTCGCGGGCGGTTTCCCGCGCCGCCTCGTGACGGCGCGCACAGCCCGCCGGGTGGGCTTGCTGCTAGGCTCCGGGGTCAGCGCCGAGAACGCGCACCCCCACCACCCCGGAGCGAGGAGGACGAGCATGCGATCGAGACGAGACCTTCGAGCCAAGGCGTTGCGGTACCCGCCCAGGACCGCGTTCCTCGCTGCCGCCTGCCTCGCGGCGGCCTCGTGCGGCGAGGCCGCGGAGGAGGCGGCTGCTGGCGCCGCGCCTGCGACGGTCCTCTGGACGATCGGCGTCCCCGACGGGGGGAACGCCGAGCTCGCCCTCGCGCCGGACCGCTACCGCGACTTCTCCGAGGACGCCGTCTTCGCCGCAGGGCTCTCCGACCCGCGGCGTGACTGGCCCTACGTCCACCCGGGCCCCGCCGACGACTGGGCCGGCGGCCGCGAGCACACCTTCGTCGTCCTCTTCGGGCTCAAGGCGGCGCCGGTCCCCGGCGACTGCAGGCTCCGGGTCGACCTCGTCGACACGCACTCCCGGGCGCCGCCCGCGCTCCGGGTGGCGGTGAACGGCAAGGCCTTCGAGGTGGCGCTCCCCGCCGGCGCCGGCGACGCCTCCGTCTTCGGCGATCCGCGGAAGGGAAAGCCGCACTCCTTCGAGGTCGCCTTCCCGCCGGACCTCCTCAAGGC
>JACQVW010000472.1 GCA_016209535.1 Planctomycetota bacterium | reverse complement strand
CCGACGCCTCCGCCGACAAGCAGTTCAGCACCATGGCCACGGTCGTCATGAAGCAGCTCCGGTCGGTCATGTGCGTGCCCATCTCGCTCCTCGGGAAGAGCCACGGCGTCCTCTACATCTACTCGCGCAAGTCCGAGGCCTTCTCCACCGAGGACCTGGAGCTCGCCTCGGCCGTGGGGATCCAGCTCGGGACGGTGATCGGGCTCCTGAAGACCCTCCGGAAGGCCGACAGGATCTTCCGCGACTCGGTCCGCACGCTGGTCTCGGCGATCGAGATGCGGGACCCAGCGACGCGCGGCAAGTCGGAGCGGGTCGCCGCCTACTGCCTCTCGATCGCGAAGGAGCTCGAGCTGAGCACGAGCGATGTCCGCAACGCGTGGCTCTCCGGCATGCTCCACGACATCGGCTCCATCCCCCTCTCCGACAAGGAGCGAGCCCAGGCCCTCACCGTCGAGACCAAGAAGAACCACTACGCCCGCGAGCTCTTCAAGTCGGTGCCGGAGCTCGCGGAGGTCCTGCCCGCCATCGAGGCGCAAAACGAACGCTGGGACGGAACCGGATCGCCCGAGGGCAAGAAGGGCCAGGACATTCCCGTCCTGGGCAGGGTGCTCGGGCTCGCCCTCGAGCTCGACAAGCACCTCTACCACGGCGCCGCGGGCGGCGAGGAGATGACGATCAAGGACGCCCTCCTCAAGGTGCGGGAGCTGACGGACCGCGGCTTCGACAAGGAGACGGTGAACGCGCTCCTGAGAGCGTACAGGAACGGCAAGCTCTTCGATCAGGAGGAGGAGTTCTTCGAGGCGCCGTTGAGCTGAGCCGAGGCCGCGGCGCGGTGGAGCGGGAGCGATAGGGGACCGGATGGCCTGGCTGCGCAAGCGGGTCCGAGCGTGGCGGCGGGCGTGGGCCGCGTCCTCCCATGGCCCGGGCCTGCCGGCGGCGTCCGGCATCGCGCGCATCGCGGCGTGCTGCCCCGATGGCCCCCACGCGAGCCCCCTCCTCCGGACGGTCCTCGTGGCCGGCGCGTCCTACGGCGGCATGTGGGACACCGAGATCCGCGGCTTCCTCGACCGCTCGGTCAAGTTCCGTCGCAACGTGGCCACCCAGTACCACGTGCGCGCCGGCTGCGAGGGCTCGAAGCCCCAGGACGGGCGCTACGAGGTCCTGCGGATCCTCCAGCGCTGGGACCTCGGGCTCCTCCCGCGGTTCGCGAGGGTCGCCGGGGCGCGCCTCGTCCTCCGCCAGGAGGACACCACGGGCTTCCCCCACCGCCACCCTCCGCGCTGGCCCGTGAGTTTCTACCTCCACGACGTGCGGAAGCCCTGGGGCCCCGGCCGCGGCGGCGAGCGGCGCGACAACCAGTCGGAGCCCGAGCGCGGCGACGCGTGGTGGCTCGAGGCGCGCGCCGGCGAGCTGCCGTGGAAGGAGCCGGGCTGCGGCTTCGCCTCGGACCACGACCCCGAGGCCGACTGCGGCGGCGAGCCCCTCGCCTGGGCCCGCCTCGGCTCGCCCGAGGAGGACCTGGTGTTCGCGGGGTCTCGCCTCGCCCGCCACGTCGAGGAGGCCCTCGCCTCGCGACGGACGCTCGATTTCCTGATCCGCGCCGGGCACGAGGACGAGCTCGTCCCCGGGTCCGTCCGCGCCTTCTTCTCGCGCGAGCTCGGCGACGACCTGAGCCCGGGGAAGCGGCCGCGCCTCGAGGTGGACTGGAGCGCGCCCGCCCTCTGGCACGAGGAGAGGCCCTTCCTCCTCGAGCCGGGCGGCACGACTACGATCGAGCCGCGACCCGGGGCCGCGTGGCGCGAGGGCGCCGTCCTCGCCGCGTCCCTCGAGCTCGACGGGGACCCGCCGCTCCGGCCCGAGACGCTCGTCCTCGAGCCGCCGGAGGCCGGCCGGCCGCCGAGCGTGGTCCTCACGACCGCCTTGAACCCCGTCCCGGCGGGCGAGGAGATCTCGATCGCGCTGCTCGAGACCTGGGCACCCGATGTCGCACGCCCCGAGGACCTCGAGGTGCGCTTCGCCTTCACGGCGCCCTCGGGCCGGCGCACCGAGGCGCGGGCCGAGCACGCCGGCGAGCACCGCTACGTCTGCCGCTTCCGCCCCGACGAGCTCGGCGTCTGGAGCTACGCGTGGCGGACGCGGCCCGACCGGAGGTTCCTCGAGCAGCGCGGCGGCGGCTGGCTCACCGTCGTGCGCGGCCGAGGCGGCGCCCACGCCGGGGCACTCCAGGCCTTCGCCGACGCGGCGCTCAAGGACGCCTGGGAGGCGCGGGACCTCGCCGCGCGCCGGAGGTGCCACTTCCGCCTCGTCGCCCTCCAGCGCGAGATCGCGAGCCTCCTCGCCGCGGGCCAGGCCCCGGACCTGAAGGAGGTGAGCGAGCGGATCGCGGAGGTGCTGCCGGACGTGGACTAGGGGGACCGCTTCAGGGCCTTCGCGAGCTCCGCGACCCGATCCTTCACCCACGCGTCCGGCTCGCGCGCCTCGAGGGCCTCGAGGGCGGGCAGGTCCTCGGGCCGCTTGAGCCCGGCGAGGGTGTAGGCGCACCACCAGCGCACCTCCCACCGCTCGTGCTCGAGGCCACCGGCCAGTTCCGCGGCGCTCGAGGCGTCGCCGCGCAGGGCGAGCGTGCTCGCGGCGGCGAGGCGGACCCACTGCGACGGGTCCTCGAGGGCCCGCCGGGCCTTCTCCGCGAAGAGCTCGCGCGACGGGTGGCGCTGGAGGAAGAGCACGGCGCCGGCGCGCACCTTCTCGCGGGGGTGCTCGAGGTCGCGCAGGATGGCCCGCCAGTGGCGGTCCTGGACTGCGGCGAGGCAGCGGGGCTCCCAGAGCTTGTAGTACCCTGTCCTCGCCTCATCGTCGACGCCGAAGAGCCACTCGCAGAGGTAGGACTTCGGGAGCCCCGCAGCCTGGTCCTTGGGCTTCGGCAACATCGTCCAGTCGCTCGTGAGCATCTCGAGGAGCGCCTCTCGCAAGCTCGAGCGGAGGAGGACCGGGTCAAGCCAGGCAAGGAATTCCTCGAACCAGACCTCCTGACCAGCGAGCTCCGTCTGCCTCGCGTCGTAGAACGCCCCAAGAAGGAGCCAGTGCGGCAAGGCCTCGCACGTGACCGCACTCGCTGGCAACGTGGCGGCCAGGTAGCCCCGATCAAGGTAGTCGCGGCGGAAGAGCCAGCCGTAGCTGTCGAAGGCGCCATGGACCGCTTTCGTTGCGTCGACAGGGATCTTCCTAGACCACCGCGCCGCCAGCTCCCTCGCATCCTCCAGCGCGAGCCGTGTCACCACATGGGACACCATCGGCCGGTGATATACCGCCGCCAGGGCAAGCGTCGCCGCGGCGCCCGCCGCCGCGAGCGCCAGAACCCTCCTCCTGCGGCGCGCCCCGGCGCTCACGGCGGTCCTACTCCGCGATCTCGAGGGTCGTCCGCACGCCGTCCTCGGTGAAGGACAGCTTCGCCCGCGCGCCCGAGAGCGCCGCGAGCGGGATCTTGTCGCCGGCGCCCCCGGTGGCCGCAGCGCCGCCCACTCCCCCGGCGCCGTGGACGGAGCAGGCGATCCTTCCGTCCTTCGCCGCCCCGATCGCGCCGCCCCCGGGGCAGCGGGGCGCCGCGCCGGCGAGCGCGCGCTTCGCGGGGCCGTCCTTCAAGCCCAGGCGGTCCATCTCCCAGGCCGTCTCGACCGCCCCAGCGCAGAGCTTCCGCGCCTCGGCGTCGTAGAGCCCGAGGAGGAGCGCCCGCCAGCGCGGCGAGCCCGCGAGGTCGAGGGCCAGGGCCACGTGGCTCCCGTCGAGCCAGGTCGGCTCGGAGGCCGGCGCAGGTTTTGGCCCGGCGCCGGCCGTCGGCGCCGCTCCCTCGGCGGGTTGCGGGGCGGGCTTCTCGCTCTTCTCACCGGCCGGCGCGCTGCGGTCGATGATCCGCTCGAGCGTGTCCTGTCGCAGCGAGACGTGGAGCCCGTCGCCGATCACGGCGTAGTAGACGGCCTCGGGCCCGTGGCCCCCCGAGCCCTCCCTCGCCGCCACCTTGACGATCCCGGTGCCCTTCCGCTCGGGGAGGTTCTCGAAGACGACGGTGCCCGGCGCCGCCGAGAGGATCATGGCCTTCAGGGCCCCGAGGAACGCCGCGAGGTGGAGCGTGTTCCGCACCGCGACCCTCACGCCGCCGCCGGCGCCCTTCGCGAGGAGATCGAAGCCCTCCTCGATCATGTCCCGGGACCCCACGTCCTTGAGCCCCTCGGGCGCGTCCTCGAGGAAGAGGCTCACCCGGTCCCCCACCCACCCGAGAGCCGCCTGCTGCGAGCCGGGGAGGAGCATCGCCTGCGCGAAGCCCTCGGCCTGCCGGAAGAGGCCGCTCTCGCGGTTCAAGTGGGCCGAGAGGAGGAGGCTCGTGCCGGGTCCCTGCTCGGCGAGCGGCCCCTTCTGACCCTCCTTCCCTCCGAAGAGGTCCGCCATCTGGCGGTACTCGGACATCTCGATCAGCGGCAGGATCGCCGTCTCGAAGCGCTTCGTCTTCCCGAGCGAGACCTGCACTCCGATCGGGTCGAAGTAGCGCGACCAGTAGTTCTGGTAGCCGTCCCGGAAGCGCTCGTAGGCTTGCCTCTCCTCGTCGGTGACCAGGGCGAGCTCGAGCTCGGCGCACGGCGTGAGCGCCTCGAGCGTCCCGTGGACGGCGCAGGCTCCCCCTCGCCCGTCATCGAGGAGGCGATAGGCGCCGCCGTCGGGGCACGCGAGGAGCGCCGGCGGCACGTCGCCGGCCGCGACGAGCTCCTCGAGACGCGCGGCGCGCGCCTCGCCGCGTGCCTGCCGCCAGGCCGCGGCGTGCGCGACCGAGCGGAGGCCCGCCGAGCACTCGAGCCGGCGGCGCTCCTCGAGCTTCAGCTCCGGACCCACGAGCCGGCGGATGAAGGGGTCCGAGAGGTACAGGAACGCCGCCTCGCCCTCGCCGCGCGGGACCAGCGTGCGCACGAAGCGGCGGTCGAGGCCCGTCGCCTGCGACTCCACCTTGCCATCGAGGGCGTCGAGGGAGCGCCCGAGGCCGGCGAGGGAGCTCGACACGAGGGCGAAGCCCCCGGCCACCACGGAGTACGAGCTGACGGCCCGGTCCGGCGCCACGAGGCCCGCGATCTTGCGGCCGCCGTGCTCCGCCTCGACGCGCTTCGCCGATGGGACCTTGCCCTGAGCCTCGAGGCGGTTCTTCTCGAGGTTCGCGAGGAAGACGGGCTCGGCCTTGAGCTCGAAGACGAGGGTCAAGTCGGTCCCCTCGCGCAGGAAGGGGTCCCCGCCCGTCATGGCGACGCGGCCCACGACGCTGGGCCCGAGGGCGCGGGCGAGCGCGCTCGCCGGGAGGCAGAGCTGGCGCTCGAGCCGCTCGCGGGCGCCCGAGTCCTCCGCCGAGAGGTGAGACCAGGCGAGGATCTGGCCGCCCCAGGCGTCGAGCCAGTCCGCGATCTCGAGGAATGCGCCGAGCGAGGCCGCCTCGAAGGCGTACTGGTCCAGCGGCAGGAAGCGCTCGATCGCGTGCGGCTCGGGCTTCCGGCCTTTCAGCATCTCCTCCCAGGGGTGGGCCTTCACCTTGACCCCCTCGATGCTCGAGAGCGGGACCGTCGCCTCCTGCTTGCGGGCGCGGCCCGGATCGCGCAGCCGGTCGAGCTGGAGCGACTCCTCGATGGCGGTCCTCCCCGTCGTCAGGTCGAAGGGGCTGGCCCGCTCGATCCGGCGCTCCTGGCGGGCGAGGAGCCCGCCGGGCTCCTTCGCGGCCCCCTCGGGCTCGAGGCGCCGGAGGGCGTAGCGCGCGAAGCCGTCGAGGGCCCGTCGCTCCGCGAGGCCCTGGAAGTGAGCGCGCGCGGCCGACCTCCAGCGCTCGGGGAGGCTCGGGTCGTCCTTCGCGCCGGTCCAGTCGACCGCGACGGTCGCCGAGCCCTTCCCGTCGCCGAGCGTCAGCCCTTCTGGCTCCTTCCGGGAGCGGCCGATCCAGGAGCGACTGCCGTCCGGCCCGGGCGGCTCTGCGAAGAAGATCGCCTCGCGCGGACCCGGCCCGCGCACCCACGCCTCCGGGCCGGCGCCCTCGCCGGGCTCGAGACGCAGCAGCCAGTAGCCCGGGCTCCCGTCCCGCGGCGCGTGCCGCCCCGCAGCGGCCGGGCCGCCGGCCGCGAGGGGGCTCGCGGCAAGGAGGAGCGACGCGAAGGGAAGGACGCGCGACCGGAGGAGCCAGCGAGAGGTCATGATGTTCTCCACGGAAGAGGGGTGTACCGAGGCCCCATTATGCCCCCGCCGGGGGAGCGGTCCAAGGAGCGCGCCGCTCCACCCTATTCCCCTTGCTCCCCCTACTCCGCCTGCTTCGCCGGGGCGGCCGGCACCCGGTCGCTCGCGAGCTGCGCGTACGCGAGGGGGACGAGGTTCAGGAAGGGCTGGATCAGCCAGAGCGTCTTCTCCCCCTCGCCGTGGCGCAACTCGGGGTTTACCACGTAGAGCACGCCGGCGCGCCCGGGGCCCGCGAGGAAGGTCGTGATGATGAGCGACGAGACCACGGTCTTGTGCGCCTCGAGCGCCCGCGCGGCGGGCGGATCGTCGGCGAGGTCGGCGAGGAGGAGCGGCCTCTTCCCATCGATGACCCGCTCGACCAGCTCCAGCGAGAGCACTTCTTCGGGCTCCGCCGCGGCCCGCCCCGCCTTCCCCCTGCACACGTCCACGCTCACGTTGTGCCCCTGGACGCTGAGGAAGAACGCGCCGTCGCCGCCGGTCACCCCCAGGACCTCGTCCAGGACCCTGCCCAGGAAGTCCTTCAAGGACCCGCCCGCGCAGAGGCGCACCATGAGCTCGTTCACGCGGCGCAGCGAGTCCTCCGCCGTGAGTCCGGCCCTCGCCCCGCCGCCCCCCGCGCTCCCGGCGCTCCCGCTCGAGGGCGCCGCCGCAGGATCGGCCTTGGCGGGCTCCGAGGGCAGCTTGGGCCCGGCCTTCCAGTCCCGGTACCGCAGCTTCTGGCGCGCGGCGTAGCCTTCGCGGAAGCCCTCCGGCAAGCTGTCGAGGATTTCTCGTATCTTCTCGTCGGCGGCCTTGTAGTGCTCCGGGGCCTCGCGGAGGCGCCGCAGCTTCACCATGGTCTCCCCGAGCTCGTAGCTCACATCGACCAGGAGCTCCGGGTTCTCGCACTTCTCGGCGCGCTCCCGCGCCTCCTCGAGGAGCCTCGCGGCTTCCCGCGCGCCCGAGTCCCCCGCACCGGGCGCCTCGCGCGCGAGGCGGGCCTCCTCGACGCGGCAGAGCGCCTGGAGGTTGTGTATGTCGAGCTCCTCGGCGTAGCGCTTCCCCTCGCCGAGCATGGCGCGCGCCTCCTCGAGCCGGCCCTGCAGCCTGTGGAGCTCGGCCATCTGGAGGAGGATCGTCGAGAGGCCCCAGCGGTTGCCCTGTTTCGAGAAGGCGGTGAGGACCCGGAAGAAGTTCCCCTCGGCCTTCGTGTGCTCGCCTTGGTCGCGGAGCGCCTTCCCGCGCACGATGTAGTTCTGCGTGGTCAGGTAGCGCATGTTGTAGAGCTTGGAGAGCTTCAGCGACTCCTCGAGGGCTTGCCAGCCGCGCTCCGGCTGCCCCACGGCGAAGTAGAGCCTCGCGAGGTTGTGGAGCGTCACCGCCCTGCCGTAGGGGTCCCCGATCTCCTCGCTCGTCTTCAGGGCCCGCTGGAAGAGATCGGCCGCCTCGCCGTACTCGGTCCCGGCCATGTGGGCGCTGCCGAGGTTGTTGAGGGAGTTGGTGATCTCCGGAACGTTCTCCAGGTTCTCCCGGATCTGCAGGCTCCTGCGGTGGTACTCGATGGCCTCCCGGATGTTCCCCTTGTAGAAGTTGGCGCTTCCGATGGTGTTGTAGACCATCGCGTGCTCGATCCGCTCGGGGCCCGATTCGATCACGCGCAGGGCCTCGAGCGAGATGGCCATGGCCTTCTCGTACTTGCCCATGCAGACGTAGACCCAGCCGATCGCGTTGAAGACGCGGATGCGCTCCTCGACGAGCTTCTTGCGATCGAAGGACGAAAGGAAGTTGCGGGCATCCTTGTAGCACTTGAGGGCCTGCTCGTAGTCCCCCTGGATCTCGAACACCCGGCCCCGCGCGAGCTGGATCTTCACGACGCGCCGCGGGTCCAGCGCCTTGCGCACGTCCTCCTGGAGCAGGGCGCAGTAGCTCCGGTCGGCGACGTCGTAGCGCCCCATGGTCGTGCAGAGGTCCCCGAGCTTCTCGTGCGTGTCGATCCGGATGGGGTCCTCGGCAGGGTCTCCCTCAGCCTTGTCGAGCACGTAGAGGTAGTACTCGTAGGCCCGCTCGTTGGCGTAGATCGCCTTGAGCCGGTCCCCGGCCTTGATGGCCAGATCCACTGCCTTCGCGGTCTGGTCGCTGCGCTGGTAGTGGTAGGCTGCCTCCTCGAGGATCTCCTCCTCGTTCCCGCGGTGGAGCTCGAGGCAGACCGCCCCCACCTCGCCGTGGTACCTCCTGCGCGTCTCGTCGGGGATCCTGGAGTAGAGGATCTCCCGCACCTTGGGCTGCGTGATCTGGAAGTGGAGCTTCCCGCCCTCGAAGGCCTTCACCACGAGCCCGCTCTGCTCCAGGTCCCGCAGCTCGACGAGGATGGGAGTGTCCTCGAACCGCTTCATGGCCTGGAGGAACCTGGGGTTCGCAGGCTTGTCGATCACGCTGAGGACGTCGAGGAGCTCCCGCTTCTTCACTCCGATCCTCGAGAGCCGCTTCTCCAGCAGGTCCTCCATGCTCTGGGGGATCTCGATCCGGTCGTAGCTCGTCGCCCGGATCGCCCACCCGTCGCCCTGGTTTCGGATGACCCCATCCTCCTCGAGGGCCTTGAGGGTCTCCACGATGAAGAGCGGGTTGCCGGCGGTCTTCTCCTCGAGCTTCGTGACGAAGGCCTCGGGCACCTCGGTGAAGCCCAGCATGGAGCAGAGAAACTCCTGGATCTGTCCTCGCTTCAGGCGGCGGACGGGAATCTCCTGGCACTGCCCTGCCTTCTTGAGCCGCTCGAGCATCTCCCGGGCGCCCTCCTGCAGGATCTCGTCGGGCCGCAGGCTCGCGAGGACCAGGACCGGCACCTGCTCGCCCCGCGAGCGGAGCTCGGCGATGCGTACGAGGAGCGCCTCGAGGAGGCCCACGCTCGCCTCGTCGACCCAGTGGAGGTTGTTGACCACCAGGACGTAGGGCGCGATCTGCGCCGCCTCGACGAGGAGCTGCGACATACGTTCGATGAAGTAGAGCTTCTCCTTGTCGGGGCGGCCCCCCGGCGGCTGGACCTCCTCCTCGTCGCGCTCGGCGCGGATCTCGGGTAGGAGCCTCAGGAGGTCGGCGCGGTACTTCCGGCACAGCTCCGAGTCGAGGCCGAAGGAGTAGACGAGCTGCCGCAGGATCTCGAGGATCGGTTGATAGGCCTTGCCGCCCGCCTCGTAGCAGTTACCGGCGACGTGCGACGTGTCGTTGAGCTTCAGGAAGTGCTGGAACTCCTCGAGGAGGCGGGACTTCCCCGACCCCATCTCGCCCGTCACGAGGATCAAGGCGGGGCACGCCGGGCCCGTCGCCTCGCCCTGGACCAGCGTGAGATCCTCCAGCCCCGTGGCGCTCGCCTGCCCGCCCGCCGAGCCCTCCGCGGCCCCGTCGAAGGACACCGTGGCCGGCGGATCGTCCTTGCCCGCCTCCCCGCCGCGTGTGCCCTCCCCGCCGGCCCTCGCCTCGCCGCCGCCGTTCAGCTCCCCGTCGGTTCTCCTCTCCCCGCCGGTTCTCGCCTCCCCGCCGCCCCCTCCCTGCTGCGCCTGCTCGGAGGCCACGCGGTCGTGCCAGCGCCGCGGGAAGAAGCAGCGCTCGTGGAGCTCCTTCAGGAGGTTCAGCTCCCGCCGGCGCCCCACCAGCCTCGCCGCGTAGAAGTAGCTCGCCCGGGTCTCGGGGGTCTCGATCTCGAAGTGTTGGTCCGAGTGCTTGTTGATGAACTGGATCACGTCCTTCGCGCTCTGGAAGCGGTCCTCGGGGCTCTCTTCGAGGAGCTTCAAGATGAGCAGCCGGAGGAATTCCGGGTGCTTCTTCATGTGGATGCCGAAGAGGTCGGAGCGCTTCGACGTCGCCTCGCCGCTCAGCGCGTTCGCGGCCTCGTGGTGGAAGGGCAGGTCGCGGTTCGCGACCTGGTAGAGCGTGACGCCGAGCGAGTAGAGGTCGGCACGCTTGTCCGGCGTCTGGCCGTTCAGGATCTCGGGGGCCAGGTAGTTGAGCGTCCCCTTGATCGCGAAGTTGAAGGAGCCCGTGATCTTCTCGGCGAGGCCGAAGTCGATGAGCTTCACGTTGGGCTTCGCGAAGATGGACTTCTTCGACGACACCAGGTCCGCCTCGGTGTACTGGACCTTCGATCCCTCCCGGAGCCCGACCGTCTTGTAGCGCGTGACGAGGATGTTGTCCGGCTTGATGTCGAAGTGGACGTAGCCCTGCGAGTGGATGTACTCGAGGGCCCGGCAGATCTGCACGATGATGTCCGCGAGCTCCGCGTAGTCGAGGTACTCCGTCGCGGAGTAGAGGTCGATCCCCTTGATGAACTCCGAGACGATGAAGTAGTCCAACGTGTCGCCGATGCGCCCGAAGTTGTAGACCCTCGCCAGGTTGGGGTGCCTCAGGCGGGTGAGCGCCTCGTACTCCCCCTTGGCCCAGATGTCCTGGTCGTCGATCGCCTCCGAGACGAGGACCTTGAGGGCCACCTTGATGT
>JACQVW010000471.1 GCA_016209535.1 Planctomycetota bacterium | reverse complement strand
GTTCAAGATCGGGTGTCACCCGATCTTGAACCACGCCCAAGTTGCGAAGCTCCTGGCGGCGAAGGCTGCCGTCTTGTGTCAGAACCTCCTGGACCTGGAGCCTGGGCTCTGGACATTCCTTCGTCGAGTGGGTGTCGAGCCTACATGAGCTCTGAAGGAGGTCAGAGCACGCGATGCGGCCCTCGCGTGTGCGTGGAATGCCGCCTGTGACGCCTCGGGTCGTTGGACTCTTTACATGGCTTGCGCCGGGATGCGAGAATCTTCGCTTCCGCGCGGCCGCGAAGGGGCGTGGGTCCCTTCAGCGCTGCGCTGCGGAGGGCCCATGGACGGTTCCGACACGATCGAGCTTGTGCGAAAGGCGAAAGCTGGAGACGTGGAGGCCACCGCGCAGCTCTGCCGGCAGGTCTTCGATCGGTTCGTCGAGGAGCTCCGCGGCGACCTGGGTCAGGCGCTCCGCCGCCAGTACGACACCGTCGACATCGTGCAGTCCGCGATCGCCGAGATCCTGAAGAACATCGGATCCCTGAGGAACGAGGCCGCCTTTTTCGCCTGGGCCAAGACGATTTGTCGGCACAAGATGGCCCGCAAGCGAAAGAAGCTCCAGAGGCAAGAAGCCCTGACACCCGGCGGGGAGGAGGATCTGCCCGGCAAAGACCTCGCCGTCGAGGCCCTCCTCGAGAAGGAGGAGGACCTGGAGAGGCTCTACGAGGCCCTGGGGGAGCTCTTCCTGACCGACCCGGAGGAGATGGGTGCCCTGTACGGCCAGTACTGGGAGCGGAAGAGCATCGAGGTCCTCGCGAAGGAGTACGGTACGAGTCAGCGCACCATCCACCGGCGGCTCGAGGATGCCCGCCGAAGGCTCCAGGAGCGCCTGCGGCGCTCGTGAGGTCCACGGCATGGAGGTCCCACCCGAATCCGCCTCGGCAGGCGACCCCTCGGCTCCGAGCACCGCCGGTGACGAGGAGATCACCGAAGCTCGACGACTTTCGTCCGAAATCGCTGGAATCCTCCTGAAGCTGAGGGAGACCTCCCGGGGCGGCAGCGACGACCGGCGGATCGAGGCCTGCGAGCGCGCCCTCAGCTTCCTCGCCTCGCGCCTCGCCGAGTCCGACGACCGCCTCGACCGCCAGGCCTGGCTCGCGAAAAACTCCGGCGCGCTGCGGCTCCTCGAGGACCTCCGGCAGCCGAGCCAGTCACAAGATGAGCCCCCTGAGCCTCCCGGCGGCTCCTCCGCGAAGACGCCGGAGCGGCTTGGAGACTACGAGCTACTCGAGAAGATCGGCAGCGGCGGGATGGGCGACGTTTACCGGGCGCGACAGGTCTCCCTCGGACGCGAAGTGGCCTTGAAGGTGCTGCGGCCGGACCTCGCGAAAAACGAGCGCGTCCTCGAGCGCTTCGCTCGCGAGGCGAAGGCCGCCGCCGCCATCCATCATCCATCCATCGTGCAGGTCCACGAGGCCGCGATCGAGGACGAGCGCCCGTACATCGTCATGGAGCTCGTGCGGGGCTCGAGCCTCGAGGAAGTCCTGCACGCCGGAGGATCCCTCCCCACGGAGCGCGCTCTTGCCATCGCGCGCGATGTCGCGGAGGCGGTTGCAGCCGCGCACGAGGCCGGGGTCCTCCACCGCGACATCAAGCCGGGGAACATACTCATCGAGGGGAGCATGGACAGCGCGCGCGTGTCGGGGCGCGCTCGCCTTGCCGACTTCGGGCTCGCGCAGCTCGCTGCCGAGGGGACCCTCACCCGGAGCGGCGACGTCCTCGGCACGCTCGCCTACATGGCCCCCGAGCAGCTCCAGGGCAGGGCCACGAGCCGCACGGTGGACGTCTACGGCCTCGGTGCGACGCTCTACGCCCTGCTCACGGGGAGGCCACCGCACGTTGCCTCGAACCCCGCGACGATGGCGGAGCGCGTGGCGCGGAGGGATCCGATTCCCCTTCGCGACCTCAACCCCTCGGTAGATCGGGACGCTGCGACGATCTGCGCGAAGGCGATGCGCTGGGACCCGAGGGCGCGGTATGAGAACGCGTCCGAGCTCGCGCGCGACATCGACCGCAGGCTCCGCCACGAGCCCATCGAGGCCCGGCCTGCGAGCTGGACTTATCGCGCGAGGCTCGCGCTCCGGCGAAACCCGCGGGCCGCGGTCTTCGCGGGGGCGGCGTTCGTCGCGGCTTCCTTTGCCTTCATCCTCCTTTTGGGCTGGCTGCGGCACGCCGGGCTCAACAGCGTGGCAACGCGCCTCGCCGAGGGCCGCATCGATGAGGCCGAGGGCGGCCTCGCCTCGCTCGTCCCCTTCCCGCCCATCGAGAGGACGCGAGAGGCGGGGCTGCGCATCGAGGTCCACCGGCGCCGCGGAGAGCTGGGCCTGGCGGCGCGTGAGGCCGCCAAGCTGGAGGGCGAAGAAGGCGACAGAGCTCTCCGGAGGATCGAGCAGACCATCGAGGCGCAGCTCGCCGGGTGGAGGGGCCTCCACGAGGGCGGGCTGCGGTGGACGCTGCTCGTGGCGGCGCGCAATGCCCTGGACGGGATCCACGGGTTTCTTGGGCTGTCGGTCCCGGAAGGCAGCGTGCGCAAGGCGATCGTGAGCAAGGCGGTCGGGCGACTTGAGGACGCCGCGCACTTCGCGAGGCACCTCCTGTGGAGCTTGAGCCAGGAGGATGCGGCCCTCGCGGTCCAGGACATCCTCGATGGGGACGAGGGGGAGAGGGACCCGGGCAAGATGCGGGATGCGCTGGAGAGTGTCCTTGCGGACCGCTCGAAAGGAGAGAAGGCGGCGAGGCCCATCGCCTGGCGCAACCCCTCCGGGAGCCTCGTGCGGACGGTTCTCGACACGGGTGCTGGGGAAGGCCTCGATGGGATCCTGGACGCGTCGTCGAGGGCCATCCTCAGCCTCGCGGACGTGTATCTTCCCAGCCTCCCTGCGGAGGACCGCCTGTCCCTCATGGGCCGCCTCGAGAACCTCGTGGCGCTCCGCTCCCCGGGCGCCCCCATCCGCCTCGACGGCGTCTCGGACGTGCTCAGCGTCGCGCGCGGGGACCTCGACGGGAATCACCACGACGACGTCCTCCTCGTCACGCGGGACTCCATCGTCTTCCTCGAGGTGGGCCCCGCCGGCATCGAGAGGAGACCCGGGCGCGACCTCAGCCCCAGGAAGCAGAAGTATGAGGGGAGTGGCATCCGCGCAGCCGCACTCCTCGATCTCGACGGCGACCAGCCGGATGAGCTTCTCCTCGGGGGGCTCCTGGGGCCCGAGCAGGCTCCAAGCGTCACGCGGATCTACCGTTGGAATCCCGAGGCGAAAGCCTGGCACCTCCTTCGCGAAATCGAACACGAGGACGCGCGCCACCTGCCAACGGACCGCGCCTTCGCCAGGGGCGACATCGACGGGGACGGCAAGGTCGATCTCGTCATCGGCTTCACCTCCGGAGGCGAGGACGAGCGCTACGTCTGCCTCGCGCGGCAGGTGCTCGACCCGACGGGTCCCGTCGCGCGCCTCCCCGGGGGCGGCACGGAAGCCGATGTCTTCTCGGTCTTCGTCGGTGACCTCGACTCGGACGGCCAGCTCGACATCGGCGCGGCGACGGGCCCGTGGAGGGGTTGGGACCTCCGCTTCTGGACACTCGAGGGCGGGTCGATCCTGGGGCCACATCGACTCGGGCCCCTGGGCACGTTTCACCAGGCGGCCGTCGTCCAGCTCGACGACGGCGCACCGCCGGCGGTCCTCGCTGCCAAGTCGGCTTACAGCTCGCGCAATGCCATTTTTCCTCCGGATGAGCCCGCGGGCATTCCCAACGGGCTCTACCTGCTTCGCTTCAACGCGCCCGAGAAAGCCGCGGAGCGAACGCCCCTCTCGGCGATCGGCGAACGTATCGTCTCAGGGAGGAGCCTGAAGGCTCAAGCCCGGGAGATCTTCGCGTGGAGCGATCCCTTTCCCGAAGTGCTCGGCGAGCAGGAAGTTCTCAGTGCCCTGAAGATCTCAGTCCTCAACAACGACGCTGGGCTTCTCGAGGCCGCTGCCTTGACATGGTGGCTCGGCCAGGGCGCCCTCCGTGAGGCCTGGGTCGATCTCTACCGGGTCGACCGCAGCTCCGGCAAGGCCGTGCTCGAAGGGAACCGCGTCTACGTCGGCCGCCCGGGCGCCGAGGTGATCGCCGAGCTCGTCCGGCTGCCCGGAGATGGAGCCGTCAAGGGCGCTGGCCTGCTCCTTCTTTCGCAGGACCCTCCCAAGCCTGTCGGGGGGGTTGTAGGGACGCGGAGTGTCCGCCGCCTCCTCCTCGATCCGCCGGATGCCGGGGCCCAGGAGGATCTCGGTGTCCTTCTCGGGCTGGCCGAGGCCTACGGACGGAGGTGGCGTCACGACCGCGCTCAAGACTTGGCGATGAAGGTCCTGAAGGCCAATCCACCGCCCGAGCTGGCGGAGCGTGCGCGGGAAACGCTCCTCGATGCGCTCACGGGGCTCTCCGACTGGCCGGCCGCCCGGGTGGCCCTCGACGCGGGCGAACTGCCGCGCCAGGCGGCGAAGGTCATCGAGGACGCTGAACGCCTTGCCGCGGCGAAATCGGTCGATATCGCCGACGCCGAGGTGCGGCTTGTGCCTTTCGGTGCGGGCGCCGCAGGGCCTTTGGCGCCGCCTGTCGCGGTGGTGGACCTTGGCGAGCTCGCAAGCCTCGAGTGCATTCGCCTCTCCTTCGAGATCGAGATCGAGGAGGTGAGCTGGGATCGGGGCATCTGGGTCGAGCTACGTCCGTTCCACGAAGGCAAGGCCACGAGCTTGGAGGAGCACTACGGCGTGGAGCTGTCCCTCGCCGGCGGAACGGGAAGCCTCCGACGCCGGATGGTTTTGCGATGGGGCGGCCTCGACGACAGCTCCGCCCAGGAGCCGCCCCGGGTACTCGACGCGGCGTCGTTTCGGGAGGCGACGGGAAAACCCGGCACACCTCGCTACCACGTCACGCTCGAGGGGCCAATCCGGGACGTGATCCGGGCGCGACTCGAGGAGCTCGAACCCCGGGCACAAAGCGCTGCGGGGAAGGATGTCATGCCGGACGTGCAGTTCTCCGGACTCACGGGGAAAGACTCCTCAGGGAACCCGGAGCCTCTGCTTCCCCCGCCCCCCGGCCGCTACCAGCTCGGCGTCTTCGACCGCTACGCCGGCGTGATCCCCCAGGAGAAGGGCCCCCGGGGCCCCACGCGGGCGCGGATCCGAAACCTCAAGCTCCAGCGGATCCCATGATCCATGGGAACCAGAACCTCAGGACCCGCGCCCGCCTGAGCGCAAGAAGCGACGCCAGTCAAACTACGGAGTGTTCGAACACGTGGGCGTCTCGCAGGAGAGTGCGTCGGGGGTGGAATCGCGGCCGCAAGTGCGGAATGGCTCCGGGAGCGGGCCCATTCCAGTGAAGAGGCCGCCCAGCATGCGAACCGCGTCGCTCACGTCGAGGTCGCCATCGTCGTTGGCGTCGCAGGCTCGCTGGCAGGCGAAAGCGCCGCCTGCGAGGAAGAGGGAGCGTAGAAGCTGGACAGGATCGGAGATATCGAAAGCGTGGTCGGAGTTGCAGTCTCCCCGCGAGAAACAGTCGTCGGGAACGATGACGACGCTTCCGTCCGTGAGCTCCGGGGTCACACTCCGGCCATCGAACGTGACCACACACCGCGTGGGCTCCGAGTTCTCATCCGCTGCCAGGCAGCCGTTCACGAAGCGGAGGGCCGTCGCATCGCCAGAGGTTGCCCCCTGCGCCGGCTCATAGCGGATCCAGGCGATGGTGTCGCCGCTGACAGCGGGGAGGGTCTCCACCCCAGGCTTGGTGAGGGAGACGATGTAGGCGAAGATCAGGCCGCCCTCGACCTGCGCATCCCCAACGGGAATGGCATCGAGGTCCACGAACAGGAAGTCAGGTCCCGCGCCCCCGTTCACAGCATCTAGCGCGCCCGCGAGGTCCAGGGCCACAGGTGTGACGACGCCGGGCGACGACGCGATGCCCATGCTCGCGGCATCGGAGGGGTCCGACGTGGTGTGCTTCAGCGGAACGGCGAGCTCACCACTACAGATTGGAGACTCCACCTGGCCGAGCTCCAGGGATGCGGTGGGAGCAGGAGTGCACGCACACTGGAACGCATAGACCACACCAGCGTCACGCAGTGCCCCGATCATCACGAGGTCGCCGGAGATCGAGATCGCATTACCGGCAAAAATGTTCCCGGACTGGCCATCGGAGGCGAGCAGGATCCCTTTCTCTTCCCACCCCGATTCTCCGCGGCAATACGCATACGCGGAGCCCGTGTTTCCACCGCTGTGAGGCGCTCCGATCACCGCGTAGTCTCGAGAGATGTCCACCATGTGGCCAAAGTGGTCCCCCGGGACACCGTTCGACGCCGTGAGCTTCTGCTCCTCGATCCACTGGGCCGTCCCCTCCAGGTGCCGGAATACGTAGGCGGCGCCCACGCCGCCGGCCTTCTCCCATGCTCCGACGAGCGCCACGTTCCCGTCCACGGCAGCGACCCACCCGAAGAAATCCCCCGCTGCACCATCGGAGGCCAGCAGCTTGCTCTCCTCGACCCACACAGACCGAGTTGGGTCGTGGCGGAAAACATAAGCGGAGCCTGATTCTGACCCCCTGTCGTCGTCGCGGAAGGCGGTTATGACGGCCAAGTCCTCGCTGACGGCAACGCCCAGGCCGAATTCGTCCCCGGCAGCGGTGTCTCCGGCGACCAGCTTCTGCTCAAGTCCCCAGGCGTTGCCGGTATATCGAAAGACGTAGGCGGCTCCCGCATTGCCTCCGGCTTGATCATCGAAATGAGATCCCACCACGATGACATCTCCCGAGATGGCAACGCTCTGCCTGCTAAACTCGTCTCCTGCGTTCAACCCGGCAGGTGCGAGTTTCGCCTCTTCATCCCAGCTATTGAGTCCCGGATCGTATCGGAAGACGTACACGGCACCCGTGCTGTTGGTATTGCTAAACGCTCCAATGGCAACCACGTAACCACTCAGGGCCACGAACTCTCCGAACTGGTCATCGACCCTTGCATCCGACGCGACCAGCTTGCCCGTCTCATTCCATGCTCCCGTGCTTGCGTTGCGACGAAAGACGTATGCGGCACCTGCCCTGGGCAAGGCTCCAGACGGATCGTGGCCTGGCGCTCCAATGACCGCGATGTCGCGATCCACGGCCACCATGCGAAAACTGTCGCCTGGTACCCCGTCAGAAGGCTGGAGCCTCTGAAGTTCGCGGCAGCCTGGCTCGTACGACACCCTGGCCTCGAAGGCCACGTAGAGGCAGTCGCCGGCACCTCCACGCCCTGAGGGGGATCCGAACCTCCCGATCTGGGTGTTGGGGACGAAGAAGCGGATCGTGTTGGTGCCTTCCCGGAAGAGTGCGGGGTCGCTGATCCCGAGCGTGTGCTCGAACCCGTGCACCGTCATGCCGGTTTCCGGGTCAACAGCCACCAGATTCACGGTGGCCAACTCGATGCCGTTGAGAAGGATCCGGGCCCCGTCATCCGCGATCAGCCTGAGCACCATCGATGCAGCCGCGAAGCCCACAGGAAGCTCGAACCTCCCGGTGAACTCCCCCCACTCGTCGCTCGGGCACGGGCTCGTGATCGGGACCAGGCCCGTTCCGCCGCCCACGAAGGTCGCCGAGCCGCAGGTGCACTCGGGTGCGACGTTCCCGCCCCCGATGGGCGCAGGCTGCGGGTCCGGGGCACAGGGGGAGGTGACAAGCACATTCGGGTCCGTTCCGGTGCACGTGGTGCACGTGCCCGGCGGCCCGCCACTGCGGAGGACGATGCCGAGAGTCACCCCCAGCACAGGGCCGTGACCGAGGATGAACGCAAGAACCACCGTCAGTCCAAGACTCGCAGATCGCAACATTTCCGACTTCTCCTTCCCGGTGAAAGGACACCCTCCGCCCCGGGCACCTCCCCTCTGGAGGGTCCTCGAAGCGCAAGTCCACTCAGATAGGGGCACTCGGGTGCGCGGGTCTGCCAGAGAAAGACGCCCATTTTTTCAAGAAGGGCCGGAATGAGTTGCCATGCGCTTCGCGCACCCTGAGACATGAAACAGACTTACGACGATTCGGCCATGCTTCGGCGCGCGCGAGTTTCATGGTAGACCGAGGAAACGCGAGCCGCACGGGCTCGCTTCTGGACCCTTCAGCCCAGGCAGCTCCAGCTCCACCGCCCGCGATCATCGAGCGTGCGAAAGAGATCCACCTGGCTGCGCTCACGGGGCTCTCCGACTGGGAGGCCGCCCGAAGGGCCCTCGACGACGGGGAGTTGCCGGCGCATGCGGTGAAGGAGATCGCCGACGCCGAGCGGCTCGCCGCAGCGCAGCCGGACCAGATCACCGAAGCCAACGTGCAGCTTGCGCCCTTCGGTGCGGACGTCGCGGGGCCATCGCGGGCGCCTGCCGCAGCCAAGGACCTCGGCGAAATAGGGAGCATCGAGCGCATCCGCCTCTCCTTCGTGATCGAGATCGAGGAGCAGAGCTGGGATCGGAACATCTGGGTGGGCCTGCGGCCGTGGCAGGAAGGCGGGACCGCGGACTACAAGCGCTTCTACGGCGTTGAGATCTGCCATGCAGGCGGGGCGGGCAACGCTCGGCGCCGTCTGCTCATCCGCTGGGGCGGGCGCGACAACAGTCTCGCCGACGAGCCACCTCGGATCTTCGATGCGCCGTCGTTTCGAGAAGCCACGGGCAAGCCGGGGAGGCCCCGATATCGCGTCACCCTCGAGGGACCAGCCCGAGGCGTGATCCATGCACGGGTCGAGGAGCTCGAGCCACAAGCGCACGGCGCACGAGGAGCGGACCCCATCCCGGATGCCCAGCACGCAGGACTCAGGGCCGACGCGCCCGCGGAAACCCAGGGGCCCTTGATCTCCCCGCCCCCGGGCCGCTACCAGCTCGGCGTCTTCGACCCGTACGGGGGCGTGATCCCCCAGGAGAAGGGCGGCCGGGGCCCCACGCGAGCCCGCATTTGGGAGCTCCGACTCCAGCGTATCCCATGATCCAAGCTGACTGCCGCTCGAGGGTGTTAACGAGCGCCCCGGGCGTCTGGCGCCTCAGTGGCTCCAAACGCTCCGGGCATGCGAACGCGACCGTTGACTGCCGCCGTCCGGTCGAATCACTGCCTCCCGGCCACCCCCGCCGCCGCCACGGCCGCCACGACCACGAGCGCCAGCTTCGCCAGGCTGACCGGCGCGTGGCCCGTGAGCTTGCCCGTCTGGCCGTTCACGACGAGGCGGTAGGGGTAGGTCGTCTCGCGGAAGCGGTAAGCGTTGATCCAGACCGGGAGGAGCACGGGGCTCGAGCGCACCTCGGTGAAGAGCGTGTTCACCCGCACGTTGCGCGAGCTGCCATGGATGCTCTGCGCCGCGAGGCGCCTCTCCGCCTCGAGCATGCGGGCCCGCGCCCTCGGCCGGCGCCCCGGACGCCACGGGTTGGAGAGGGACGACGTCAGCCCTCGCACGTGGGGCCTCACTGGTCGAAAGAGCCAGCGAGCCGGATGCGCGCCTACACCGCCGTCATGACGCCGGTCCCCACGATGCCCCTGGCTGCGCCCGCCACGGACGGCCGCGCAACTTCCTCTTCCTCGACATCCCTCATGGCAAACGCGAGATGAGGGCGTCCTGTACGCGCTCGAGGGCCACCCTGGGATCAAACGTGATCCCGAGAGCGAGGAGCGGCGGCGCTTCGCTGAGGAAGACCTCGTCCTCGATCTTTCCCGCGAGGTTCTCCTCGAACTCCGCGCGTGTGATGCGCTGGCCTTCGTTCTCGAGGTAGCGCACGAAGCAGGTGACGACTTTCTCCGGGTCGAGGCCAGCGAGGCGGCTGAGCGCCTCCGAGAGATCGAAGAGATCTCTTCCCTTCTTCCGTTGGTAAAGCGCCCTCAACTTCGTGCCGAGCAGCTCTTCGCGCTCGTACGTCAGGATGTCGGAGGCTCCGCCGTACCACGAGCTGTCGACCTGGAAGCGCGTTCGGCGCGTACCGAGCAAGCAGAAGTGCTCCCGGGTGTTGATCTCCACCTTGAGCCTCAGCGGCGTGACCGGCTTCACCTCGGATTCGAAGCGGTAGGAGAAAGTCACGCGGCCCCGCCCTTGCTTCCACTGGGATTTTCCGAGCCACGGATCCAGTCTGGCGCGCACGGCATCCATGACGCCTCCGATCGGCCCCGCGGCGACTTGAACGAGATCGATGTCCTCCGAGTAGCGGCCGGGCGGATCGAAATGCAGCTTGTGTAGGGCCGTGCCGCCACGGAAGGCGACTTCGCGCGCGAGGAGCTCGTCCGTGAACAGATCGACGACCGCCCTGCACACGACGAGGTCCTGTTCGACTTGCGCGTCGCTGGACCAGGGGGCCCTTGGGCGCCAGGCGGTCACGTGGGCGCGCGGGATCACGTCTCGGCCTCGACTCGCTCGTTCACGACCACGCGCCAGCGCGCGACCTTCGGGGCCCGCCGCGACGGGTGGCCCGGTCGCAAGGCGACGAAACGAGGCCGCTGCGAGGCGATCCACTCCGCCAGCGCCCCCGCGACTTCGCCGGCACCGACTTGCTCGAGGAGGTAGCCCAGGCGCTGAGCGTTCGACAGGTCGCCTTCGGCCTTCGCGATGTCGGCGAGGCGCAGGGCATCCAGCCGCTCGGCGAGCTCGGCGAGCACAGTCACCACGTGGCCGAGGTGGCCTGCGGCCTCCAGATACCGGAGCAAGTCAAGGGCCGTCGCCTCGGGTCTCGAGACATTCATGGCGCCGGTCTCCGTCTTGATCCCCACCGTGGGCGTACGTTCGATGTGGCACTTCCTGAAGAACCGGATCCGCGAGCGGCCGGCCACGACGGGTCGGAGCTGCGCGCTCGTGACGACCTGGAACTCCTGCGGCTGCTGGTGCGCCGCTCCTTGAAGTGCCGCAGCGCTGAGGATCCCGACGTAGTACGGCTGGTCGTGGAACTTCATCAGCGCGTCGATGAACCAGCTCGGCGGCGGCGCGCCGACCTCCCGGTATTCGACGGGGACGATCACGTAGAAACCCCGGCGAGGGACGGCGAGCCTGCGCTTCTCCACGAGCCGCCGGACCGCCTTCTTTAACGCCTCGTCCGAGACCCCCAACGCGGCGAGAGCCTGCTCGCGGCTGAGCACGTAGCGCCCTGACGCCTGGTACGAATCGACCAGACCCGCCAGGCTTCTTCGCTCCGCGTGTAATTCCGTATGCAAAAGAGACCACCTTACGGCCCTTTTCGTTTCCAGGACCGCAGGGGTAGCATGCAGCACGGGACGGAAAGAAGCAACTCCGTATGCAAAAAGAGACGCCAGCAGTCCCCTTTCGCGTACGCGGCCCGCGCCCCGCGAGGCTGCGGCCGCCAGGCGAGCCTCCTGACCCGGGCAGCGGTCCGCCGTGCTGGCGGGCCCCGTCTGTCAGCCCGCGCCGGCGGCCACCCCCACCACCGCCGCGGCAGCGGCGAGCACCGCCGCGGCCGCCGCGACCACGATCCCCAGCTTCGCCAGGCTGAAGGGCGCGCGGCCCACGAGCTCGCCCGTCTGGCCGTTCACCAGGAACCGGTAGGTCGTCTCGCGGAAGCGGTAGGCGTTGATCCAGATCGGGAGGAGGACGGGGCTCGACCGGATGTCGGTGAAGAGCGTGTTCACGCGCACGTTGCGGGAGCTCCCGGGGATGAGCTCCGCGGCGAGGCGCCTCTCCGCCTCGAGCATGAGAGCCCGCGCCCTCGGCCGGGCGCCCCGGCGGCTCAGGCCGAAGTCCTCGACGGCGTGAGCGCGCAGCTCCTCGCGCCGGTAGGGTCTTCTCCGGGCGAAGTCGAAGGGCTCGATGGCCGCGAGCTCCTCCTGGGAGAGCATGCCGCTCGCCGGGACCAGGACGTCCGCGAGCTCGCCGGACCGCTCGCCGGCGACGGGGCACCAGTCGGCCCGGGCCAGGGGCGGCGTGCGGGAGCTGTCGCCGGCGTAGTACGTGTGCGTCCTGGCGCGGAAGCACCATGCCGGGACGTAGACGGCCCGCAGGTCGACGATCCGGGCCCCCTCCTTGAAGCCGAAGGGACGGAAGAAGCTCCGGGAGATCCATCGCTCGAAAGCCTTCACCGCCTGCTCGCGGGGCACATCGAAGGGCAGGTAAGTCTCCGCTTTGATCCGGCCCGTCGCCTGGGGCTGCCGCTTCAAGGTCACGGAGCCGCAGAAGGCGCACCGGAGCCCCTCCGCCTCGGCGTCGTAGGTGAGCGAGGCGCCGCAGGTCTCGCAGTCGAAGCCGATGAAACCCTCCTCGATCTCGTCGCGGGCGCCCCCGGCCCGCTCCGGCGCCTGGCGCCCGCAGTTCGAGCAGAAGAGGTCCTCCTCGTCGATCAGGTTCCGGCAGCCCTCGCAGCGAAGCGCGCCCTCGCTCACGGCCCGAGCCCCTTCACAGCCTCGCCAGCCCGCCGGCGGCCAGGACGGCGAGCGCCAGGGCCGCCAGGACGAGGATGACGACGAGGACGAACGCCGCCACGCGGCCCCAGCTCACGGGCTTCTCGCCGTGCGCCTTGCCCGTCGCCCCGTTGAGGACGTAGCGGAACGCGCGGCCGCGGTAGGAGTACGCGAAGATCCAGAGGGGCAGGAGGAGGAGGTCCTCGGTGACGTCGTGGAGCTCGGTCTCGACCGCGAGGTCCGCCTGGGTGTCGCCGGGCAGGAAGCGGGCGATGTCGTCCCGCTCCCTCCGCTCGAACTCCCGGGCCGAGACCTCCGCCGCCTCCTCGCGCGAGACCGCGGCCTCCTCGCAGAGCCAGCCCGCGAGGAAGCGCGGGGCGTAGCGCGTCGCCTCGCTCAGCGGGAAGGGCCCCACGCGGTCGGCGACCTCCTGGGGCAGCCCGCGCGAGGCCGACACGAGGTAGTGGGAGTGGAACTGGTGGAATCGCCCCGAGAGCGGGTACCACTCCGTGTGCTGGACGCGCCGCGTGCGCGTCCTCGTGACGGTCTTGCCGTGCTCCGTCGTCGTGTAGGTCTCGGTGACGGTCTCCCACCAGTGCTCCCCGATCCGGGCGCTCCAGCGGCTCTCGCTCCGCATGCTGAAGGACCAGAAGGGCACGTAGACGCCGCGCAGGCTCGAGAGCCTGCTCTGGAGCCCAAGGTCCCCCGGCACGAACCAGCCGGCCTTGCCGAGCCAGGCCGCGAAGGCCGCCTCGGCCTCCCGGCGCCCCAGCGAGAAGGGCAGGACGAGCTCGGGCTCGGGGCGCCCCCCGGCGCCCTCGCGTCCCGCGACGTACGAGGTCCCGCAGAAGGCGCAGGCGGCTGTGCGCTCGCCCTCTGGCACCGTGACGGTCGCCCCGCAGCCGCGGCAGGCCTGCGTGCGGCGCGACGCGGTGGGCTGCTCGGCGCCCTCGGCCAAGAGCGCCTGCCCGCACAGATCGCAGAAGGGCTGCCCGGCCCGAGCGCGGCGACTGCAGCGCGGGCAGGAGAGCCAGCGGGTCGCGGTCGCGCTCGTGATCGCGGACGGCATGGGTGGAGGGATTATAGCAAGGGCACGGCCGCGGCTTGACACCCATGCTTCAGGGCGAGCACCATGGATTCTCGGTCCGCGTCCCGCCGCCCGCGGTGCATGGTGCACGGTGCACGGTGCACGGTGCACGGTGCACGGTGCACGGTGCACGGCCCACGGACCGAGCCTATGGC
>JACQVW010000446.1 GCA_016209535.1 Planctomycetota bacterium | reverse complement strand
GTGGACGAGGGCCTGGGCAAGCTGGACCCGCTGCCTCATGCCCGTGGGGAGCTCTTCCACCTTGCGGTAGCGCGACTCCTCGACGCCGAGGTAGGCGAGCACCTCGTGGGCGCGCCGGTGGGCGTCCTTCCGCGGCATGCCGGCCACCTCGCCGGCGAGGGCGACGAGCTCGACCGCCGGCAGCCCCGGGACGAAGCACTCGACCTCGCTCACGTAGCCTACGCGGGCGCGGATCTCCCGCGAGCGCGCCCGCACGTCGAGCCCGAGCACCTCGGCGCGCCCCCCCGAGGGCGGGAGGAGCCCCAGGAGCACCTTGAGGAGCGTCGATTTCCCGGCCCCGTTCGGCCCCAGGAGCCCGACGGCCCCCGGCTCGAGCGCCACCTGGTCGGCCCGGAGGGCGAGGAGGCTCCCGTAGTACCGCGTCAGCTTCTCGAGCCGGAGGAGGGGCACCATGGAGGGCGGATTATAGCAGCGCCGCGGGGGCGGCGCTTCCGCGCGCCGCCGGCGACGCATATCATGGTCGTCGCCATGCACACCTCCGCGTTTCCCTCGAGCTCGCTCCGGGTCCTGGTCCTCCTCGCCTGGCTCTCCCTGCCGCTCCCCTCGGCCCTCCCCGCCGCCGAGCCGCGGCATGAGGAGGTGCTGATGCCCGCCCGCGACGGCGTCGAGCTCGCGACGAGCGTCTACCTCCCCGCCGAGGGCGGGCCGCGGTGGCCTTGCGTGCTCGCGCGCACGCCCTACGGCAAGGACGGGAACCGCGGAGTCGCCCGGGACCTCACGGGACGCGGCTACGCCTTCGTCTCCCAGGACTGCCGCGGCAAGCACAAGTCGAAGGGGAAGTACGACCCTTTCCGCACGGACCACCTCGACGGCCACGACGCGGTCGAGTGGGTAGCCCGCCAGCCCTGGTCGGACGGGAAGGTCGGCATGATGGGCGGCTCGGCCCTCGGCATCACGTCGCACCTCGCCGCGACCCAGGCGCCGCCCCACCTCCTGTGCGCGTACGTGATCGTCGCCGAGGGGAGCGCGCGCCACAACACCGTGTACATGGGCGGCGTGTACCGCAAGGAGCTCAACGACGGCTGGCTCGCGGCGCAGGGCGCCATGGCCACGATCGGCGAGAGCGTCCGGAACCCGCCCTCGAGCCCCCACTGGGACTGGCGCGAGCTCGCGCTCCACCACCGCAAGGTCCAGATTCCGATCTACGAGGTCGGCGGCTGGTTCGACATCTTCGCCCAGGGCTCCATCGACACGTTCGGGGGCCTCCAGGCCTCGGCGGGCGGCATCGGGGCGGGGAACCAGAAGCTCGTCATGGGCCCCTGGGCCCACGGGGCCCTGGGAGGCCGGCTCAAGTTCCCCGAAGACCGGGCCGGGGAGCTCATCGCCGGCGAGCACCTCCGCCGCTGGTTCGACCGGTGGCTCAAGGGCGAGGAGAACGGGATCGACCGCGAGCCCCCAGTGCGCTACTACGTCCTCGGCGACCCCGAGGACAAGGCCGCGCCGGGGAACGAGTGGCGGAGCGCGGCGGGCTGGCCTCCCCTGCCGGCGAGGATCACGCCGTACTACCTGCGCGGGGGCGGCAGGCTCGCGCCTGCCCCTGCACCCGTGCCCGCGCCGGCCGCCGGGGAGCCGTCGAAGGTCGAGTACGCCTACGACCCGAAGAGCCCGGTGCCCACCAAGGGCGGCGCGAACCTGATCCTCGGGGGCAAGGGTCCGATCGACCAGCGGGAGGTGGGCGAGCGGCAGGACTACCTGCGCTTCGCCACGGAGCCCCTCGAGAGCCCCTTCGAGGTGATCGGAAGGATCTACGTGGACCTCCACGTCGAGTCCGATGCGCCCGACACGGACTTCGCCGCGAAGCTCGTGGACGTGTACCCCGATGGGTACGAGGCCCTGATCACCGACGGGATCCTGCGCGCCCGCTACCGCGAGGGCTTCGAGAAGGAGGTCTTCCTCGAGCCGGGCAAGGTCGTGCCCTTGCGGATCGACCTCTGGTCGGCCGCGATCGTCTTCAACGCGGGCCATCGGGTCGCGGTGCACGTCACGAGCTCGAATGATCCCCGCTTCGACCCCAACCCCAACACCGGGAAGCCCACCCGCGCCGACTCGGAGACCCGCGTGGCGAGGAACGCGGTCCACCACAGTGCGCGGTATCCGTCCAGGGTGCTCCTGCCGGTCACGCGGGTGTACGGCGAGACGAGGAGGCTCTGACGAGGTAGCATCGCGGCCGGTACCGATCGGATCCCTCCGCGGAAACCCTGGGAGGCTCGAGCCATGGAGATCGCTTGGCAGATTCGGCGGACGGAGCGGCGTTGGCCGGCGGTCGTCGTGCTTCTCCCGTGCGCAGCCTCGCTCGAGGCTCAGGGCACCGACCTGATCGAGGCGGGCCAGATCGAGGGGCGCGGGGTGGCCTTCGAGGCCCCGATCCTCAGGAAGTTCTCGAGCATGGACGCGGCCGTCGGGCTCGGGGACGTGGACGGCGACGGTTTCCATGACGTCTTGCTCGTCGTCCGGACGGAGCCGGAAGGGGCGCCCAACCCCTGGGCCGCCGTGATCGTGAAGGGCCGCGCGTCCCTCGACGGCCGCCACACCGTGCCCGGCGGCCTGGACGGGATCGTGGTCCTCCGCCCCTCCACGCCGCTCCAGCACCCCGGCGTCGAGGCCTTCGGGCCCTCGGGCGACATCGACGGCGACGGGCTCGCGGACGTCCTCTTGAGCCTCCCTTACTTCCCCGCGCCGGACGGCCGGCGCGCCGGCGCAGGGTACCTCCTCTTCGGCGACCGCGCGCTCGACGGCGAGCACGCCTTCGAGGAGGTGGGCCGCGAGCTCCGCGGCATCGTCTTCACGTCCTCCGACCCGGAGCACGACTGGGTCGGCCAGAGCATGGCCGTGATCGGCGACTTCGACGGCGACGGGCGGACCGACCTGGCCGTGGGCGCGCCGAGCTCCACGAACCTCCACGGCGAGGTGCTCGCGGGGATCCTCTTCATCCTGCTCGACGCGGCGCGCCTGCCCGCCGAGGTGGATCTCGCCGAGGTCGGCGCCTCGCTCCCGGGCTACCGCATCCACGGGAACCCCGAGCAGGTCCCGCCCGAGACCGCGGCCCGCGTCGGCTACGACACGATCGGCTTCTTCGGCCACGACGTGATCCGCGCTGGTGACTTCGACGGCGACGGCCGCTCGGACATCCTCGTGACCGAGCCCGACCCCTACCCCCCGCCGACGTACTTGATCCTGGGGCGCCCGGCGCTCCCGCCGGTGCTCGACATCGAGGGGTTCGAGGAGATCGGAACGTGTAGGTCTTCCGCGGCGCCCCCGACGGCTTCCTGAGCGGCGATGCCGCCGGCGTGGGCGACCTCGACGGCGACAGCCGCTCGGAGGTGGTCGCGGGCCGCGGGAGGCATTCCTTCGCCCCCTTCGTCCAGGGGGACGGCCGCGCGCACCTCTTCCGGGGCGAGGCCGAGCCTCCGAAGGAGTACGACCTCTCGACCGGGAGCCCGCCCGGGGCGGACACGACGTTCTTCACCCCCGGCACGGTCGACCTCTTCGGCTCCCTGGTCTCGCCCGCGGGCGACAAGAACGGCGACGGCCTGCCCGACCTCGCCATCGGCGCGCCGCGGGCCACCGCCGGCGGCAAGCGCGGGACCGGCGAGGCTTACGTGATCTTCGGGAAGGAGGACTTCGGCGCCGAGGTCAAGCTCGCCGAGGGCTTCGACGGAATCCGCATCGCCGGCGAGAACACCGGGAACAGCCTCGGGAGCCGGGCATCCCCCGCCGGCGACTTCAACGGCGACGGGAGGCAGGACCTGCTCGTCCTCGCCCGGCAGGCGGGCTACGCCGCCGACTTCGGCCGCGCGTACCTGATCTACGGCACGGGCCCGGGGCCCGCGCCGCTCCGCCTCTACCGCGCCGAGCCCTCGGCCGGACGCCTGCGCGGCGGCACCGCGGTGAGGCTCCGGGGCTCGGGCTTCACCGAGAGACCCCGGGTGGCCTTCGGGGAGCGCGCCGCCCCGAACGTCACCCTCCTGTCGCCCTCGGAGGTGCGCGTCGTGACGCCGCCCGGGACCGGGGCGGGCTTCGTGGACGTCTCCTTGACCCTCGGCGGCGTCACGAAGACGCTGGCCCGCGGGTTCGAGTACACGCCGGACTTCCCCGAGATCGACATGGCGGACCTCGACGGGAAGGGCCTGGTGCTCGAGAAGCCCGCCGGCGAGCCCGCGGGCGGCGCGCTCGGCCAGTTCCTGTCCTTCGGAGACCTCGACGGCGACGGCCGGGACGACCTCGTCGTGAGCTCCTACCGACCGTCGGGGGCGCTCATCACCGTCGTGCGCGGCGGGCCGGGCCTCCCGCCGAGGCTCGTGGCGTACGAGGCCTCGGAGCGCGCGAGCACGATCCGGTCCCTCGACCCGACCATCCTGTCGCTGCGCGCGGCCATGCTGGGCGACGTGAACGGGGACGGGATCCGGGACCTCGGCGTCGGCCACCGGGACGGTCTGGGGTTCATCCTCTTCGGCCGGAGCGACCTGCCCCGGGAGGTCGTGCTCGAGGAGGCCGTCCTGGATCGAGCCGCCGTGCGCCTCGAGCGGAGCGGGATCCCGGCCGGGACGGCCTCGCCCTGGACCGTCCTCGTGCCGCTCGGGGATGCCTCCGAGGATGGCATCGCCGACCTCGCCGTGGGCTTCGCGACCGCGCCGGGCTTCGCCCCCGACGCGGGGGAGGTCCTGGTCGTGGAGGGCCGGCGCGCGTCGCCCGAGGAGTACTCGCTCGACTCGCAAGCTCTCGTCTACGCCCGGATCCAGGGCTCGCAGGTGGAGGAGAGGCTCGGGAAGGAGCTGGCGGCGGCCGGCGACTTCAACGGGGATGGCCACCAGGACCTCATCGCCACCGGCACCGCCGAGGGGGGCAGCGGCCGGGGCCGCGCGCACGTCCTATTCGGGGGTCCGTGGCTCTTCGGGGACATCGACGTCGAGGCTTACGTCGAGCAGGGCCGGGGCATGACGATCGACATCGAGGACGGCTTCGAGCACTCGTCTTACTTCCACGTGGCTGCTGCCGGCGACACGAACGGGGACGGCTTCGGCGACGTGCTCCTGGGCGTCGAGGACGGCGGCGACAACAGCCGTGGGGTCACCTACCTGGTGCCGGGCGGCGGGGACCTGCCGCGCACCTTGCGGATCGTCGAGCGGCCCGCGGCCCCCGACGGCGTCACGCGGCTCTTCGGCGCCGAGCCCGAGACCCAGTCGGGCAGGGTCTGCCCGGCCGGCGACTGGAACGCGGACGGGCTCGACGACTTCGTGGTCGGGACGCAGCTCAACCTCCGGCTCACGCCGCCCGGACCGTGGACTGCGGCGGTCATCCTCGGCAGCGCCGCCTTGCCTGGCAGGATCGACCTCGGCCGGCCCGGCGGCAGCGGCTTCGTGATCTCGGGGAAGCAGTCGTCGCAGGTGTACCTCACCGCCCCGGAAGCCGGCGACCTGAACGGCGACGGCCTCCCGGACCTCGCGCTCAGCGAGAGCATCACGTTCCCCGACGGGAGGCCGGACCACGCCTACGTCCTCTTCAGCCCCTATGGAGGCTCGACCTTCCGGCGCGGCGACGCGAACTTCGACGGCCAGATCGAGATCTCCGACGCGGTCTTCGCCCTCGGCTACCTGTTCCTGGGCGGCGAGTCGCCCCGCTGCGAGGACGCGGTCGACGCGGACGACGACGGCGTCCTGATCCTCACCGACGCCATCTTCCTCTTGAGCCACCTCTTCCTCGGCGGGCGCGAGCCCCCGGCGCCCTACCCGGAGCCCGGGCTCGACCCGACGGAGGACGCTTTGGCGTGCAGGGGCTTCTGATTCACTGATTTGGAGGGCCACCGACATGGCACGCGCGACTCCCCGAACGATCTTCCTGAGCGCGGCCGCCGCGTGCGCGCTCGCGGCCCCAGGCGCCGCGGGCGCCGAAAGGCTCTTCGCGACGGGCGCCGCCTTCCCCCTCGAGGAGCCCGCCGTGGCCATCGCCCTGGACGACTTCGACCGGGACGGGCGCCTCGACGCGGCCGCGCTGGGCCTGCCCGGGGTGTCGGTGCTCCTGGCCGGCCCCGAGGGGACGTTTCTCGAGCCGAGGGTGCATCCCGCCGGGCTCGGCCCCGCCGCGCTGGCCTCGGGCGATTTCACGGGCGACGGCGCGCCGGACATCGTCGTCGCGAACGGGGGGTCCTCCACCCTCTCGGTCCTCTTGAACCGGGGGGCCGGCGCCTTTGCTCCCGCCGGGGACGTCGCCGTGGGGCTCGGGCCTCGAGCCCTTGCGCTCGCCGACTTCGACGGCGACGGCCGCCTCGACGTGGCCTCGAGCAACCTTCGCGCCCGCACGGTCGACGTGCGCCTCGGCGACGGAGCGGGAGGCTTCCCGGCCGGCCAGGTGCTCCAGGCCGGCGACAACCCGCACGACCTCACGAGCGGCGACTTCGACGGCGATGGGGCCGCGGACCTCGCGGTCGCGCACACCGGCGCCGTGAGCTGGTTCCGGGGGCTGGGCGATGGCTCCTTCGCCCCGCCCGCCGACTCCCCGGTGGCGCCCGACCCGCGCTCGCTCGCGACCGGGGACCTCCTCGGCGACGGCGCTCTGGACCTCGGCGCGATCGACGACGCGGGGGGCATCTTCGCGCTCGAGAACCTCGGCGGCGGCAAGTTCCGCGACGAGCTGGCCGGCTGGCTGACGAGCCGCGGCTTCCAGGGCCTCCTGGGCGCCGTGCAGGTCGCGGACTTCGACGCCGATGGGGCCCCGGACCTGATCGCCACGGACCTCCAGGGAGCTGAGAGCGCCCTGAGGGTCTTCCGGCGGCGGGAGGGAGGGGCCTTCGGCGAGGCCCCCTCGGTCCACCTCGGCGTCCAGGCTGGCGTCGCCGTCTGCCGCGACGCGACCGGCGACGGGCTCCTCGAGGTGCTCGCGGCGCGCTCCGACTCGGCCGAGCTCGTCCTCTTCGAGGGCATCGCCCCGGGCCGCGTGGCGGCGCGCACGGTGATCTCCCTCGAGGGAGGCCCTCGAGGCGTGGCCGCGCTCGACGCGGACCGGGACGGCGTCGCCGACCTCGTCGCGTACAGCTCCGACGGCCTCCACCTCGTCCTGGGGAGCCCCGCAGGCCTCGAGCCGCCGGTCCTCGAGCGCATCGCCGGGGCCGCCTTCCAGGACATGACCTCCGGCGACTTCGACGGCGACGGCAGGGCGGACCTCGCCCTGGCGGACCTGGCCCTCGATGAGGCCCGCGTGCTGCTCCTCGGGGACGGCGGCCAGGCCAGGGCGACCCGGCGCCACCCCCTGAGCGGCCTCCCGTCGCAGATCGCCGCCGCGGACCTCGACGGCGACGGGTGGGCCGACCTCGTCGCGGGCGATCAGGTCCAGACCGCCGCGATGGTCCTCTTCCGGCCGGGCGAGGAGCAGCCCCCGCCGGCGCTGGACCTCGAGACCGGCGGCGGCCAGACGGCCCTCGCCATCGGAGACCTCGACGGGGACGGATCGCTCGACGTCGCCGCGGCCGGGCGCGTCGGGGTCCGGCTCTTCCTCGGCGACGGCGCCCGCGGTTTCCCCCGCACGCGCGACGCCGGTGCCCTCGCGACCACGCGGGCGCTGCGCGACGCCGACCAGGACACGGACGGCATCGGCGAC
>JACQVW010000097.1 GCA_016209535.1 Planctomycetota bacterium | reverse complement strand
GGCCACGCTCGACCGCGTCGAGGAGCTGTCGCCCCTCGCCGAGAAGCGATGCCGGCACTGGCTCGCCGGGCGCCGCGCCGACGTCGCCTACCACCTCGGGGACGTCGCCACGGCCGCCGCCGAGGCGGCCAAGGCGGAGGACTACTTCCACGTGAAGATGGCCGAGCGGCTCGCGGCCGGGGCGGCGCCGCGCCGCGTCCAGGTCCCGGTGAGCTTCGTGCGCCAGCACCACATGACGTGCGCCCCCGCCACGCTCGCGGCGGTCAGCCGCTACTGGTCCATGCCTGCGGACCACCTGGGCGTCGCCGAGGCGATCTGCTACGACGGGACGACGGACCACGGCGAGCGCCGCTGGGCCGAGGAGAACGGTTGGATCGCCCGGGACTTCAAGGTGACCTGGGAGAGCGCGGCGGCCCTCATCGACCGCGGCGTCCCCTTCACGCTCACGACCGTGGAGCCGTCCGGCGGCCACCTGCAGGCCGTCGTGGGCTACGACCCCGCCCTGCGAGTGCTCCTCGTGCGGGACCCCTTCTACAGGCACCTCGGGGAGTTCCTCGCCGAGGAGACCTTCGAGCGCTACCGGGCGACGGGGCCGCGGGGCATGGCCCTCGTCCCGCGGCGCGAGGCGGCCCGCCTCGAGGGCCTGGACCTCCCCGAGGCGGAGCTCCACGACGGCCTCTACGAGCTCCAGGACGCGCTCTCCCGGCACGATCGCGAGAGGGCGCTCCGGGCCCTCGAGCGGATGGAGGCCGCGGCGCCGAGCCACCGGCTCGCGCTCCTGGCCCGCCGCGCCCTCGCCGTCTACGACTGCGACGGGCCGGCGATCTTCGCCGCGAACCAGAAGCTCCTCGACATGTTCCCCGAGGCGCCGACGGCCCAGCTCCTCTACCTGCCGTCGCTGCGGGAGCTGGGGCGCCGCGAGGAGCGCATCGCCTTCCTGACCCGGATCTGCGACTCGAAGGGGGCGAGCCCGATCTTCCTCCTGGAGCTGGCGAAGGAGCTCCTCCCCGATGCCCGAGAGCACGCGAGGACCTGGCGGCTCCTGCGCAGGGCCATCCGTCTGGACCCTCGGCGCGCCGAGAGCCTCCACGTCCTCGGGGACCTCCTCTGGAGGCAGGGGAAGTGGGCCGGAGCCCTGGACGCCTACCGCTTCGCGGCCTGCCTCGAGGACAAGATCGAGCGCTACGCCGAGTCCTACTTCAGCGCCTCGCGGCACCTGAAGCGGACGGACGCCGCCCTCCGTCTCCTCGAGGACCGATTCCAGCGGTTCGGGAGGAGGTCGAGCTGGCCCGCCCGGACGCTCTTCTGGGCCCTCGAGCGGCTCGACCTCACGGAGCGGGCCTTCGCGGTCCTGGACCGCGCCATCGAGCTGCGCCCCGGCGACGGCGACCTCCTCCTCTACGCGGCCGACGCCTGGGCGCGGAACGGAGACTTCGAGAGGTCGGGCCTCCTGCTCGCGGGCGCCGAGGGCAAGTGCTCGAGGAGCGAGTGGCTCCAGGCGGCGGCCCGCCTCGCCCAGTACCAGGGCGGCCTCCGGAAGGCGCTCGACCTCTGGCGCCAGGTCGTCGAGGCGGAGCCCTTGAACGCCGGAGCGCACAGGGCCACCGCGCGCCTCCTGGCCGAGACGGAGAGTCCGGCGGCCGCCGTGGATCACCTCCGCGCCTTCGTGTCCCGGTTCCCTCACAACTGCCCGCTCCACGAGCTGCTCCTCGAGTGGCTCGGGCGGGACGATCCCGCCGCGGCCGAGGACGTGGCACGGCGCCTCATCGAGGTGGACCCGTCGAACGCGTGGGCCCGGCGGGAGCGCGCCCTCCTCCTCGGTCGCCTCCAGCGCATCGACGAGGCCCTCGAGGAGATGGAGATCGCGAGGCGCCTCGAGCCCTGGAACTCGTACACTTACAGCGTCCTCGGGGACCTGCACCTCCGCGCCGGGAGCCCCGCCCGCGCCCGGGAAGCGCTGCGCGCGGCGATCCGCCTCTCGGGGGACAACACCTTCGCGATCTCGAGCCTCGTGGGGGCCTGCGCGACCGTGGCGGAGCGGCGCGAGGCCCTCGAGCTCATCCTGGCGGAGCTCCGGCGGCAGACCCTCTTCGGCGACGGCCTCCTCGCGTTCCGGGACGCGGCGGCCGGGGTCCTCTCGCCCGAGGAGCTCCTCGCCTGCCTGCGCGAGGCGCACGAGGCGAGGCCGGACCTCTGGCACTCCGGCGCGTCCCTCGCGCGGCAGCTCTGCGACATGGGGCGCCTGGACGAGGCCCTCGAGGCGGCGCGGCGCACGGCGGAGCGCTTCCCCCTCGTGGCGGGATCCTGGCTGGACCTGGCCCGCGTGCGCAGCCTGCGCGGCGAGGAGGCGCAGGAGGTCGATGGGCTCGAGCACGCGCTCCAGGTGAGCCCCGGCTGGAGCTTGCCCGCCCGCAGGCTCGCCGACGTGCACGGCCGGGCCGGAGACCTGGAGAAGGCACGATCGATCCTCGAGCGTGCCGCGAGCCGGGACCCCCTCGACGCGCGCAACCATGGCTGCCTCGCCGACGCCCTCTGGAAGCTCGGGCGGAAGGAGGAGGCCGTGGCCCGCCTGGAGCGGAGCCTCCGCCTCGACCCCGCCTACGACTGGGCCTGGGGCGCGCTCGAGGGATGGGCGGCGGAGCTCGGGCGCCCGAAGGCGCCCCTGGAGCTGGCGCGGGAGCTCGCCGCCGCGCGCTCGGGCGAGGCTCTCTCGTGGCTCAACCTCGCCCGCAGGCTCGCGGGGCAGGAAGCCGCGGCGGAGGCCCTCGAGGCTCTCGAGAAGGCCGTGTCGCTCGACCCGAGGTGCGAGGAGGCCCACGACCTCCGGGCCGCGCGGCTTGCGGAGGAGGGACTCTTCGAGGAGGCCCGCGCGGCGTGCCGCCCGGCGGGCTGGGACGGCCAGCTCCCGACCATCCTGCGCGGCCGCGCGGCGTGGGTGGAGGCGGAGCGCGGGAACCGGGCCGAGGCCATCCGCCAGATGCGCGCCGCCGTCGCCGACAACCCGGACTACGGCTGGGGCTTGAGGCGCCTCGCGGAGTGGTGCGAGGCCGAGGGAGACCTCCAGGGGTGCCTCGACGCATCGCGCAGGCTCGTGGAGATCGCTCCCGAGGACGCGTCGAGCCACGGCTACCTCGGCGACGCCCAGCGGCAGGCCGGAGACCGTGCCGCGGCCAAGACGAGCCTGCGCCGCGCCGTGGAGCTGGACCCGAGCTACCTCTTCGCGGGGCAATGGCTCTTCGAGCTCGAGCTCGAGGACTGCAGGCAGGACGCCGCGGAGATCAAGGCCGCCGGGGGGACCCTGAAGGCCATCGCGCCGCACCTCAAGCCGCCGGACCGGCTGCCGCGGGAAGCGCGGCTCGCGGCGGCCTCGGGCGAGAGGGGCGCCGCTCGCAGCGCCTTCGAGGCCCTGTCGCGGGAGGCGAACGCTCCGGACCGGGCCCTCGCGAGCGCCGCTGAGGCTCTGGAGGCGGCGGGCTGGGGGCGCGATGTCCTCGAGGCACTCGGTGAGGCCGTGGCCTCCGAGGGGGCGAGCCCGGCGGCCGCGGCTCTCTGGGCCCGCCGGCTCGTGTCGCGAGGACCCGTCGAGGCCGCGGCGAGCGAGGTCGGCGATGTCCTCGGGCGCGGGAAGCTCGGGGAGGCCGCGGCCGCGGCCTTCATCGATGCCCTCGTCGAGGAGCGAGCCAAGGGCCACTTCTGGATCTTCTTCAGGAGGCACAAGGAGGCGCTCGCCGCGAGCACGGAGCTCTGGGGCTGGACCGGGTACGGGCTGAGCTCCGTGAGGCACCCGCGCGGCGCGGTGAAGTGGCTCTCGAGCTGGCGAGAGCGCGAGGGCGTGGAGCCCTGGATGCTGCAGAACCTCGCCTGCGCGCTCCGCGACCTCGGCCGCGACGAGGAGGCCCGCGAGGTGAGCCTCCACGCGCTCACGCTCGCCGCCGACGGGACCACCCACGTCCACGAGCTGTGGCTCGCCCTCGACGAGGCTTTCGCCGACGACGTGGGGGCGGCGCGCGAGCGCCTGGCGCGGATCGACCGGAAGGCCCTCCAGCCGTACCACCAGTTCCTCGCCAGGCTCGCCGAGGTCCTCCTCGAGGCGGCGCCCTCGGGCGGCGAGAGGCGCACGGACCACCGCCGCCTGCGGCGCGAGTGGCTCGAGGCCCGCAAGCTCTGCCTGGGCTGGGAGCGCGCGCCGGCGCTGTACCGGGCCTGCTGGCGCGCCGGGCTCAAGCTCGGCTGGGCTCGCCGCAGCCCCATGGGGCTCCTCCAGGCCGCCGCCAGCCTCCTCGAGTGCCCGCTGCTCATGGACCCCACGCGGTGGGTGCGAAGGTGGCTGCGGCGCCGAGGGTGATGGCGGTGGCGGGGGCGTCACGAGAACAACGCGTCCGCGACGATGGAGCTGGAGATCAGCTCCTCGCTATGCTCGTTTCTCTTGATGCCGCTGGCTGTGACCATCGTGAGGAAGAGGGCCTTGCGGGTGCCGGTGACTCTCCGGAACGCGTCGCGCTTCCGGCGGAGCTCCGCCGCATAGCGCGTGTCGATGGCGAGCTCGGCGTCCGCGAACTTCATCTCGCAGAGGTTGATGCACCCATCGCGGCGGTCGATGACCAGATCGATCTGAGCGCCGGATCCGGACCGGCCCTCGGGCCGGCAAGACCACGAGGACTCCGTCGTGTCCACGGCCTCGATGCCCAGCGCCCGTTTGATCCCTCGCACATGTTTCAGGCACAGGCTCTCGAAGGCGTAGCCGCTCCAGGCTCTCCAGGCTCTCCAGGACGGGCTCGAATGCCTCTTGAGCCAGATGTCCTTGCCGGTGCTGCGGCTGTCCTCGACCCAGGCCAGGTAGAAGAGCGAGTACTCGTCGCGAGACGGTAGAGCGCATCCTTGCGGCTCCTGCCGAACGGCACCGTTCGGAGTACGAAGCCCGATTCGACAAGCTCGTCCAGCAAGTCCGAAGCGCACCCGCCGGTGCACATGCGGGCGGCCTTCAAGATCTCGTCGCGCCTCAGCCCGCGACGCCTCTCGGCCATGGCGCGGATCGCACGGACGTGGCGCTCGGAATGCTCGAACAGCGACGCGTACAGGTGGCCGAACTCGTCGCGCAGCAGCCCGTCCTTCGAAAAGCAAATGGAGTCGATGTTCTGCGCCGCCGATCGACCCGGCTCGATCTCCTTCAAGTAGTGCGGGACCCCGCCCATCACCATGTAGAGCTCGAGCGTCTGGCGAATCCCGAGGTCGACACGGCGGCTGCTCAGGTACGAGAGGGTCTCCGCCAGGCTGAATGGCTCCAGCCGGATCCGGCGCGTGACCCGGTTGTGCAGGCCACCGTGCTGATGGATGACGCGGCGGATCATCCAGGCCGATGCCGACCCACAGATCACGACCACGAGGTGGGGCTGCGTCGAGGCCCAGTGGTTCCAGAAGTGCTCGAGGGCCGGCAGGAAGCCCGAACGAGGCGATGCCAGCCAGGGCAACTCGTCCAGGAACACGACGTGCTTTCGGGTGCGCGGAAGGGACTCGAGGAACGACCGCAGCTGCTCAAACGCCGCCGCCCAGCTCGGCGGCGGCGCCCAGCGAGGGTCGCCGGCCATCCAAGACGGGCCGTGGCCGACTCGGCCAGCTCTTGTAGGCCGGACACGGCTCTCGACCGCCCGGCCCAGCGCGGCTGCGAAGTTCTCCAGTTGTCCTCGAACCGGAGCGTCGTGCACTCCGGTCAACTCGAAGCAGAGCCGGTCTCCGAAGAACTCCCGGACCAGGAACGTCTTTCCGACGCGCCTCCGGCCATAGATGGCCACAAGCTCCGCCTCGCCCGAATCGAGCGTTTTCTGCAAGATAGCCCGTTCCGCTTCTCGTCCGGTGAGCTTGGGCATGGGCAGGACCACCTCTTAAATTTCGCCAAATCATGGTCCGACGAGCAGGATTTGGCTACTTTTGCCCGAATCCTATCTCGCCAAATCGTCGCACTCAAGCATGGATCTGGCGAAGTATGGGAGGCAGCGCGGCGCCCAAGGTGGCGAGAAGCAGCCCCGCCCAGGCCCCGGGAAGCCACGCGGGGAGCCCCAGCGCCCGGCACCGCCGCGTCGCCGAGCGGAGCACCACGGCGGCCGAGAGGATGGCCGCGAGCCAGATCCACCCCGCGACGAGGGGCCCCGGCGCACCGAGGCTCACGGCGGCGCGGCCCAGGAAGAGGAGCGGCGCGAGGACGGACGCTCCGAGGGCGAGGACGGCGAGACTCTGCCAAAGGACCGCGGCGGCCCGCCGCGGTGCCGCGGCAGCGCCCACGACGGCCGCCGAGACCCCGCCCGCGGCCCAGAAGAGCGCGAACCGCGTGCCGCCGGTGACGGCGGGCAGCCCGAAGGCCAGGAGCGCGAGCGCGACCAGGAGCGCCGCCCGAGCCCCGAGGTGGAACGGCGGGTCGCAGGCGCACGCGGCGCCCCCCGTCGCCGGCGGCGAGAGGATGCGGCGGTTGGAGGCCACGAAGGCGTACCCGGCGCGCCCCAGGGCGCGCAGCGGCGGGACCCGCAGGACCGCGACGAGCCGGCGGAGCCGCCCGTGCAGCTCGAGGAGCCTCACCAGGGCGTCGAAGCCACGCGCGAGCTCCCCCGAGGCCCGCCAGACGAGGAGCATCCCCGATCGCAGGCGCTCCACCTCCTCCGGCGGCAGGCCGAGCTCCTCCGCCTCGTCGATGGGCCGCGCCTCGGCCCGCTCCAGGAGCCCGAGCCGCCGCAGCACCCCTACCGACCGCGCGCAGATCGGACAGAGGGCGTCGTAGAGGAGG
>JACQVW010000465.1 GCA_016209535.1 Planctomycetota bacterium | reverse complement strand
GGCCGGACCGAGCGCCTGAGCGCCGTGAGCTCCTCGAGGCGCCCCGCGGCCCACTTCTCGATCACCTCGCGGATCTCGTGCTCGTGGCAGAGGGCCTCTTCGACGGGGAGCCTCCCCGGCGGCGCCTCCGCCTCGAGAGGCTGCCCTTCGCCCGCCAGCGCCCCGCCGGCGGCCGGCGCGAGGGGGTCGAGGTGGATCCACTCGCCGCCGCGCCGGACCTGGACCCACCAGTGGTCCCGCGCCGCGGCGAGGAGCGCCGCCCCGCGCTTCGGCCTCCCGTCTTGGTCGGCCTCAGCCTCGGCGGCGCCCGGTCCGCGCGGCCCGCCCACGAGAGCATCCACCTCGGCCGCGGCCGCCGCGGCGGCCTGCACGGCCTCTTCGGCTGCGCGCGCCGACTCGTGGGCCGCGGTCCTGCGCCAGTCGCCGAGCTCCGGGAAGTCCGCGAGGGCGCGGGCCATGGCGGGGCCGAGCGCCTCGGCCTCGCGCGCCGGGGGCACGGGGCGCGGTACGGCCGCGCGCTCGATGATCCGTCGAGCCTCCTCGTCCGACAGCTCCCCCCGAGCGAGCCGGGCCTTCTGGCCCGCGGCGCGGGCGAGCTCGAGGAGGAGGATCGCCCGGTCGAGGCTGTTCCCCAGCCGGTCCATGAGGACCCCCGCGGCGCCGCGGAGCGCGCCCTCGTAGGGCACCCACTCGGTGTTGGCCTTGACCCACCCGAGGAGCTTCTCGGGATCCCGCCCCGCAGCGTCGAGGACCCCGTGGACGTCGAAGCGGTCCCGCGGCATCTCGCGAGCCGCCTCCTCGACCGCGTCGAGGAGCCGCTCGAGCCGGTCCGCGACGCGCCGCCGCGCCTCGGGGCTCAGCTCCGCGCCGAGCGGAGCCCGCGGCTCCTCGGCCCACGCCGGGCCGAGCCGCATGCCCGGCAGGATCGGCACGAAGAGCGGCGACAGCGGCAAGGGGAGGACGAGCTGCCACGCGACCGTCCAGCACACCGCCTTCCTCATCAGCGCATCCATGGCTCCTTCACGCTCCTTTCCCGCGTCCGGATCCGTCCTCCCCGGCGCGCCCAGTATGGTTCGCGCGGCGCCGGGGGACAAGGGCGGCAGCCGGCTGTTGCTCGGGATCCGGCGGTCCGAGGTCGCGGACTCGGGACCTGCCTCGCGCCGGCGCGAAGGGGCAGGGTACGGTTCTCGGGGAATCCTGGCTTCAGCGGATTGCTTGGCCCGCGGTGAATTTGCATGGCAATCCCACCGCGACGTCTACAAGGCCGCTGGAGTATCCGAGTCATTGCCTTCTTCCTCTTCGGGCCACGGGACACCGGCGAGACTCTCCCTGATGGCGGGAAGGCCGTCCTAGAGCCGTCGACCTAAGCCTCAGAGACGGCAGGCGTTGCGACGCAGGTCCCAAGGGTCCGACTTTTTATCAGCCAATCGATAATTGGTCGCGCCTTTCTATGCGAGCGCAGACACAGGAGACGAGAGGCGATCCGAAGCTCGCCAGCGGCGAGGCGGGCGTGAGGGCCGGTGGCCTTCCCCTCACCGCGCGACCACCGCCCGCAGCGCCCAGTCCCGCTCGTCGGGCGCGCGCAGCTCGCGCTCGGCACCGCCCTGGAGATCGAAGGCCTCGCCGGCGCCGCCCTCCCTCGGGTCGTGCCAGCGCGCCTCGAGGCGGCCCTGGAGCCTCGTCAGGTCGAGCCTCACGGCGCCGCCCGCCGGGAGGTAGGCGATGACCTCCCTCGTCGAGGCCGCCGCGAAGGCGCGGCCCTCCACCACGAGCCCCTTCGCGAGCCCGCCGTCGGGCTCGAGCTCCCAGAAGCGCGTCGTGCGCGCGAAGGCGGCCAGGTGGCCGAGCTGCCGGCGGAGGGCGGCGCGGCGCGAGCCCTGGAGGTCGCCGCCGTGCTCGGCCCCGGGCTGGAGGCTGTCGTCGAGGTAGCTCACGTGCCCCCCGCTCGCGAACGCCGTCCAGGCGGCCGCGCGCACCGTCGCGTCGTCGGGGCTGCCGATCCCGTCCGTGTCGAAGACTGCCGGTTGGCGCAGCGAGCGGGCACCGAGAAGCGCCGCGCGGAGCTGCGGGAGGCGCCACGTCTTGATCCCGCCGTGGTCGTGGTTGGGGAGTTCGAGGGGCATCACCAGGTGCCGGCGCGGCCTCCCGAGCTCGCGGGCGCGAATGTACTCGGCGAGCGCCCGCTCCCAGGCCTCGCTGTAGTAGTTCTCGTTCGAGACCTCGAGGAGGACGTTGTCGAAGTCGCTCACGGCCTCGACCACCTCGCGGGCGAAGGCCTTCTGGGCCTCCAGGGCCGCCGGGTTGCCCAGGGAGCAGAAGCCCTTCTCGCCGTCGGTGCCGGTCCCCGTGCCCCTCGGGTCGCCATCGACCCCGTTCGAGTTGTTGTCGCGGTGGAAGGCGTGGAGCCGCCAGAGGTGCGGGTGCTTGAGCATCCAGGCGTCGAAGAGGACGAGCTGCAGGAACACGCCGCGCTCCCGCGCCGCGGCGCACAGGGCCTCCAGCCGCGTGAAGAAAGCCGGGTCGAACCGCGTGAGGTCGTAGCGCGGCCTCCCGTCGAGGGCCTGGCCCGGGCCCGCCCGCACATAGGGCACGTGGTGCGTCGTGTCCGCCGGCGGCGGGAAGCGCTCGCAGCCCCACCAGAGCCAGACCCTCGAGAAGTTGAGGCCGTTCGACCTCAAGGTGTCGAGCATCGCCGTGAAGTCGTAGCCGGCGTCGGAGAAGGTGCCCCAGGTGTAGTCGCCGATCAGCGCCACCGGCTTCCCGCGGTGGACGAAGGCGCTCGGGTTCGCCGGGTGCACGGCGAGGGTGCTCCCCGGGATCGGCTCGAAGCCCGGGAAAAGCCTGTTGAAGTACCCGAGGCCGAAGTAGCGCCAGAAGACGTGCGCCACCTGGCTGGGCCGCAGGCTCCCGTCGGCTCGCGGCCAGAGGACCCCGCGTCCGGGGTAGTAGTGGAAGTGCATCTGGAACTGGTCGAAGACCCGCAGCTTGTCGAGGAGGAGCGCGACGGCGTGCGGCCCGTGCTCGGCCCCCAACGCGTAACCGCCGAACTCTCCGATCCCTATCGGCGCCTGGTGCCGCGCCATGAACTCGAAGGCCGGGAGCCACTGGCGGTAGAGCGAGCGGACGTCGGCGTCGAGCCGCGGCCAGCGCTCCTCGCCGCGGAGGCGGAAGTTGTAGTCGTGGAAGCTGTAGACGGTCCGCGGGTCGCCCGTCGGCTCGAGTGAAGGAAACTCCTCGACGGCGCCCCAGGACTGGCAGGTCTCGACGTACAGGAGGCGGTCGGGGTCGATCCTGCGGACCTCCTCGGTGAGGCGCTTGACGAGCGGGTTGTAGACCGAGGCCTTCATGTTGGCGGCCTCGTTGATCAGGTCGAGGACGACCTCGTCCCGGCCGCGGCCGGCGAACTGCGCGACGAGCGCGCGGCAGTGCTCGACCCAGACTTCCGTCCGCGGGAGCTTCGCCTCCTTGTCCCAGGCCTTCTCGCCGAGGACGTTGTCGGGGTTGTTGATGTACGCGATTCCGTGCTCCCGGCAGTAGTCCGCAAAGACCGCCGCCTTCTCGCCCGCGAAGTTATGCTGGGGCCGGTACGAGCTCGAGCCCGTGAGCGCGACCGCCTCGCACTCGAGGTCGTTCCCCTCGACGCCGGCGTCCCAGGGCATGAAGACCCACGAGGTGAAGCCGGCGAGCCGCGGGATCGAGCCACGCGGGTAGTGATAGCGCAGCACGCTCGTCCCCGGGGCGACCTGGTACGTCCCGTACTTGCCGAGGTCGAGGCCCGTGTCGCGGACGGGGACGTCGATCCCGGCGTCGCGCCAGCCGCACTGGAGCGCGTAGGCGAGGAGGACGGGGACCGGCGCCGACGGGGGCGGCGGCCCCTCGGGTGCGCTCCACTCGTTCGCCAGGCTCTCGTGCTCGTAGGCGGCGAGGACCTCGACCCGCCCGGGGTCCGAGGGGCTCGCGCGGACGGCCTCGGTGTAGCTCGTGGGGTAGCGGAGGAGCTCGCGCGACCAGGCCCGCAGCCGCTCGACGTGCTCCGGGGCGATGGCCTCGCCGTCCCGGGGCGGAGCGAGCCTCACGGACCGCACGAGGGCGGCTCGCGCGCCCGCCTGGCCGAATCGCAGGCGGAGCGCCGCGGCGCCGCCGGGCTCCACCTTCCACTCGATCGACTCGGGCGCGCGCTCGAGGACGACCTCGACGGGCCGCTCGCGATCGGCGCCGCGGAACGGGGCCCAGAGGAGCGCCCAGTTGTCGGCGAGGGGGCCGTCCTCCGGCCGCCGGTAGAGCGAGAGCGCGCCCGGAGCGCCCGCGCGCCGCGCGGCGGCGCCCGAGGCGAGGGGCAGCGCGGCGGCGGGCTCCTCGTCGCCGTCCCGGAGGCCCCAGAGGGCGATCTCATCGCCCCGCGCCTGGAGGAGGACGCCCGGTGAGAAGGGCGAGCGCACCACCCGGGGCCGGCCCCCCGCCGCGGCGAGGGCGAAGGGAGCCGCGCTGCGCAGCTCGACGGGCCCGAGCCCGCCATCGCCGCCCGCGTCGTAGACGCGCACGGCGAGGACGTTCTCGTCGCCGAAGCGGACGAGGGCGCGGGGCGCCGTGTAGCGGCGAGGCGCCTTCGTCCAGCCGGGCGCGTCGGGTCCCGTCGCGCCCAGGAGCTCGCCGTTCAAGTACGTCCAGTCGAAGTCGTCGGCCCAGCCGATCCGCACCTCGACGTCCGCGCCTCGCCACCCCTCCGGCACGCGCAGGCGGGCGCGGTACCAGGCGAAGCCGTTGTACGGGCCGTCCGCCGAGGGCTCGACCTTGCCCGGGAAGGGGTGGTCGCCCGGATAGCGCGGGTTCGCCTGCTTGTGCTTGCCCTCCCACGTCCCGGGGACCTTGAGCTGCGGCCACTGGTCCTCGATGTTGAAGCCCACCGTGTGCCAGCCCGCGTCGAGACCCGCGCCCTCGGGGTCGAGCTGGAAGCGCCAGGACGCGGGCGCCCGGACCGCCTCGGGCGCCTCGGAGGGCTCGACCCGGATCCCCCAGTCGCCGAGCTCGCCGCCGACCATGCTCGTCGCGGGGATCCAGCCCAGCTTCGAGAAGCGCGACTCGCCGCGGCGGGCGAGCGGGTGGCCCCACGCCTCCTCGAGGCGCCGGCGGCCCGTTGCGGCGGCGGCCCGCGCCTCGCGGAGGGCCGCGAGGGCCTGCGCGGCCCGCTCGGCGGAATCGAGAGAGCGCGCCGCGGACGCCACGCGCTCCCGCGCCGAGCCGAGGTCGACCGCCGGCGGGCTCGCGCCGGCCTCGCGGAGGAGCAAGGCCGCGGCCTCGAGGTGGCGGAGCTCCTGGTCGAGGAAGAGGAGCAGGCTCGCGGCCTCGACCGCGCCCTCGAGGGCCTCGGCGCGGCCCAGCGCGGCCCGGAAGGCGGCGAGACCGCCCTCGGGGTCCTTCGAGGCGCCGGCGGCTTCGCGCAACCGCGGCAGCCCGCCGAGCTCGCGGCGGGCGCGGGCGACCGCGGCTGCGTGGGCGAGCTCGGGCCCGCCGCCGTCGAAGGCCTCGCCGTCGATGAGCGCGATCCCACGCCGCGCGATGAGCTCGAGGCGCCACTCGGCATCGTCGAGACGGCGCGCGAGGCGCCGCGCTCCCGAGCGGAGCCACGCCTCGAGGAGAGCCTCGCGGGAGACCTCGATCGCCCTCGCCGGGTCCGCCTCGACCTTGGCCCAGGAGGGGTCGTCGAAGCCCGGGAGGGCGTGAGGCGAGTACTCGTGGGCGGTCCCGGGTGCGAGCTTCGCCGCGCGCCACGAGCCATCGGTGGCCAGGGCCTCGCTCGAGCCGTCGAGCCGCTCGATCGTGCCCGCGAGCGTGAAGCCCTCGGCCGGCGCACCCGCGAGCAGCACGTGGCGGCCCGGCCCGAGGTGCGGCGTGAGGTCCACGTCGAAGGCGCCGCCTCGGGCGCGCCTGCCCTCCTCGTACCCCGCGGGGTGCGAGAAGGCCTCGCGCCCGTCAACGAGCAGGTACAGGTGGCCCGGGGTCTCGATGCGGGCCGCGGCGGCGAGGACCCCCTGCGGGACCTCGAGCTCCTTACGGTAGACGACGGCCGCGTTCGGGAGCTGGAACCACGCGAGGCGCCGGTCGGGGAAGCGCGGCTCGCCCGCGGGCCACGAGGGACGCACCCAGGCGCCGGAGCAGGCGGGCGACGCGCCCGCGGCCGAGACCGGAGCAGGCGCCGCCGTGAGCGCGGCGAACGCCAGAAGCGCGAGGCGCGGGTGCCGGACCATGGCGCGATTGTGCGCGACGGGCGGGCGAGCGCCAAGGGGCGGCCGCACCCCGCCCGTGACCCACGTCACGGCGGCGCCGGCGCCCCATGGCCCACGATCGGCACCGCCATGAAGCCCACCCGCGATCGCCCCGCCGCCGTCCGCCTCCTCGCCGCCGCCGCGCTCCGCCTCCTGCCCCTGGCCTTGGCCCTGCCGGCCGCCGCCCGGGGCCACCCGGAGCCGGGGGGCTCGATCCTCCTCCCGGCCTACTCCTTCGACCGGGGGAACCTCCGGGCGATGGCCTCCGAATCCTGGGCCGACGCGGAGCCCATCGTGGTCAACGGCGGCACCGCGCCGAACTGGGCGGAGTACGACATCGACTTCCCGGTCTCCGCGACGTACTCCCTCCATGCCCGCTACGCCGCGGCCGAGGCGCGCCCCGTCGACGTCTACCTCGACCGAGCGAAGGCGGCCCGCGGCTTCGGGTCCACCACGGGGAGCTGGATGTCCAGCACGGCCGCGTGGGAGAAGGTCTGCGACGTCGCGATCGAGCGCGGGAAGCGCACGCTCCGCCTCGAGTGCCCCGGCCCCTGCATCCCCCACATCGTGGCCCTCCGGCTCGACGCGGCCGAACTCTTCCCCGAGGGCTGGAAGCTCGAGCGTCCCGGCGCGCGCAAGCTCGACGACCGCCTCGGCTCCGTAGCCGGGCCCCGCCAGGACCGGGACGGCTTCGAGGCCTTCCTCCTCGAGGACGGCACGGTCGCGGTGCCCGACGACTACAACCCGATCGTCCGCTTCCGAAAGCTCGATCCGCCGCACCCGGCGGCCCACCGCGTCCTCGAGCTCGCTCTCCTCGGCGAGGGGCGGTGCCGCCTCGAGGCGGCGATCGTCCCCTCGACCCGGCCCGACGGCGACGGCTGGGCCGCGCGGCTCACGGCGGCGCTCGGCGGCGGCCGGACCGAGTCGGCCGAGCTGCCGCTCTCGACGGCGAAGCTCCGGGAGGTGCTCGAGCGGACGGCGCGGCTCATCGCCGAGCACCGCGCCGCCGGCGGAGGCGGCCTCGAGGAGGAGGCGGCCGAGCTCGAGCGCGTCTCCTGCGACCTCGGGGCCCTCGCCCGCGGGACGCTCGAAGGGGAGGCGCGCTGGCGGCGGGCCTACGACCTCTACCTCCAGGCTTTCCGGCTCGAGGACCGGGTCGCCCTCGCGAACCCGCTCCTTCGAGGCCTGAAGCTTGTCTTCGTCAAGCGCGCGACCTACGACACGAGCCACATCTACACGACCCACTTCGACGGCAGCCACCGCTTCGGCGGCGGCCTCTACGTCCTCGAGGAGCCGCGGCCCGATGCGGCGCCGCGCAGGATCGCCTCGGAGCTCGAGGGCGGGATCTTCCGCGACCCCGACGTCTCCTGGGACGGCGAGCGCGTCGTCTTCTCGTACAAGCCGCCGGACGCGGCCGAGCCCTACCGCATCTACGAGGTCCGGGCCGACGGGACCGGCCTCCGCCGACTCACCGACACCGAGCACGACGACGTCGACCCGGTGTACCTGCCCGACCGCCGCATAGGGTTCATCTCGACGCGCGCGCGGCGCGTCGTCCTCTGCCACAACGCCTTCACGGTCTCGGTCCTCCACTCGATGGCCCCCGACGGCTCCGACGTGCGGTGCCTCTCGGCCAACACCGTCAACGAGTTCACGCCGAGCGTGGCCGCGGACGGCTCGCTCCTCTACACGCGGTGGGAGTACGTCGACAAGAATGTCGGCAACAACCAGAGCCTCTGGCGCGCTCGGCCAGACGGGACCTTCGCGACGCACGTGGCCGGCGCCCACTGGGGCCCCATCACGTTCTGGGAGCCGCGCCAGGTGCCGGGGAGCCGGCTCGTGGTCTGCACGCTCGCGCCCCACATGCCCATCGCGGCGGGCCCCATCGCCCTCGTCGACCCCCTCGACGCCTGCCGCAGCCCCGCGGCGTTCACGAGCCTCACCCCCGAGCTGCCGCCGCCCCACCACTTCGCCTGGCACCGTACCGACGTCGGCTACTACATGAACCCCTGGCCCCTTTCCGAGGACTGGTTCATCGTCTCCTATGCCTACGGCCCCGACCCGCGGGAGCCGCGCGGCTACGGCCTCTACCTCCTCGACCGGACGGGCCACCGCTACCTCCTCCACCGCGACCCCGAGACCTCGAGCTTCGAGGCCATGCCCGCCGTGCCGCGGCCGCGGCCGCCGGCCCTCGCCGCGGCGACGGGCGGCGGAGGGGAGGGCGCCTTCGTCGTCCTCGATGTGTACGCCGGCCTGCACGGCGTCGAGCGCGGCGAGGTGAAGAGCCTGCGCGTCGTCGAGGAGGTCCCGAAGCCGGTCTCGGCGGACTGCCAGGGCCACGGCCTGCAGCACCCCGCCGTGAGCCGCGACGGGAACTTCGCCGTGAAGGTCCTCCTCGGCGAGGTGCCCGTCGAGGCGGACGGCTCGGCGTCCTTCCGCGCCCCCGCTGCGAAGGCGCTCTACTTCGCGGCCCTCGACGCGGACGGCCTCGAGATCCAGCGCATGCGGAGCTTCGTCCACCTCGAGGCGGGGCAGACGGTGACGTGCGCCGGCTGCCATGAGGACCGCCGCACCGCGCCGCCCAACGCCGCCGCCCTCGCCCTCAAGCGCCCGCCCTCGAGGATCGAGCCGCCGCCCGGCGGCGCCCACGCCCCCGACTTCCGCCGCGACGTGCAGCCCGTCCTCGACCGCCACTGCGGCCGCTGCCACTCGGGCGACCGGACCGACGGCGGCATCGACCTCTCCGGGGACGCCACGAACCTCTTCAACGTCGCCTACGACACCCTCACCTCGGGCTGGGTGAGCTACGTGAACATCTACTCCTCGGCGACGCTCGCCTTGAGGCCCCCGCGCTACTACGGCTCGCACGCGAGCAAGCTCGTCAAGGTCCTGCGCGGCGAGCACCGGAGGCACGTCGAGGTCCCGCCCGACGCGCTGCGGTCCATCGCGACCTGGATCGACCTCAACGCGCCCTACTACGGCACCTACCAGTTCTCGCGCCGCGGGACCGGCGGCCGCGAGCTCGTCCAGGGGAAGCCGCGGGCCGCCCTCGAGGAGGTCTTCGCGCGCCGCTGCGCCTCCTGCCACAAGGGCGAGGTCGAGCGCGCGAGGAGGGTGCGGGTCCCATCGATCGAGCGGAGCCCCGCCCTGCGCATGCCGCTGGCCGCGGGGGCGGGCGGCGCGGGCCGCTGCGCGCCGGCCCCCTTCGCTAGCACCTCCGACCCCGACTACCGCCGCATGCTCGAGGCCCTCGAGGCGCTGCGAGCGGACCTCGAGCGGGACCCGCGCGAGGACATGCTGGCCGAACGCCCGCCCCCGGTCGACCCGCTCGCGCCGTTCAGGCCGCGGTAGGGGCCCCGCCTGCTTGCGCTGCGTCCGGTGTGAGATGCAGGCAGGAGCATCCGTGGATAGGAATCCGTCAGAGGACCTCGAGAGGGTACGTGGTCACCCAGATCTCGACTTGCTGAAACCTCTGTTTCAAGCGGTCCTTCAACTCGAGGAAGAAGCTTCGGTTTTCCGGGACATCGGGAACGTCCACGAACACGCGGACGAGATCGTCGCGGTAAATTTCCCCCTCATGCTGCCACTGCCCGCGTATCGTCTGGGTTTCGCAAGCCACCGCTCCAAATTGCTTCCGCAGCTCGAGCAGCGTGTCAGCGATGAGATCCTCAGGGACGGATCTGCCGTCGTTAAACTTTAGCGGGAGCAGGACCTCGAACCGCCGGAAGGCACTGCTCATAGGTCGGCTGACCCTCCACCTGGAAACGGATCCCCTGCACCGCCAGGTGAGGCAGCGCGGATTCGGGGACAAGGGTCTGGCCGCTCTCCCAGCTCTTGAAAGGGAAGCGTCCTGCGAGGTACCCAAGCCCCCTGCGTTCAGACTGTGCGTCGCTGAAGCGAACGAGGACCATGCGCCCAATGATAGCGAGGGCCTGGCGCCGTGTCGAGCTGCCTGCAGGCGGCCAGCCGGCGGGGCCCGGGACGAGGCCCGCGCGGAAGAAGATCATCGACCTGTGCGCTCGACCTCAACCCTCTCGAGGAAATGCGCGGCCAACCCACGCCTGTGCAACGGGCGCTTCACCGCGGTACCATGGAGCCCATGGACAGAGTCCACGAGGCCGAGAGGCTCATCGCAACGATGTCGCGTGCCGAGAAGGCCCAGGTCCTCAAGCTCGTGGTCCAGGAACTGGGGGACGCCTTTCCCGGGATCGAGAGCGTCCCAGGGGTCTGCGGCGGCGAGCCGTGCATCGTCCGTACGAGGATACCCGTCTGGCTCCTCGAGCAGGCGAGGCGGCTCGGGACGAGCGAGGCGGAGATTCTCCGGAGCTACCCGACCTTGAGGGCCGAGGACCTCGCGAACGCCTGGGCTTACGTCCGCGCTCACCGCGACGAGATCGAGCGCCAGATCCAGGAGAACGAAACGGCGCGGTCGCGTCGTTCGCGGACCTTTCAGGGCGGCTCATAGAGGTCCACAGGCGAGCCGGCTGAACCGGAGCTTCTACGACGGCAAGCCCGCAGGGGTCCTCAGCGCGTGGCCCGATCTTGACGAGGAGAGCCTCACTCGAGCCTCGTCCCCTGCCTTCTGGCGCAGGATCCAGGCGCGTCGGAAGGAGAAGAGCATCCCCTGGACCAAGGCGAAGAAGGAGCTGCGTTTGTAGGCAGAACCTGGCGCTCGGGGGGGCGGGGGCCCCGGCACGGGTTGCCCAGGGCGCCCCGTTCGGACCGAGGCGGCGGGCGGAGGCCGGCGCCGTGGGCCATGAAAGCAGCACCCAGCTTGCGAGACTCCCCTCCAGGGCGCAGGGATTGGTAGACTCGCTCGGCGATGGGACGACTCGCGAGGTGATGCATGCGCAAGCTGGCGTTCTGGATCCTGAGCTTGGTCCTCGTGCTGCTCCTCCTCTCGGTCGGCTTCCTCGCCTGGTTCGCCATGCTCGGCGGCGGGGACGACCCGGCGCCGAACGATCAGGACCTGTTCCCGACCTTCGCCGCCGTGCCGGAGGGGGAGAACGGGTTCGCGCTGCTCCGGGAGCTGGAAGGGCTCGTGAAGCTGCCCGGAGGCGACCCCGACCTTGCCTGGCCAACGACCATCGAGCCTGAGCAGCCCGGTGAGGCGCTTGACGCGAGCGGTCCGGTGCATCTGCTTGACCGCATGCTCGAGGGAAAGGCGTGGGACGAAATCCTCGCCGAGGCCATCCTCGAGCGTAACGGGAGGGCGCTCGAGCTCATCGCGGAGGCCCTGGCGCGGCCCAGCTTGCAGGTGCCGCAGCCAGCACTGGGCGCTTCCGTCTCCTACGTGAGGGACGTGTTCGGCGCGAAGTTCGTGCTCGCGGTCCGGGCGCACGCGCTCGCGCGGGCTGGGCGTACGGGCGAGGGCGTGGAGAGCGCGCTCCAGGCGGTCCGCCTGGGCCGCCGCCTTGCGAACTGCGAAGGCGCGTGGATCGACTACATGGTCGGGACGGGGGTGGAGCAGATGGGCCTCCAGGCCCTCCGGCTCCTCGTCCCCAGGGTTGGTCCGGAAGAGCTTCACCACGCGCTCTCTGAGCTGAAGGGGCTCCAACTCAACGCAGGCGGCCTCCGGGCGGCGCTCCGCGGGGAATACCTGTTGTTCACACGCGGCCTCGCCGATCTCGCCAGCGGCAAGCTCACCGTGCACGACATGCTCCGCCTGACCCGCGGAGAGAATCTCAGCCCATCGGCAGCGTCCCAGGACGTCTTCGAACGGATGGACGAGGTCATCATGACCTCCCGGTACTGCCTCAAGCCGCACCGGACGCGGCGGCTGGTCGGCGAGGCGTTGCGCGTCCTGCTCGAGGAGATCGATCTGCCCTGTGCGCAGAGGACGCACCACCTGAGCGAACGCTGCGGGGTGACAACCCCTCTGGACAGGACCGTCTCGAACGGCATCGGGGCCTGGATCGCGCATTGGGAGATCGCGCTCATGGAGTGTGCCCTTCGGCCCAGAGATCAGCTCGAGCTCGCCTTCTCCGCCACCCGCGTCCTGCTCGCCATCAGGGCCCACCGGCTCGAGGCGGGCAAGCTGCCCGAGGCGCTCGCGGAGCTCGTCCCACGATACCTCGAGGCCGTGCCCCGCGACCCCTTCGACGGCCAGCCGCTCCGCTACTCGCGGGAGAAACTCAAGGTCTGGTCCGTGGGGCGGGACCTCGAGGACCAAGGCGGCGGCGAGCTCGGCGAGGACGGCGAGTGGACGCCGCCCGAGGACCAGGAGCCGACCTACAAGGTCGAGCCCTGAGCGCTCGAGTCGTGGATCGCCTCGATTCCCTTACTGCGGGCGGGGCAGCGGAAGGATCCGCACTCGAGCCCGCGCCTCCTCGACCACGATGATGGCCCCCGACCGCAACGACGCCTCATGCTCCTCGAGAACCCTCAGGACCCTCGGCCCGAGGCTCTCCGGCATCACGTCCTGGGTGCGCACCTGGAGGACGCTTGGCCCCGTGGCCTCGACCGAAGCCAGCAAGGCGCCGAAGCCCAAGTCGTGCGTGAACACCACGTACCCATTCGCGGCTGCCCAGGCCATGACCTCCGGGTCCTCGGCGGTGCCGGGACCCACGGCGGACCAGTGAATGGCCTCCACACGCCGGACTGCCAGCCAGTCCACCCACCCCGGGCTCAAGTTCATGTCGATGAGGAGCTTCAAGGCGACCCGAGAGGAACCTCGATCTCCTCCAGCCGCCAGGCCGCATAGGCCAGCGCCTCAGGGATGTCATCGGCCTCGAGGTAGGGATAGGCCTTCAAGATCTTCTCCGGCGCGTGCCCAGAAGCCAGGAGCCCGAGGATCGTCCCCACGGTCACGCGCAAGCCGCGGATGCATGGCTTGCCTCCCATCACTGCCGGGTCTTGAGTAATGCGGCTGAATCCCTTCATGGTGCGACGTCTCCTGTGCGTGCCGATTATCCCCCGCAGCTCTTCTCACATCCACCAGGGCTTCTCGGCTCCCCGGCCGCTATCCAACGCGTCCGGTGATGGTACCGGCGTCTTCGGACCGCGGGAGGAGCTGAAGCTCCAAGGACCCTCGTGGTCATGCCGGGACGGCGACATGGACTCACGATCTGGTCCGCGGGCCGCGACCTGGCGGGAACGCCCGCGATCACGCCACCCCGGACCGCTGGCCCTTCCCCACGAGCTCGAGGCCGAAGGCGTAGCCCTTCCGAAGGGCGCGCAGGTTCAGGTCCTCGGTGCCGCGGGGCACCGAATCGCGCACCGCCTTTTCGACGGTGTCGATGGGGACGAGACCCGTCACGCCGGTGAAGAAGCCGGCCATCACGATGTTCAGGACGAGGCGGCGCCCCAGCTCCTCGGCGAAGCGCGTCGCCGGGATGCCGTGGGCCCGCGCCCGGGCGGGGAGCCGCTCGTCCGGCGCGATGAGGTCGCTCTCGTAGAGGAGGAGGCCGCCGGGCTTGAGCTGATCGATGAACTGGGCGTAGGCGTCGCGCGACAGGAGGACGAGCACGTCCGGCTGCCGCACGTAGGGGTAGTCGATGGGCCCCTCCGCCACGATCACCTGGGCGCTGCAGGCGCTCCCGCGCGCCTCGGGCCCGAAGGACTGGATGAGGGTCGCGTTCTTGCCGTCGTAGATCGAGGCCGCCTTGCCGATGACCATCCCGCAGAGGATCACCCCCTGCCCCCCGAGGCCGCCGATCCGGATCTCGGTCCTCGAAGTCTCGGTCCTCGACGTCTCAGTCTTCGACATCGACACCTCAGTCCTCGCCATGGAGACCTCCGTGGGGCACGTACTCGCCGGCGAAGACCTGGGCGTAGTGCGCGTCCATGGCCTCGAGCCAGGTCGGCCGCTCGCGGTCGACGAACTTCCCGACACTGATCTCGCCCTGGAACGAGAGGCCGACCTCCTTCGTGTCGGCGCCGTTCTTGACCACGCTGTTCGCCTTGTAGTACTTGAGCTGGTCGACGCCATCGCCGAGCTTGTTCCTGCGGGAGTAGAGGGTCGGACAGGGCGCCAGGGCCTCGATGAAGACGAAACCGCGCTTCTCGAGGCCCTCCTTCATGGCGCGCCCGAGCTGGCGGACGTTGTACACGGTCCAGCGGGCCACGTAGACCGCGCCGCAGGCGTCGGCCAGGAAGGGCAGGTTGAAGGGGGTCTCGAAGTTCCCGTAGGGCATCGTCGACTGGACGGCGCCCACGGGCGTCGTCGGCCCCATCTGGCCGCCCGTCATGCCGTAGGTGAAGTTGTTCACGCAGATGACCAGGAGGTCCATGTTGCGCCGCGCCGCGTGGACGAAGTGGTTTCCCCCGATGGCGAAGAGGTCGCCGTCCCCCGAGTAGACCACCACCTTGAGGCGCGGATTGGCGAGCTTGAGGCCCGTGGCGAAAGGGATCGCCCGCCCGTGGGTCGTGTGGAAGGAGTCGAGGTTCAGGTAGCCGGCCACGCGGCCGGTGCAGCCGATCCCCGAGACGATGGCGACCCGGTCGAGGTCGATCTCCGAGTCGGTGAGGGCGCGGGCGAAGCAGTTCACCGTGGTCCCGATGCCGCAGCCGGGGCACCAGATGTGGGGGATCCGGTCCTTCCTCAGGTAGGGCCAGACCGGGTTGTCGACGTCGATCTCCTCCGGGAGGTCGATCTCCAGCTCCTCGCTCGCGTCGTTCACGTCGCTCGCGTGGTTCACGTCGCTGGTCTCGCTCGCCTCGCTCATCCCTTCGCCTCCAGGATCTTCTCCAGGATGGCCGCCGGCTCGTGCACGGTCCCTCCGGCGTGCGGCACGGGGACGACCACCGCGCGGCCGCCCGCCGCCCGCTCCACCTCGAGGGCCATCTGGCCCAGGTTCAGCTCCGGCACCACGAAGGCCTTGGCGCGCGCGGCGATCTCCCGCACGCGACGCGCCGGGAAGGGCCAGGCGATGACGAGGCGCAGGTGACCGGCCCTCACGCCGCGCTCGCGGGCCTCGGCGACGGCGCGGGCGGCCACGCGGGAGGTGATGCCGTAGGAGACCACGACGACGTCGGCGCCATCGACGCCGTCCTCGCGCACGTCCACGAGGCGGTCGCGGTTGGCTCGGACCTTGTTCGAGAGGCGCTCGACGAGCCTCCCGTGGGCGGCGGCGGTCATGGCCCGGTAGCCCCTCTCGTCGTGAGTCAGGCCCGTCACGTGGATGCGGTAGCCCTCGCCCGAGCGGACCATGTCGGGGACGAGGTCTCCGTTCGCCTCGAAGGGGCGGTACTCGCCGGGCTTCTTCCGGGTGAGGCGGCGCTCGGCGACCTCGATGGCCGACGCGCCGGGGATCACGACGCGCTCCGTCATGTGCCCGACGACCTCGTCCATCATGAAGAAGACCGGCGCGCGGAACGTCTCGGCCAGGTTGAAGGCCCGGATCATGAGGTCGAAGCACTCCTGGGGCGAGCTGGGCACGAGGGCGATGGGCTCGTAGTCGCCGTGGGAGCCCCACTTCACCTGCATCATGTCGCCCTGGCCGGGGAGGGTCGGCAGGCCCGTCGAGGGCCCGGCGCGCTGGACGTCGACGAACACGCAAAGGGTCTCGGTCATGGCCGCGAACCCCACGTGCTCCATCATCAAGGACAGGCCGGGCCCCGAGGTGACCGTCATGGCCTTCTGGCCGGCCCACACGGCCCCCTGAATCGCGATGGACGAGGCGATCTCGTCCTCCATCTGGATGAAGACTCCCCCCACGAGGGGGATGCGCGCCGCGAACCGCTCCACGACCTCCGTCGACGGGGTGATGGGATAGCCGGCGACGAACCGGCACCCTGCGGCCAGCGCGCCCTCGCAGGCGGCCTGGTCGCCGTCGAGAAAATGCGCTCCTGTCAGGACTCCCTTCGGGTCGGCTTGCAAGGATGGCTCCCGTCGCGCGAGGTTTTCGGTTCGGTGTCCGGGGTCGGCGCGGAGGTCAGAGGACGCGGCCCTTGCGGAGCTTCTCCAGATCCCTGAACCTCACGGCGAAGATCGCGAAGTCCGGGCAGTAGAGCCCGCAGAGGTCGCAACCGGTGCAGTCATCGGCCCTCGCGAGGGTCGGGTAGTGATATCCCCTGGCGTTGAACCCCGGCGAGAGCTCGAGACAATGCGTCGGGCAAAAGTCCACGCAGTACGAGCAGCCCTTGCAGGTTTCCTCCCGGACGAAGACGGTCCCCTTGGCCTTGTTCGCGGGCTTGACGGCATTCATTCGCGAGCTTTCCTCGAACCTCGGTCCGCCGGACCTCTGCCCGATCTTAGGGAACGATTCGGTGGGACGGTGGCGCGATTCGCACGGGACGGGTGCAACGTGCATGCCATGGAGGGGACCGTCGCCGTCCCCGCGGTGACGGCGCAAGGCGACGGCTTTCCCGGAAGTTGCTCGCGCCGCCGGAGCGCGAGGAAATCCGGAGCGGCGCGGGCTTTTTCCCGTGGGGTGCGCGGGGTGCCGCGACGAGGCGGAGGCGCCTGGCCCGATCTGGACGAGGAGAACCTCGCTTCAGGCGCTGGAGCGCCTATCGCTCGGCGAGGCGCTCGACCCACCCGTCCGCATGAACGCTGACGAAGCGATGGGTTCTCGTCGCCTCCAGCGCGGCGGGAATGTAGGGCGCCAGTTGTACCAGATCCTTGTAACGGTTCGTGGGGGCGTCCAGCTCCACGACTGCGATGGGGAGCTTCTCAAGGTTCTGACAGTTGTCGAGGAGGACCCTCACAGGTTCGAGAGCCCCTGCAGCAACCCCATGCTCGCCAGCTTGATCACGGCCACGGCCTGCTCCCTCCTCACGTTCGGGAACCCGTCGAGGAACTCCTCCAGCGCGTCGCCGGCGCCGAGGTAGTCAAAGAGGGTCTGCACTGGCACCCGCGTGTCCCCGAAGCACGGCGTACCGCTCATGCGCCCCGGGTTGACGGAGATGTAAGGCGCGAGGGGGCTATCGGGCGCGATGAGCTCGCGCGCCTCTCGTGTCCTCGATGCCGGCGGGCCGCTGAGGATGGTCATGGCGCTCCTCCTCGTGGGTCGGGACGTCCCATGGATGCAATCACCAAGGTCTCACGAACACCGAGGATATCCCATACGCCCGCGGCAGGCCATACAGATCCTCAACCGTCCCGGTGTGGCAGCTCAATCGAACTCCGCGTCCACGAGTGCCTCGCCAGGCATATGCTCCGGCCAGCCGTCTGGGCCGCGCCCCGCCCCTACCTCCACCGCACCTCGACCCGCGTCTCGCCCGCCCTGGGCACGAAGCGCACGCCGAGGAGCCTCCGCGAGGGGTCGTGGCGCCAGCCCTCGCGGCCTTCGCCGGCCGCGAGCGGGGCGCCGGCGACCAGCACCGCCGCCGGCGCGGCCGGAGGACATCGCGCCACGAGCAGCTCGCAGGGCTCGCCCTCGAGGAAGCGCACGGTCGCGGCGAGCCCGCCGGCCGACGCCTCGAAGGCCGCGGCCTCGCCCCAACCGTGGACGAGGGGCGCGTCGCGGCCGCCGCCCGCCCGGCGCGTCCACGTGGCCAGCTCCCGCGGGATCTGGCCCGCCGCCCGCAGCGCCTGGGCCGTGAGGTGCGGGCAGATGAGGGCGCCGCCGGCCCAGTTCTCCATGGGGTTCCACACGTCCGGGTAGAGCCCCACCCAGGGCTCGCGGTCGAAGGTCTGCTGGAGGCCCGAGCGGAGGACGCCTATCGCCGCCGCGCGGAGGAGGGGGTCGTCGCGCTCGTCGCAGAGCTCGAGGACCTTCCACGCCCACTCGAGGCCGCACCACTGGACGATCACGCCGAACCAGCTCGCCACGTAGAAGGTCGTCCCGAGCACGGGGATCGTCCCGAAGGGCGTCACCTGCCGTCGCGGCTCGAGGAACAGCTCGCCCGCGGGCAAGGGCCCCGACCTCGACGCGTCGAGCCGGTCGCGCGACGTGCGGACCGTGGCCGGCGCCGGCGGGTCGGGGTCCGGGACGCGCCAGGAGTAGAGGAACGCGAGGCCCGTCGCCGCCCAGCGGCGCGCGTCATCGAGGTAGGTCTCGTCGCCGGTCGCGAGGTAGCCGATCCGGAAGGCCTCGACGGCGAGGGCCGCGGCGCGGATGTCCGGGATCTGCTGGTGCACCTCCCAGACCTGCGCGCCCCGGGGCACGCGGAAGCGGCGCATCGCTCGCAGCGCCTTCTCGGCGGAGGCGGCGACGGCGGGGTCGCTCGCGAAGAGGGCGTGGCGGAGGAGCGGCAGCGCCCCCTGGACGCACGTGCCCAGGCTCGTCGACCCCTCGACGCCCAGCGTGTCGAAGCGGCCGCCCGAGTGGCGCCGCGCCGCCTCCTTCACCGACGGCGAGTCGTGGTAGGCGTACGTCCCGTCCTCGCGCATGGAGGTAGCGGCCCGCTCGGCCGCGCCGGCCCCGCCCGCGGCGCGGTCCCAGAGCGTGCCGAGGACCTCGATCGCAGGCCGCGACGGGTCGAGGCCCGTGCGCTTGACCCAGCGCCGCTCGCCGGTGCGCTTGGCATGGAGCACGAGCTCGGCGGCCATGTCGGGGCGGTAGCCCGAGGAGCGGTCGAGGAACCAGTGGTGCCGCCAGCCCTTGTCCTCGGGCCACCAGACCGTGTCGCCGTAGGAGCGCGCGAGGAGGTCGTAGGTCGCGCGCTCGCCGTGGGGCGCCGGGGGAGGATCGGACGTTCCGAAGTGCTCGTACCAGCGCCGCGCCGTCTCCGCCACGGGCTCGTCGCAGGCCACGTGGACCGCGGCCGCGATCCGCACGGGCTCCTCGCCCACCTCCAAGGGGCGCCGCGCGAGCGTGCCGTTCTCGTCGACGAGCTCGGGCACGCTCGGCGCGAAGAGCTGGAGGAGGTGGTCGGGCCGCTCCTCGAGGAAGTCGGGCGAGGCGAAGGTCGCCGAGGGCAGCCTCCGGCCGGGAGCCCACTCCTCGAGGGGGTGCCAGAGGACCGCCGCCGTCACACCGTCCTGCTCGATCGCCATGACGGGGAGGCAGACCTTGACGGGGTGCGGCGTCCACCGCGCCGCGAACTTCGGCCCCACGGCCTCCTCGCTCGAGGAGCGCCAGCCCGGCTCGAGGAGCTCGAGGCCGCCGAAGAGCCCGTGGCGCTCGAGGGGGCTCGAGCCCGCGGGCACACGGCGCAGCGTCGGGCAGGCGAGCTTGAGGAGGCGCGCGCCGGGAGCGCGCAGGATCGCTCGGACGGCGAGGAGCTCCTTCCCTCCGCGGCCCGCGTCGAAGGCGAGCGTGACCTCGGGCACCGGCGCCGAGCCGGCGCCGCCACCGCGGCTGCCACCGCCGAGCCGGAGCCTCCCGTCGCCCTGCTCCAGGACCTCGAGCGCCGGGTGCGTGCGCCGCACGGCCCCGTCCCCATCGACGGCGACCTCGACGAGGGGCAGGAGGAGCCCCGCGTCGCGCCAGCGCTCGCCGTCGCGCGCCCAGAGCCGCGCCGCGCGGGCGCGGTGCCCGCCGGCCGGGACGGCGGCCAGGAGGAGGTCTTCCGCCGCGGGCAGGAGCTCCACCGCCACGCCTCCTCGCTCGAGGAGGCGGGGGGAAGGCACAGGCGCAGGCCCTGCGCCGATTACCACCGACGCCTCGAGGTCGTGGGTGAGCCGGCCGCCGCGGCGGAGACGGCAGCGGACAGCGTGCACGCCCGCCGCGGCGAAGGCGAGCTCGCAGGAGGCGCGAGGGTCGCCGGCCCCCGCATCGAGCTCGAGGCGCCGCACGTCGCCCGCGCCCGGGGCCTCCACCTCGACCTGCACCGGGCCCGAGAGCCTGCCGCCCCCGGTGCGCCGCAGCCGGACCGTGAGCCGCACCTGCTCGCCCGCGGCCGCGACGGACCGGTCCGGCCCGAAGGAGACCTCGAAGACGGGCAGGAGCCTCACGAGCGCGACCTCGTCGATCTCGAAGCTCGCGCCCACGGCGCCGTTGAAGGGGTCGAGCCGGAAGCGCGTGAGGACCTCGGGCTGGCGGCCTCCGCGGTCGAGGGCGAACTCGGTGTCGACCGCGCGCCCGCCAGGCAGGCCCTGGCTCAGAACCTTGTCCTCGCCCATGTGCGGGCTCGCCTCGGTCGCGAAGTAGCACTGCCCGCTCCCGCCGAGCTCGCAGGACCAGCGGACGCGCAGGACGAGCCCGTCCGCCGGCACGCGGACGGCGGGCGCGAAGACGTAGGCGTCGGCGTCGGTGAGCTTGCCGCGGAGGCGGCCGTCCTCCACGCGCAGGCCCTCGATCCCGCGCCCGGCCTCCCAGCCCGCGAGCTCCTCCTTCGACTCGAAGCTCCAGCGGCGCACGACCTCGGCCTCGCCCGGCGCGGGGCCCTCGCCCAGGGCGAGCGGGGGCGCCAGCATCGCAAGAGGGATCAGCGTTCTCATGGCGAGGCGCACCGTAGGGCCCTCGGGCCCGCGAGACCGTGCCTGCGGTCACGCGCCGCACGAGGGAGAGGGTATCGCGGGGAGGGCTCGAGCGCGACGGCGCGAGCGGCCCGCGGCCGGCGGCCGGCAGGCGGCGGCCCGCGGCCGGTCACGATGCCGCCCGCACGGCCTCCCCGCGTGGGCCCGCGTCGGCCACCTCGCGGCTCGCGACGGCCTCGTACTTCGCGAAGTTGCCCCGGAAGCGCCCCGCGAGGATCCCGGCCCCCTCGAGGTCCCGCAGGCAGGCGTGCAGAACCTCCCGTGGCACCCCGGGCACCTTCTCCGGCACCGCGAGGCCGAAGACCGGGTGCTCCACGGTCGCGCAGCCGTCGAGCAGCCCCGCGTGGACCGCGTCGATGATGGCCCGCGTGTGCGCGAGCTGGATCCTGTAGCCGACGCCGTACCGGCCGCCGATCCAGCCCGTGTTGACGAGCCAGGCGTGCGAGCCGTGGCGCTCCATGCGCTCGGCCAGCATCTCCGCGTACTTCGCCGGATGCCAGACGAGGAACGGCGCTCCGAAGCAGGCCGAGAAGCTCGCCTGGGGCTCCTTGACGCCGACCTCCGTGCCCGCGACCTTCGCCGTGTAGCCGGAGAGGAAGTGGTACATCGCCTGCTCGGGCGTGAGGCGCGCGATCGGCGGCAGCACGCCCGACG
>JACQVW010000464.1 GCA_016209535.1 Planctomycetota bacterium | reverse complement strand
AGGGCCCGCCGCCCCGCCGGCCGCCCTTGTGCGGTGCGTCCTTCCATGCGCGCGGGGATTGTCGGAGGGGCGGGTGGGGATGTCGAAGGAAAAACCGGGCGCCTCCCAGCACGAGGCCGCCGCCCGGGCGCGAGGAACGTCGGCGCCTACAGCGCCTCCCGCACCATGCCGAGGAACGCTTCCATGGCCGGCGAGACGTGCTTCCCCACGTGCCGCACGCAGTAGATCGGGCGCTTCGGCCGGAGCCCGGAGACCTTGACCTCCTTGAGCCTTCCCCTCCGGAAGTCGTCCCGGAGGCCGTGGAGCGAGAAGAAGGCCACCTCGTCCTCGGCGATCGGCTCCGACCGCAGGCCCTCGCCGGCGAAGTGCGCGCCCACGAAGCCGAGGTCGATCTCGTTCCCGAGGATGGCCTCCTCGATCCGGCGCGAGCTCTTGATGGTGTAGGAGATCTCGACGGCCGGGAAGCGCCCGTGGAACCGGCCGAGCACCGGAGGCAGGAGGTAGAACCCGGGCGTCGTGCTGGCCCCGAGGCGCAGGGCCCCTCGCCCCGCCCCGGCATGCGCCCTGACGGCCTCGCCGGCGCGCTCCAGGCTCCCCGGCAGGTCCTTCGCTTCGCGGGCGAGGGTGAGGCCTGCATCGGTCAGGGAGATGGTCTTCCCGATCTGCTCGAAGAGGCGGACCCCCAGCTCGCGCTCGAGCTCGTGGACCTGCCGCGAGACGGCCGGCTGGGAGAGGAAGAGCTCCCGGGCGGCGTGGGTGTAGTTGCGGTGCTTCTCGACGGCGAGGAAGGTCTTGAGGCGGTCCGGATCCAGGGTCGCACCTGCCAAAAGCAGACGCATGGTAACTATTCAAAGAATGCGTTCTCCTTATAGCGGACCGGGCCCTATCCTGCAAGGGATCGGCGCGGGGATCGAGACCCCGCGAGACCCCGCGAAAGCTCGCGAGACCCCGCAGCAGCGACAAGGAGGCGAATCGACCATGAACGGCGGCGGCGTCCACCTGACCCGGCTCTCCCGGTGCGCCGGCTGAGGCGTCGGGGCCTGCGATGGTAGGGCTGAACACGGCGTGGCTGATCCTGATCTTGGTCCTGGGCTTCGCGGTCAGTTGCCTCTCCGGGCTGCTCGGGATCGGCGGAGGGATCGTCATGGCTCCGGCCCTGCTCTACCTGCCGCCGCTCTTGGGCCTCGGCGCGCTGGACATGCGCCAGGTGACCGGCCTGACCATCACCCAGGGCCTGTTCGCCTGCATCTCCGGCGCCATCCGGCACGACCGGCGCCGCTTCGTCGACCGGAGGCTGGCCCTCTGGATGGGGATCACCATTTCCATCAGCGCCCTGACGGGCTCCGTGGCCTCGAGCCGGATCGGGGACGAGACGCTCATGCTCCTCTTCGCGGGCCTCGCCGTGACCGCGGCCCTGCTCATGCTCCTCCCGAAGGAGGATCGCGAGGACGAACGGAGCGCCGGCGCGGTCAACATCCCCCTCGCGGTCCTCATCGCCGCGGCCATCGGCCTCTTGGGCGGCATGGTGGGCCAGGGGGGCTCGTTCATCCTCGTCCCGCTCATGCTCCACGCGCTCCGGCTCCCGACCCGCGTCGTGATCGGCACCAACCTCGCCCTGGTGTTCTTCGGGTCCCTCGCCGGCTTCCTCGGGAAGCTCGCGACCGGCCAGATCCCGGTCCTGCTGGCGTGCCTCGTCGCGGTCGCGGCGATGGCGGGGGCGCAGGTCGGAAGCGCCGTCAGCCACAGGACCTCGCCGCGGTGGCTCAGGTTCACTCTCGCGGCGGTGGTCGGGGCGGCGGCAGCCGTCGTCACTGCGGACGCGCTCGGGGGCGTCAACCGATGATCGAGATGGAGCGCCACACATGGTGGAACGTCTTCGGGGGGAGGGAGGAGACCACCTTCTTCGGGCAGCTCGACCGCAGCGACAACGTGTTCGCGACCGTGCGATACGACTTCTGAGTCCTCGGAATCCTCGGAATCCGGTGCCGTCCGGAATCCCGAGGCAAACCCCTGACGCCTCCGGTATCCTCCTCCCCATGGACCAGCGCCTGCGCCGCACCGAGCGGCTCCAGCACGCCTTCGAGTTCCGCGCGGTCTTCGACCGGGGGGGGTGCTTCCGCACGGGGGTCTTGCGAGTGCACTTCCTCCGCACGGACCGGGATCTCTCGCGGCTCGGGCTCGTCGTGTCGCGGCGCGTCGGCGATGCCGTCGTGCGGAACCGGGTGAAGCGGCTCCTCCGGGAGGTCTTCCGAAGGAGCAAGGGCGAGCTGCCTGCGCCGATGGACATCGTCCTCCTGCCGCAGGGGCCGCCGCGGACGCACCGCGAGTACCTCGAGGCGTACCGGCGGTTCCTGGCGAAGGTCCAGGCGGAGGCCGCGTGCGCAAGGTAGCGCTGCTCCTCCTGCGGGCCTACAAGCGGTGCGTGTCGCCGCTCCTGCCGCCGGCCTGCAGGTTCTGGCCCACCTGCTCCGAGTACTGCGCCGAGGCGGTCGAGCGGCACGGCGTCCTGAAGGGCTCGTGGCTCGGCCTGCGGCGCGTCCTGCGGTGCCAGCCCTTCGGCCGCGGCGGCTACGACCCGGTGCCCCCCGTGTCCCCGGTGTCCCCGGTGTCCCCGGTGTCCCCGGTGGTGCCGGCGGACCGAGGCGTCACTCCGCTGGAGGCGTCGCTCCGCCGGAGCGAAGCTCCGCCGGAGTGACCGGAGCGACCGGAGTGACCCGCGCCTCGCAGCGCTCCGCGAGCTCGCGGCTCAAGGCCCGCACGCGGTCGATCGCGGGCTCGCGGAGGACCTCGTCGAGGGCCCTCGAGAAGGGATCGAGGAGGACGCGGCGGAGCGTGGAGCGCAGGACCCGCTCGCGCGCCGCGAGGTAGCGCTTGCGGCCGCGGAGGCGGAGGGCCACGGCGACGGCGATGGCGTAGGCCGCGGCGAGCCAGCCCGCGGCGAACCAGAGCCAGTCGAGGGGGGAGAGGACCGAGAGGAGCCCCTGCGACGGTGGCAGGGCCCAGGCGGCGGCGACGCCTGCGGCGAGCTTGAAGGCGATGGCGGCGAGGCCGAGGGCGCGGGCGCGGCGCGGGCGCGCGGCGAGCCAGCGCTCCGCGCAGGCCAGGACGTCATCGCCCGTGCCCCTCGCGGCGGCGAGGGCTTCGGCGTGGGCCTCGCGCGAGCGGGCCGCGAGCTCCGAGGCGAAGGGCGCCGTGAGCTGGGAGCGGAGGACCTCGCGCGCCAGGGGGCTCAGATCCTCGCGGGGGCGGAGGAATGCCTCGAGGCGCAGCCGGAGGCCCTCGGCGAGGCGGGCGACCTCGGCGCCATCGGCGCGGTTCCTGGCCCGGGCGTACTCCTCGAGGGCGGCGGGGCCCGGCTCGAGGGTGCCCTCGTCGCTCAGGGGCCGCACGACGAGGCGGCGGGCCGCGTCGCTGAGGCGCTTCAAGGCCGAGCCGACGAGGGCGAGGCCCCGCCGCGTCTTCTCCACCTCGAGCGCCTCGAGGCGCGGGAAGACCTCGGTCTCGCGCAGGACGCGGCGGATCGCGAGGGTCT
>JACQVW010000455.1 GCA_016209535.1 Planctomycetota bacterium | reverse complement strand
GGGCCGAACGGAGCCGGGAAGACCACCTTCTATCAAGCCCACCTCCAGCCTGCCGGCTTGCGCTTCGTCAATGCCGACGTGCTGGCTCGGGAGCTCGACCTGGAGGCCTACGCCGCGGCGCGCGCCGCGGACGCCTTGCGGCGCGAGCTGGTGAGGCAGCGGGAGAGCTTCGTCTTCGAGACTGTCTTCTCGGACCCCGCCGGTGACAAGCTCGCCTTCCTCAAGGGAGCCGCGGCGGCGGGCTATACCGTGGTGTTGTGCTACATCGGCATCGACAGCCCCCGGGTCTCCGAGGAGCGCGTCGCCATGCGCGTCTCCCAGGGAGGCCACGATGTGCCCACGGAGAAGCTGAGATCGCGATTCCCACGGACGCTGGCGAACCTCAAGGCCGCCATCCGGGTCCTTCCCCACGTCTTGATCTTCGACAACAGCGATTTGAGCCGCCCCTTCCGCCGCTGCGCGGTTTTCGAGCAGGGGCGCCTGGTGCAGTCTACTTCGCCCGTGCCCAGGTGGCTCCGGCCACTCTTGCCAAAACCCGCTGGACGAGGCTGACCGGCGCCCCCGGGCGCGCTCCCCGGCCGCGCCCGCTCACCGATACCGCCCGTGCTCCCGGACCGTCTCCCGCATGGCGAGGATGTTCTCCGGGGGCACGTCGGCCTGGATGTTGTGGACCGCGTTGAAGACGAAGCCTCCGCCGGGGGCGAGGTCGTCGAGGCGGCGCTTCACCTCCTCCCGGACCTCCCGGGGCGTGCCGCAGGGCAGGACGCGCTGCGTGTCGACGCCGCCGCCCCAGAAGGCCACGTCGCGGCCGAAGTCCCGCTTGAGCTCGCGGGTGTCCATGCCGGCCGCGGAGACCTGCACGGGGTTCAGGATGTCCGCGCCGACCTCGATCAGGTCCGGGATGATCTCGCGGATGCTCCCGCAGGAGTGGAAGAAGATGAAGACGTGGGGCGCGAGCCGCTTGATGTGGGCGAAGAGCCTGGCCAGCCGCGGCTTGAAGACCTCCCGCCACACCGGCGGCGCGATCAGGAGCCGGCTCTGGCCGCCGTAGTCGTCCCCCTCCTGGACGACGTCCACGAGACCTCCCAGGAGCCGCAGCGCCTTGTCCCAGTAGCGCATCTTCAGGTCCAGAACCTCCTCGCAGATCGCCTCGGCGAGCGCGCGGTCCCCCGCCAGGTCGCAGAGGAAGTTGTCGAAGCCCCGAAGGAAGTGCCCCATCTCGAGCATGCCGGCGCTGATCCCGCCCAGGACGAAGACCCGGCCCTCGGCGCGGACGCGCTCCGCCTGCTCCCGGAGGCCCGCGAAGCGGCCGGCGTCGACCGGGTCCGGGAAGGGATGGCGCTCGATGTCGGTGACGCTCGCGGCGCCGCTCAGCGGCGGCGTGCAGAGGTCGTAGTAGTAGCCGTCGACGCGCTGGGTGCGCCGCGTGATGCCCCACTCGTCGGTGTAGTAGACGTAGTCGGCGTCCTCCGTGGTCCGGAGCTCCCAGGAGGACGGAGGCCCCGGGCGCAGTCCCCTGGCATCGGTCTCGAGGGCATCGTGGACGTCGTCCTCGACCCAGGCGAGCTGCTGCATGAGGTGCCAGACGACCGGCTCGCGATCGGGCAGCCCGAGCGCCGTGCGCAGCCGCCGGTAGGCGACGCGGTGGATGCCCGTGACGGGCGTGCTGCTCAGGTCGAAGGGGACCCTGTCGGGCTCGCGGTGCCGCAAGGTCGCGAGGACTCGTTCGCGTGAGCTCATGCCGTGCCTCATGCCGTGCCTCATGCCGTACCTCCGTTGAATGCCGCGTCGATCGTCGAGTACCCTGGTCTTCTACAGGACTCTCCGTGACCAGGACGGTGACCTTATTCACAGCCCTGGCCGCCGGCCTGGGACCGCCGGCCGCGGCCGGGGGGGAGGTGGGCCCCTACGCCCGCCAGGTCGCCGAGCAGGGCGCCAGGCTGCGCTCGGCCTCGGCCCGCGACCGCGCCGGTGCTGCCGAAGCGCTGGGCTTCCTGCGCGCCCGAGCCGCCGAGGGCGGCCTCGTCGTCGCCCTCCGCGACCCGCAGGCGCCCGTGCGCCGCGAGGCGGCCCTGGCCCTGGCCTGGTGCGGGGGCCGGGAGGCCCTGGAGCCTCTGGCGGCGGCGCTTGACGACGGGGACTGGAGCGTGGCCCAGGCGGCCCGGGTGACCCTCGAGAACCTGACGGGGATGGACTCGCCCTTCGACGCGCTGGCGGCGCCTCGGGTGCGGGCGGATCAGGCGGCGGCGTGGCGCGAGCGCCTCGCATCGCTCCGAGGAGGGCTGTCGCCGCGGGAGGCGCTCGAGCTCGCCTCGGCGGGCCCCGGCGAGCCTCTCGACGAGGAGGCCCCCGGCCGCCTGGCGACGGCCCTCCGGGCCCTCGGGGCCCTCGGCGGCGAAGGGGCGCGCGAGGCGGCGCTCGCCTGCCTGCGGCGCCTGCGAGCGCTGCCCCCGGCGCGGGCGCGCTCCGCGGAGCCGGCGCTGCGCGAAGCGATCCGGGCCCTGGGACGCCTGCGGGGCGGCGGCGCGGCGCCGGAGTCGCTCGAGTCCCTCGAGCC
>JACQVW010000462.1 GCA_016209535.1 Planctomycetota bacterium | reverse complement strand
TACCGGCGGGTCCGGGGCCGTCACCACCACCGTCAACCTCTTTGCGAGCGACGAGGACGGCCTCGTGATGCCGCAGACGGTGGCGGTGCCCGCCGGCCAGACGACCGTCGAGTTCCCCATCAGCGCCAGCCCGCCGGGCGGCAAGATGGTGACCATCTTCGCGGCGGCGAACGGCGCCACCGTCATAGCCGACCTTTCCATCCGCCCCAACGGCCCCATGAAGGGTTTCATCAACGACGACAACAGGCGCGACATCTCGGACGCCGTGTTCCTCCTCAACTTCCTCTTCTCGGGCGGCGCGCCGCCCGCGTTCCCTGCCTTCGCGGACGTCAACGGCAGCGGCAAGGTCGACATCTCCGACGCGGTGGCGATTCTGGTCTTCCTCTTCAGCGATGCGGAGGTCCCCACGCTCTGCACCAGCGATCCCGCGACGCTCCCGAGCGGCCTGCGGCTCGTGCAGGAGCTGGTCACCGACGGCGATGAGGTATGTATCTCCGGCAACTTCCCCGCAGCCACCTACCGCATCGTGCTCAAGGGCTTCTCCTTCCCCAACGGCCGCCTGATCAGCGGCAACCAGGTGGTGGGCGAACGTAAGCTCATCTTCTGCACCTGTCGGCCGGCCGTACGCAGCCCCAACCCCGGGCCGGACGGCGAGCCGGGGTTCAAGGTCTGCTTCAACGTCCCGCTCGAGGCGCCCTCGGGCGAGTACGAGGTCTTCGTGCTGCCGGCCAGCGGGGACTGCCCGGCCGGCAATGCGGCCGGCACCGGCTGCCTCGAGGACGACTGCGCGATAGGCCCCATGAAGCTCTTCGTGCAGGCTTCCCACATCGTCTCGATCCTGGAGGATTTCATCATCAACGACAACTCGGAGCCCTCCGGTGACCACCCCGCGGAGCTCTTCTTCACCTTCGCGAGCCAGACCGGGGAGCCGGACTCCGCAGAACGCTTCCCGGTGCAGTTCGCGGATTCTTACCCGGGCGGCCGGCCAGGCTCGCAGCACCTCACCAACGTCGACGACACGATCTTCCGGGCCGATGTCCCCGTCTTCTCCGGCCGTGAGGCCGACATGGAGCTCACGGAGTGCCAGGAGGAATGGTTGTCGGATCCGGATCCCGCCCGATGCGCCGCCGCGTGCGCCGAGGCCGCCCGCCGGATGAACAACAACCTCACGGTGACCGTGGGCGGGGCGGAGTTCGACTGCCTCGACAATTGCGGCTCGGTCTGGGACGAGGTCGCGGGGGTCGGGGTCGCGGCCATCGGCTGTCTGGCGGCTTTCAAGTTCGGCGGCGTCAAGGGGGGCATCGCCGGCTGCGGTGCGGCCGTCGCGCTGGGGGATATCGTCGATACGAAGCTCGAGGACGCGCTCGAGGATGAGGACGATGTGCTCGGCGTCGCCGAGATCAACTTCTCGCGCGGATCGCGGCCGTTCTGGTCGGCGGGTGCCACGGCTCCTCCCGCCGGGTTGAGCAAGTCCGACATCGACCTTCAAGTATTCAACCACCGGCTGCCGGCCTTCCGGGTCGTCGACGCGAGGCTCAGCTTGAAGTCCGTGACCCTCATCGAGGCCGACGATGAGCCCTGTTTCGCTCCCGACGAGCTCTTCTTCGAGACGCGGGCCAGCCTCGGTTTGAACGGCCGCCTGGGCGAATCGACCCGGTTCCCGAGCACGAGCGGCCTCGCCGTGGCCGAGGGCGCCACGCAGGACCTCTCGAGCTCGAACTTCTCCCTCAGTGCGGGCAGCAACGCGGACAGCAGCTTCCTCTATGTCGAGATCGGAGTCTGGGACTTTGACGGCGAGGACGAGGCCGAGCTCATCGGCCTCCACTCGCAATCGCACTTCCTGGGCGACTTGCTCGAGGCCGGGGCCGACTTCGTGGAGGAAGGGCACGAGAGGCGGCGAGTCAGTGGGATCACCAACGCGACCGTGAGCGGCTGGAACTCCGGAGAGCGCTGCGACTGCTCGGGGTTCCAAGCCTGCGCCTTCAGCCCGAACCTCCCGCACGGCATCGCGGAGATCTCCTACGAGATCGAGGTGATCTGGGAGAAGTACCCGCAGTAGCGCGGCGAAAGGAGATCTTCGAAGGTGATCGCTCTCGAACAGGGAGCGATCACCTTCTTGCTCGGGGATCTGCTCACGGCGTCGAGGCGCACGCCGTGGGACAGCCTTCGAGGCTCACGCAGTCGAGCCCCAGCACGGGCGGTGGCGCCCCGATGACGAGATCCGGGCGGCCGTCCCGGTTGAAATCGAGCGACTCTCCGGTGTCTCCGGCGAGGGCGGCGAGCGACGAGCCGAGCGCCTCGCCCACGTCCTCGCCGCCTGGGATCGAGTGTGAGTTGCCACAAGAATACGGCGCCCGAGCCGTTCGCTGCCTCCGGAGCGCCGATCGCGATCGAATGTCTGCCTACTCCACCGGCCGGAGCACCACGCGGCGGAGGTCCATCACGGCCGGTCCGGGCTTCGAGCGGGGCCTCACGGCCAGCGTGGCCTTGCCTGCGGGGAGCTCGACGGCGCCGATCGTGCGCTGCACGAAGCGCTGGAAGTGGCCCGTCTCCTGTACCGTGAACGCGAGCGACCCGCCCGCGACCTCGACGGCCACCTCGGCGCCGCCGCTCCCCTCGCCGCAGCCTTGCAGGACCTCGACCTCGTAGCGACCGGCCCTCGCCACGTCGACCTCCCAGCTCGCCCAGTCTCCGGCCTTGATCCAGTAGCCGAGCGTGTCCTTCCAGGGCTCCGGCTCGTAGCGGAGCGTGTCTCCGTGGACCCGAGCGTCCCTCGCGTGGAGGCGGATGTCTCCCTTCGCCGGCGTCACGGCCGGCCTCCGGCCCTTCACGGCCTCGTTCATGCCCTTGCGCCAGTCCTCCCACGCGGCGGCGATCTCTCGGGCCGTGGCCGCGGCGGCGATCCTCGACGGGTCCCGCTCGATGTAGAGCCGCGCGTGGAGCCGCTCGTCGAGCTCGGGGTTCGGCGCGCACTCCTGGGCGCCGATCCGCCTGCGCCAGGCCGCGAGCTTCGCCCGCAGCTCCGCGGCGCGCCCGGGCTCCTCCCGGGCCAGGTCCTTCCCCTCCGACGGGTCCCGCGCGAGGTCGTAGAGCTCGGCGCGGCCCTCCTCGTAGCTCTCGACGAGCTTCCAGCGGCCGTCGCGGGCGGCGCCCGCCGGGCGCCCGCCCTGGTTCGTGTAGTTCGGGAAGTGCCAGAAGAGCGTGCGCGGCGCGAGCTCTCCCCCCTCGAGGAGCCGCAGCAGGCTCGCGCCGTCGAGGGGGCCCGCCGCCTTCGCCGGGTCGAGGCCCGCGGCCTCGAGGAGCGTCGGCACGAGGTCCGTGAGCACCACCGGCGCGTCGCTCGCGGCGCCGGGCCGCACCTTGCCAGGCCAGCGCACGATGAGGGGCACGCGCAGGCCGCCTTCGTAGACGTAGCCCTTGCCAGCCCGGAAGGGCGTGTTGTGCGTGGCCGGCGTGCCGGGGGACTCGAGGACGTGGAGCCCGCCGTTGTCGCTCGCGAAGATCACGATGGTCCGCTGCGCGAGCCCCAGCGCGTCGAGCTTCGCCGCGATGCGGCCGGCGCACGCGTCGAGGTGCTCGATCACCGCGGCGTAGGCCGGGTGGAACGCGTCCTTGTGCCTCGCCGCGTCCTCGGGCGTCGAGTCGAAGGGGATGTGGGGCGTGTTGTGCGCGAGGTAGAGGAAGAAGGGGCGAGCCTTGTTCTCCTCCATCCAGCGCTCGGCCTCCGCCGTGAGGTCGTGCTCGCCCTTCGACCCTTCCGCCGCCGTGGGCCGGGTGACCGCGCGGCCCGGATAGGCGTGGTCGAAGCCCTGCTCCCTCGGCCCGAAGCCCTCGCCGCCGAGGTGCCACTTGCCGATGCACGCCGTGGCGTAGCCCGCGCCGCGGAGGATTTCGGCGAGGGTCACCTCCTCGAGCGGAAGCTGCCCCTCGATCGCGGGCTGGCGGAGCCTCTGGCTCGGCGCGTCGGCGCGGCCGGGCAGGAAGTTCGTGAGGTGGAGGCGCGCCGGGTGCTTCCCGGTCAGGAGCGCCGCCCGGGACGGCGAGCAGATCGGCTGCGCGCAGTACGCGCTCGTGAACCGCAGCCCCTGCGCCGCGAGCCGGTCGAGCCGCGGCGTGGAGTGATCCTTCCGGCCGTAGCAGGAGAGGTCGTTCACACCGAGGTCGTCGGCGAGGATGAGGACGATGTTGGGCTTCGGCTCCGTGGCTCTGGCCGCACGCGGACCGCAGGCCAAGGGGAGGGCGAGGAGCGCGAGAGGAAGGAAGGGCGCTGCCAGGACGATCGGTTCCTTTCGGCGCATGGTTGCCATCACCTCAGCTTCTCGCGGGCCGCCAGGGCATCCCGCGCGGCGCTCCGCATCTCGGCGGGCTGGGCGTCGTCGCCGGCGATGCGGCGGAGGACGATGGTCGTGAGAGCCTCCGGCGGCTCGCCGCGCTGCCTCGCATCCTGCGTGGGCTCATCGGTCCTCGAGAACGGCTCATCCCAGAGCTCAGGGTCGAGCCGGCGGAGCGTTTCGAGGGCGCACCCAATGACCATCCCTGCACTGCCCACGTTCTCGCTCACGTCGAATGCCAGCGCGCGGATCAGCTCCGGCTCCGCCGGTTTCCCGACCTTGAGGATCGCCACCTGGACGCGCTTCCCGCGCTCGCCGAAGAATTCATACCCGGGGCCGATGTAAGTGATCATGTCCCCGGGCTGCCGGCGCGCCCATTCGTCGAAGTTCGCCCGCACGATCCTCATCAGGAACGCCACGAGGTGCGGCGCCGCACGCGCCGAGCGCATCTCCCCGAGCGCCTCGGCGGCGCGGAGGCGCGCGTCGGCGTCCCCCTCCCGGAGCTGGCGCAGGTGCCACCACTCGAGCGCGGCGTCCTTGCCCACCCAGATCGCTACGACCGCCACTGCGACGCCCAGGGCCGCGGTCGCCAGGGCGGCGCGCCGGCCTCCGCCGCGCGCGAGGCTCATCCGTCCCCTCCCGCAAGGCGCAGCTCGAGGAGCTCCCAGGGGTCGGCGAGGAAGAGCTCGCGGTCCCAGGCCCTCTCCCCTTCGCCCTCGCGGAACGTGACCCGCACGCAGAGGCCGAAGCGCGTGCCCTCGGCGGGGCGGACGGCGGGCACGGCGCTCCAGGGCAGCGCGGCCTCGGCGGCGACCGAGCCGTCCACGCGCTCGCCCGCGGTCCGCGCCGGGCCCGCGCCGTGGGCTCGCGGCGCGGCGCTCCCGTCGGCCTCGAGCTCGAGCGAGCGGTTGTCGTCCTCGAGGAACCAGCCGTCGTTCGCCCCGTCGAGCTCGAAGGCGCAGCGCACGGGCCGCTCCGCGCGGACGGCCACGTAGAGGTGCTCCGGGTCCCAGCGGCCGAAGACCTCGGCCCCTGCCTCGGGGATCCTCCCGAGGAGCTGCCACTCGCCGGACGCGATCGCCCCGTCGAGCCTCGGCGAGCCGCGGCGCAGCTCGGGAGCCCTCGTGAAGGCCGCGTCGAGCGGCCGTGCGTCGTCGCCGTCGCGGGCGCCGTCCGAGTCCGTGTCGGCCCGTGCCGGATCGGCGCCGCGGAAGGTGCCGGCGGCGAGCTCGTCGAGGTCGCTCAGGCCGTCCTCGTCCGAGTCGCGCCTCGCCGGGTCGCTCCCGAGCCGCGCCTCGTCGAAGGGGAGGCGCGGGTCGCGGTCGGGCACTCCGTCGGAGTCGGCGTCTGCGGCGAGGAGGACCTTCCCGAATCGCGAGGCGAGCCAGGCCTCCTCGGGCCAGCTCCTGAGGAAGAAGGCGTTGCAGTCCCAGTGCTGGCCGTAGCGGCCGGGCTGCACGGTGGCGTCGGGGTGGTTCAGCGGGTACTCGAGGTAGCCCGAGCGGTTGAAGAAGGCGTCGACCTGATGGTGGTACTCGTGGGCGAAGAGCCACGCGGCGCGGCCGCCGCTGCCGAAGGTCGAGTAGCCGAAGGACGTGAGGCCGCCGCCGCCCACGGTGCCGGGATCGTCGGGCCGGTCGGCGCGGAAGCCGGGCTCGGCCCACATGCCGATCAAGCTGTCGTAGTCGTCGACCTTCCGGCCTCGCTTCTCGAGGAGCGGCGCCAGGTCGCGGCGCGCCTGGCCGGGGTCGAGCCAGCCGTGCTTCACCTTGGCGACGGGGCCGTCGAGGTACTCGAAGTCGGCGTGGACGTGGAGCCGGAGGCGCGAGTTGCGAGCGAAGAAGCGGCGCGCGACCTCGAACTCTCGCTCGAGCTTGTCGCCGAGGGCCTCGCGGGGCACCGAGCGCCGCCTCCCCTCGTCGTCCTCGTAGGCGAGGTAGACCGCGCAGAGGACCGAGAGGTCGAGGAAGCGCACGTGGCCGGCGGGAGGCGGGCCGTGGAAGCGGTGGACGCGCGACCAGGCCTCGGCCGGCTCGCCGCCGAGCTGCAGGACCTCGTGGTGGGGGAGGAAGCGAAGCTCGTAGGCCTTCCTCGGGTCGAGGCCCGAGATCTCCGCGGCGAAGGGCGAGCCTCCGCGCACGCCGGGCGCCTCGGTCCACTCGGCCGCACGCTCCTCGCGGTACTCGAGCCGCGCCCTCGAGGCTCCGGGGGCCCCGGAGGCGCCCCGCGCCGTCCACTCGATCCGTGTGCGATCGCCGGCGTGCGAGACCCTGAGGTCGACGTCGAGCGGCCCCTGGAAGTCCAGGGGGAAGCGGTAGAGCCTCCCGTCGCGCCGGCTCAAGCACGCGATCGTGCCGTCCGCGGCGGCGATCCCGCCCTCCTCGGAGAGCCCGCCCGCGGCGAAGCAGCCCGAGAAGCCGCGGGGCAGCAGGCTCGGCTCGAGGAGGCGGAGCGCGCCGCCCGTCTCGTAATACGCGAAGCGCCCGAGGACGGCGACGCGGTCGCCGGGCAGGACCGCGAGCCGGCCCGGCGGCGCGAGCCAGGGGCTGCGCGCCTCGAGGCGGTACGCCCCGTCGGGCCCCGGCGCGAAGGCCTGGACGCGGCAGCCCTTGAAGTCGGCCACGAGGAGCCTGCCGCGCGAGTCGGCGGCCACGTCAGAGGGCCGCTCGTGCTCGCCGGGCCCGCCGCCCGGCTTCCCGACCTCGGCGAGGCGCTCGCCCTTCTGCGAGAGCACGACGACGCGCCGCGCGCCCGTCTCGGCCACGGCGATGCGGCCATCGGGGAGCACCGCGAGCCCGCGGGGCCCCTCGAGCGGCGGCGAGGCCTCGATCGAGCGCGGCGGCGCCGCCGGATCGAGCGTCGCGAGCGCCGCCTCGTCGAGCCCGCCTTCCGCCGGATAGCGGTCGATCCGGCCTTTCGCCTCGTCGAGGACGTAGAGGGCGCCGTCGGGTCCGGCGTCCACCGCGATGGGCTTGTCGCCCTCGAGGAGCCTCCCGAGGCGCTTCGCGGCCGAGAGGTCCGGGCGGAGCAGGTGGAGGGGCGGCGCGGCGCGGTCGAGGATGGCGAGGAGGCCCGTCGGGTGCCGCGCGATGTCGGCGGGCTGCCGCGGGCCGTCGCTCCCGGCTCCCGCGGGCGTCGCGGCGCCGGCGGCGGCGAGCCCGCGTTGCGGCGCCCGGGAGAGCGGCGCGACCGCGCACAGCGCGAACTCGCTCTCGCCCCAGCTCGAGGTGAGCCCGGCGAGACCGCCCGCGTGCTCGAGGGGGATGCCCGCGGCGGCCTCCTTGCCGTTCAGCTCGACCCGGTACGTGCCCGCCTCCTCGTCGGCGTCGACGGCGAGCGTGTTCCAGGCGCCGCCCTCGACGAAGGCCGGGACCGGCCCCTCGCCGCGCAGCTCGCCCGAGGCGTCCAGGGAGCCGTAGTAGAGCCCCTCGGGGTCGACGCGCACGAGGTGGCACGGGCCGAGGCGCTGGGCCGAGGGCAGGCCGAAGAGGAGGCCCTCGGCGGGGATGCCCGCGGTCGTCCGGAAGCGCGCCTCGAGGCGGAACCTGCCGGGGAGGCGCTCCTCGCGCACGATGGCGTTCCCCTCTCCCGGCGAGGTCTGGACGAGCTTGCCCCCGCGGACCTTCCACTCGCCGCGGAGCACCTTCCACCGCGGCGCTCCCGAGGAGCCCTCGGCGTAGCTCGAGAAGTCGTCGCGGAACCCGGGATCGCCGGGCGCATCGGGCTCGCCGGGCGGTGAGCCTGGGGGCAGGCCGACAGGCACGCCTGCGGGCGGGGCGGCAGACGAGCCGGCCGGCGGCGACATGAGCGGGAGCACGGCGAGCGCGAAGACCAAGTGCGTGCGGAGCAATCGAGCGAGGCTCATGGACGAGTACCCTCCAGGGCAGGGCGGCGCGAACGCGCGCCGCGAAGAGGCTCATGATACGCGGCGGGCGGGGCCGGGCTCCAGATCGGCGGGCCGTGACGCGGCCACTGCCTGCACACGCTCCCGAGGAGAGGCCCGCTCAGGCGAACGGTTACGGCAGGACAACCACCTCGCCGACTACAGGCTTGCCCATGCGGTGTCCTCCTCCGGGGTGTTCCAATCTTTGGCAAGCGCGGTTTCGCTCAACAGCAAGCCGTTGAAGGATTCGTCTTGGGCCTTGAGGCGGAGGAAACGCGCGAAGTCGTAAACTTCGCGCTGCAAGGGCTCCGGCAGCCTCGCCACTTCCTTCTCGATCAACTCTCGCGTGCTCATGTCGTCTTTATCGCATGTCCGTGCCGTGGAGTAAACACCATGGCGTCGCCGCTCCTGCATGCCGGGCCGAGAGAACACCGGAGCCGACCGTTGACCCGAGACCCCCGGCTGGAGAGGATTGCGTCAAGCATACCGAGGTGCTTCCAGATGCTTCCAGGTTCTTCGAGGTCCTTCATGGTCCGACCGGCCTCCGTCGCGCTGCTGCTCCTGGCTCTCGGCTCAGCCCTCGGCTGGGCTCTCGGCTGGATCCGCGTCCACGCCCAGGGGGAGTCCGAGGCCGGCCCAACGCTTGAGTATCCGCCGCGGCTCCCTGGAGGCAAGACGTTCGCCACCGGCACGTCGCCCGAGCTCCTCGAGCCCACCGAGACGCTCCGCGAGGGCGTCGAGATCGCAAGGACTCCGCCGGCGGTCGACTTCATGTACTACGCTGGCCAGGACCACCCGGGCGCACCCTGGTCGGTCTGGGGCGACGGCTGCGCCGCCGGCGAGAAGTACTACTCCGCCGTGGGCGACCACAGGAGCCCCAGGGGCACCGCGAAGCTGTACGAGTACGACGCGGCCGCGAGGAAGCTCCGCCTCCTCGTCGACCTCCGGGAGTTCCTGGAGTCCTCGGGCAAGATCCCCGCGGAGATGAACTACATCCCCGGCAAGGTCCACGGCCGGATCGACCTGGGGAACGACGGCTGGCTCTACTACTCCACGCACCGCGGGTCGCCCAGGACCACGACCGACGCGAACGGGTACAGGGGCGACTGGATCCTCCGGACGCACCCGGAGACGGCAAAGACCGAGATCGTCGCCGAGTTCCCGGTCCCGAAACACGCCATCCCGATGAGCGTCCTGGACCCGGAGCGGCTCCTCTTCTACGGCGGCACCGCCCCCGGCAAGGACGCCGCCTCGCAGGAGGTGACTTTCTTCGTCTGGGACATCCGCCGCAACAGGCGGATCTACAACTCCGGCGGCGGCCCGGACCGGTGCGCGATCTTCTCCAGGTCCACGGGACGCGTTTTCTGGAACGGGAAGATGTACGACCCGGCGAAAGGCGGCGGCCTCGAGGAGAGCAAGGCGCCTCACGTCCGCTCGGCCACCCGGGAGACGCCCCAGGGGATCGTGTACGGGACGTCGGGGCGGAGCGCGGACCTCTGGGCCTTCGACGTCAAGGCCGGGACGCTCGCGTCACTGGGCCCCGGCGCCGCGGGGAGGCAGGAGTACGTGACGACGATCGATGCCGACCCGACCGGCCGGTACCTCTACTACATCCCCGGCGCGCACGGGGGCGGGCCCGCGGACGGCACACCGGTCGTCCAGTTCGACGTGAAGACCCGGAAGAGGAAGGCCATCGCCTTCCTCCACCGCCATTGCCTCGAGACCTACGGCTATACCCTCGACGGGACCTTCAGCTCCGCCCTCGATCCCAGGGGCGAGAAGCTCTACATCACGTGGAACGGGATGCGGAAGGGGAGCCGGAGCTGGGAGTGTTGCGCGCTCACGGTCGTCCACATCCCGGCGTCCGAGCGACCCTGACTACCCTGATTGGATTCGATGATCTCGAATACGACGTGGACCCTGCGTGCGCTGATCCTGGGGGTCGTCGCGGCCCCGCCGGGCGCCTCCGGCGGAGAGCATGCCTTCGCCTTCCGCGACGTGAGCCAGGGAGCGGGGATCCTCCCCCACCTGAGCGGCATGCGCGGCCACTCCGGCGCGTGGGGCGACGCGGACGGCGACGGCTGGGTCGACCTTTACGTGGGGAACTTCTTCGAGGAGGGCTCCAAGGCCAACGTCTTCCTCCGCAACGACCGCGGCAGGTTCCGCCTGGACGACCAGGAGCACCTCCGCACGACCGGCTGCGCGAGCGGATCGATCTTCGTCGATCTGGACAACGACGGCGACCTGGACTTCTATCTCGCGAACGTGTCCAAGACGAAGGGGCCGCCCGCCACGGCCACCCTGAACCTCCTGTTCCGGAACGACGGCGCCGGGAAGTTCACGGACATCTCGAAGTCCGCCGGCGCCTCTCCCGAAGGGTTCAAGGGGCGGAGCGTCGCCGCGATCGACTATGACGGGGACGGTCTGCTCGATCTCGCCTTGGGCGAGGACCACTCCTACGGTTCGATGAAACGCTCGCGCCTCCTTCGAAACAAGGGGGACCTCGTCTTCGAGGACGCGACCAAGGCGGCGGGTCTTCCGGGCACGCTGACGGGGCTGGGCGTCGCGGCGGGCGACGTCAACGACGACGGCTGGCCCGACCTCTTCCTCGCGGGCCGCGAGGCGACGAACGTCCTCTTCCTCAACGACCGCGGCGCGTTCCGCGAATGGGCCGGCTCCCGGAAGCTCTTCGCCTGGACGTTCGAGACGGGCGACGACTCCGCCTGCGGCGTGTCCCTGGCCGACGTCGATCGGGACGGGCTGGTCGATCTGCTCGTGGGACACCACTACAAGCGTCCCTGGATGAAGCCGGTGCCGATCCGGCTCTTCCTCAACCGCGGCGTCCAAGGCCGTGAGCCGGCCTTCGAGGAGATCACCGAGGCGGCCGGGCTGAGGCCCCTCTGGATGAAGGCGCCCCACGTCGAGATACAGGACTTCGACAACGATGGCTGGCCGGACATCTACGTCAGCATCGTGAAGTTCGCGGGCGGACGGATCTACCCCGTGATCTTCCGCAACCTCGGCGTCCGCGACGGGCTGCCGCGCTTCCGAGAGGATGCCTGGGCGGTCAACGACTTTCCCACCGCAGACGAAAAGGCCCTGGGCAACACGGGCCAGTTCTTCCAGAAGGTCATCGAGGAGCGGAAGATCGAGTACTTCGCCTCCGGCCCGTCGGCGGACTACGACAACGACGGCAAGCTGGACCTCCTCCTCGTGAGCTGGTGGTCCGAGCGCGGTTCGCTCCTCCTCCGGAACGAGACGGCCGGCGGGAGCTGGCTCCAGGTCCAGGTGCAGCCCGGCCCGGGCGTCAACCGGATGGGCCTCGGGGTGCGCATCAACGTCTATCGCGCCGGCACGACCGAGCTCCTCTCGAGCCGGGAGCTGTCCACGGGGTACGGCTACGCTTCGGGGCAGCCCGCCATCGCCCACTTCGGGCTGGGCGAGGCCGAGGCCTGCGACCTCGAAGCGATCTTGCCGCATGGGAAGGGCAGGATCCTGGAGAAGGACGTGAAAGCGAACCAGCGGGTCCTGCTCAAGCCGTGACGTGCCCCTCGCTCTGCTCCTGACGCCTTCCCGGCTCCGCCTGGAGCTTCCCAAGCGCCGCGTCCAGCTTGCGGCCGACCTCGTCGATCGATGCCTCGTCGTGGGCCAGCGAGAGGTAGAGCTTGGTGCCCATGGGGTTCAAGAAGACGCCCTCCTCGAGGAGGCGGAGCGCGAGGGCGCAGCCGCGGCGGCGGTCCGCGGCGCGCCACGTCCGGTGGTCCGTGATGGGCCGCGCGGAGAAGGCGACCTGGGCGAGGGGGCCGTCCCCGAGGACCTGGGCGACCTCGCCGCGGGCCTCGAGGACCTCGCGCATGCGGGCGCGCAGCTTCGTCCCGAGCTCGTGGAGCCTCGGGTAGACCCCGTCCCGCGAGAGGACCTCGAGCGCCGCCAGGGCCGCGGCCGCCGAGACCGGGTTCCCGCCCCCCGTCGACGCTGACCACACGTAGCCCGGCTCGCCGAGGCGGCTCTCGGAGACCGAGTCCATGAGGTCCGCGCGGCCTCCGAAGGCGCCGATGGGGAAGCCGCCGCCGAGCGCCTTGCCGTAGGCGGCGAGGTCCGGCCGCACGCCGTAGCGCTCCTGCGCCCCGCCGAGGGCGAGGCGGAAGCCCGTCACGACCTCGTCGAAGACAAGGACGACCCCATGGCGGCGCGTGGCCTCGCGCAGGGACTCCAGGAACCCCTGCGCGGGCGGGATGCAGCGGTGGAGGGGCTCGACGATCACGGCCGCGAGCTCCTCGGAGTGCTCGGCGATGGTTCGCTCGACCGCGGCGGCGTCGTTGTACGGCGCCACGAGCACGTCGCGCTCGACCCAGGGCGCGCCCGTGCCGCTCGCGTCGGCCCGCGGGAGCTCCGGCGGGTCGGCGCCCACGAGGCTCGCGACGCCCTCGGGGTGCTGGCCGTGGTAGGCGCCCTCGAGCTTGAGCACCTTGGGCCGCCCCGTCGCGCCCCGAGCCACGCGCAGGCAGAGCATCGTGGCCTCGGTGCCCGAGGCGACGAAGCGGATGCGCTCCACGCAGGGGCTGGCGGCCGCGATGCGCTCGGCGAGCTCGACGAGCGGCGCCGAGACGGCGGCGAAGTTGGCGCCGCGCGCAGCCTGGCGCGCCGCGGCCTCGATCACCTCGGGCCGCGCGTGCCCCACGAGCGCCGCGCCCCAGGCCATGGTCATGTCGAGGTACTCGCGCCCCTCCGTGTCCCAGACGCGGCACCCGGCGCCCCGCTCGAGGATCCGGACCTGCGCCGGCGGGATGCCGTACTCCCCGTTCGAGCCGGCGGGGAAGAGACGCAGGGCGCGGTCGCGGTGGCTGGGCATGGCGGGGTCCAGGGCGCTCAGGGATCTATCGGGGCCGATCGGAGCCCATTGGGGACGATCGCCGACGATTTCAGACGATTGTCGTCCAGGCCCGAGGCGCTGGCCAGGGGTCACTCCATGCCCGGCGCCGGCGGCGAGACCGGCCTCGCTTGTGTCTCACGCGGAGCGAAGCTACACTGGCATTCGTCAGAGGATTCCAAGGCGTACCGGATGCCTCAGAACGCGATCGTCATCGAGGGACAGGTCAGGATCCCGGCGGACATCTTCACGCTGGAGAAGTTCCGCGAGTGGGCTCATTCGCCGGAGTTTCCTCGGTCAGGCTGGATCTCGTACATCGGAGGCGAAATCGAGGTGGAGATGAGCCCAGAGGAGCTCGAGACGCACAACAAGGCGAAGGGATACGTCTTCGGCGGGCTTCTCGCCTGGATCCAGGAGCGCGACCTGGGGGAGCTGCTCGGCGACCGCGCCTTCCTGGTCCACGAGGCGGCCGACCTGGCCACGGAGCCGGACATCCTCTTCTGCACCTGGGAAGCGCTACGAACCGGGAGGGTCCGCTACGCCGAGCGGAAGAAGGGGAGCAAGCGCTACGTCGAGGTCGTGGGGTCGCCGGACGTGGTCGTAGAGTTCATCAGCGACAACTCCGTGCAGAAGGACACCGTCCTCCTGCGCGAGCGCTACCACCGGGCAGGGATCCCCGAGTACTGGCTCGTGGATGCGCGCGGCGAAGCGGTGGACTTCCGGATCCTGCTCCGCAGCGAGGAGGACTACGTGGAGGCCGCCCCGGAGGCGGATGGGTACCTGCGGTCCGGGGTCCTCGGAGGGTGCTTCCATCTCACCCGGACCCGCAATCGGGTCGGCGGGTATTCCTACCGGCTGCTGAGCCGCTGATCCCCGGTGCCGAAAGGGGACCTCTGCCACGCGGCACCCGCCGCCCCGCTCGAGGATGCGGACCTGTGCCGGCGGGATGCCGTACTCGCCGTTCGAGCCGGCGGGGAATAGACGCAGGGCGCGGTCGCGGTGGCTGGGCATGGCGGGGTCCAGGGCGCTCGGGGGCCGATCGGGGCCTATTGCGGACGATTGAGTCCCTGAGCGTCTGATGCCTCTTGTCCTTCGGGTCCGCGAACCTCCAGCGCATGCCGGCTTCGTTCTTGTCCTCCTCGCCCGCGAATGCGGCGCAGCAGGCGAGGAGGAGGACCGCACAAGGTCTCATGGGCTGCCTCCTCGGCTCCTCAGATCAGCTCCCCGATCGGCTCGGCCTTGTCGAGGAGCGGCATGGGCTCGGTCCTCCCGAACACCTGGCCCGTCACCCGCGTCGCCTTCGGATCGATCCCGAGGTTGTGGTAGAGCGTGGCGAGGACGTTCTGGTAGTGGACCGGCCGGTCGGCGGCCTCGTCCCCGAGGCGGCTCGTCGCGCCGATCGCCTGCCCGACCCGCATCCCGCCGCCGGCCACCAGGGCGGACGAGACCTTCGGCCAGTGGTCGCGTCCTCCGTTCTTGTTGATCCGCGGCGTGCGACCCATCTCTCCCCACACCACCACGGAGACGTCCCTGTCCAGGCCCCTCAGGTGCAAGTCCTCGATCAGCGCGGAGAGGCCCTGATCGAACGGCGGGAGGTCGTCCTTGAGGTACCTGTACTGCTCGGAGTGCCAGTCCCAGTGGCCGAAGGCCAGGCTCACGCAGCGCGCTCCCGCCTCCACCAGCCGGCGCGCCAGGAGGAAGTGGTCCATGCACCGGGGCCCGCCGTTGGTCACGTTCTCGGTGGAGCCGATCCCGTACCGGGCGCGGACGCGCGGGTCCTCGCGCTCGAGCTCGAAGGCCTGGACGAGCCTGCTCGACGTGACCACCTCGAAGGCCTGGCGGCGGAACGAGTCCATGGCGTGGACGACCTCGCTCCCATCGAGCCCGCACCGCAATCGATCGAAGCTCGCCCGCAGCGCCCCGCGGTCCCGGAGGCGCTCCAGGCTCAGGCCCTGGAGGACCATGTCCTGGAGAAGCGAGGCGTCCGTCCCCCGGCGCTGGGGCTGGAACGGAGCATGGTCGGGACCGAGGAACCCGTGCGGCCCCGCCACGCCCCAGGGCGCGTGCTTCATCTCGGGGGCGAGGCTCACGAAGGGCGGGACGCCGGCCTTCGCCGGCCCCTGGATCCTCGACACGAACGAGCCGAAGCTGGGCCATTCTATGGAGCCGTTCTTGCCGTCGGGATAGCCGGTGAGGCAGATGTGCGCGGCGTGGTCCTCGGTCCCGCCCTCGAGCGAGCGGATGAGGGCCATCCGGTGCATCGCGGCCGCGATCCTGGGGAGGTGCTCGCAGATCCGGATGCCGGGGACGCTGGTCTCGATCGTCTTGTACTCCCCGCGGACCTCGGCCGGAGCATCGGGTTTGGGGTCGAAGAGGTCGATGTGCGGCGCGCCGCCCACCAGGAAGACCATGATCACGGACTTCCGCGAGGACCGGATCCCCGCCGCCGCCTCGGCCTCGAGGAGCGCCGGCAAGCTCACCCCACCGGCGACGAGCCCGCCGACCCTCAGGAAATCGCGACGCGATATCCCGTCGCAGAGCCTTCGCCTCTCTCCAGGGAAGATGAGCATGGACGTCCTCCGTTCCGGAGCTCAGCGCCCGCGGCGCACCGCAAGGGAGTTGAGGCCAACCCGGTGTCGCCGCGCGCGGCGGGATCACGATCACGGCCACGATTGTCGTCTCGCTCGCCGGTGCATGTCAATCGGTCAATCGGTCAATCGGTCAATCGGTCCATCGGTCCATCGGTCCAAGGGCCGGAGCACGGCGCAAGTCCGCGGGATCTGGAGGGCCGGGGCGTTTGACCTCGTTCCCGTGCCGTCATAGACTCGCCGCATGTCCTCGCCGTTTCCGGGGATGGACCCGTACCTCGAAGCCCCCGAGATCTGGCCCGACGTGCACCACCGTCTGGCGGTGGCCATCGCGGACTCGCTGGCGCCGCAGCTCGGGCCTCGGTACGTGGTCCGCGTGGTTCGGAGGACTTTCGAGCTGGAAGGCGACGACCTGCTCTTGCTCGGGATCCCTGACGTCCCGGTCCAGACGGCGCCGAGGGCCGCTGGCGGGACCCGGGCCCCGACCCGGGGCGGCGGCCCGGGTCTACCGTCGCGGAGCGGCGCCGGTGTCCTCGAAGTCAGGCTCCCCATGAGCCTCGAGGTGAGCGAGAGCTACCTGGAGGTCCGGCGCTGCCCTGGAGGCCGCGTGGTGACCGCCATCGAGCTCCTGTCCCCGACGAACAAGCTGACGGTGAAAGGTCGCGCACAGTACCTGAGGAAGCGGGCGGAGGTGCTGAGCCGTCCGCCGGCCCCGGCGTTCGACCGCGAGGACGCGGTAGGGGCGGGCTCGGTCCTCTACTCCGCCAGCGTCAGCTCGCAGGCCCATTCCATGCGGTGGGCTCGCGCGTGCGTGACCACGGTGGAGGAGAGCCTCAACGTTTCCCCGGCGCGAAGGCGCTCCCGGCCCATGGCCCGGGCGGGCAGCCGCAACGCGGCGATGTTGCGGACGTCGAGCCCCGTCCCCGAGACGCTCTTCACGGCGATGCCCTCCTCCACGCCGCCCGGATCGCGCCCCGCTCCCAGCCGCAGGCGAATGGGCGTCGCGCGGCCCGCGAGCTCGACGGTCCACTCGAGGCGGTCCTCCTCGGGCACGCGGCCGTCGCGGTAGCAGACCGCTTCGACGGGGTCGAGGGCGTAGAGGCCGAGGTACAGAGCCCCGCCGTCCCACGAGGCGTAGAGGTCCGCGAGGGGGAGCGGGGAGCTCGGCCTGACGAAGCCGCGCTCGCGGTCCCAGCGCTTCAGCGCCAGCATGGGCTTGAAGTCGGCGAAGGCGTCCGGGGGGGCGCGAGGGACTCCGGCCGCGGCGTCGGGGCGCTCGCGAGGCGGCGAAGACTTGAGCCCCACGAGATCGAGCCCCGCCGCCGCGCGGGTCAGCTCCTCGTAGGGCGCGTCGTGGATGTCCACCAGGCCGAAGTCGTAGTCCTCACCGTCGGAGCGTCCCCCCGGAGGCTCGTCGTAGTACTGGAACCAGTCCGCGCCCACGACGCAGGGCGTGCGCGCCAGCGCCTCGAGCGTCGTGCGGAACGCCTCGGCCCGCTCCCGCTGCGTGGGGACCACGGGGAAGAGACCCTTCGAGTTGGGGTTGCCGCTCCGGTTCTCGGTGGCCGCCACGTAGATCTCGCTCACGAGGACCGGCTTCCCCACGAGCGCGTGGAGCGTCTCGAGGTAGAAGCGGCAGAAGGTGCCGTCGTCCCAGTGAGCGTTCAGGTTCGTGGAGATGGCGTCCACGTGGCGGGCCGCCGCCTGGGCCACCTCGGGGTAGTAGAACGACTGGTAGCGGTCTCCGAGGATGAGGGCTCGCCCGTCGAGCTCGCGCACCGTGTCGTGGACGAGCTCGTAGTACTGCTCCGCGGTCAAGGCCAGGAAACGGCGCAGGACGCGCATGCCGTCCTTCCCGGGCCGGAGGTACAGGACGCCCCCTCGCTCCAGGTCCCCGAAGCTCGCGGCGCCCTCGGGGTCGAAGTCCTCGAGGAGGGCCTGCCAGTCGTCGCGGTAGCGGTCGCGCAAGAGGCGGAGCAGGCGCTGCCGGTGCCCGCCGTGGGGCGGAGCCTCGAGGGTCATCTTGAAGAGCGCAGCGCACCACCAGCCGAGCTCGTTGTCCGTGTAGTACCCGAGGACGCGCCCGTCGCGCCGCACGGGCACGATGCCCTCTCGCGCCGCCTGGCGCACGCGGCGCACGACGACCTCGCTCCACAGGTCCCACCACGGCGCGCCCGCGGTGGCGCCGGCGTGCAGCTCGGGGGTGGCGCAGAAGCCGCGGTCCTCCGCCGCGAGGAGGGGCCCGTAGTCGCTCCAGGCGCCGATGGTCGTGAAGCCCCAGGCGCGCAGCCGCTCGAGCGTCGCGTCCGCCCAGGCGCCGGCGCTCGGGTAGTGGCGCCGCGCGCTGTAGGCCGGGCGGCCCGTCTCGAGCTCGCTCTCGGCCGCGCCCCGGTCCACCACGCAGGCGCCGAGGCTGAAGAAGCGCGAGCCGTCGGGCCGGCGGAGCCACCAGGCGTGCCCGTCTCGCTCGAGCCTGAAGGGCGGACCCGGCGACCTCTCGACGAGGATGGCCCAGTCGTGGCCCTCGGGGAGCTGGAGGCGGATCGGACCCGAGGCCGCCGTTGCCAGGTTTACCCTCTCGCCCGTCCGCTGGTCGATGCGCGCGACGGACCAGGCGCCGTCACCACCCGCGCCCTTCGCGCCCGCCGGAGCGACCTCGATCTGGAGGGGCCCGCCATGCAGCGAGTACGCGAGACAGCAGCCACCCGGCCCGGCGAGGGCGAAGCTCGTCCGCCACGGGACGCCGCCGGCGGCGGCGACGGCGGTGATAACGGACTCCGGGCTCACGGCGGCGTTCTCGGGGGCCATCTTCCACCAGGGCAGGGACTCCATGACGCCCGCGAGCACCTTGAGGTAGCCTGGCGTCGCGGAGCCGGAGATCCCCGGCAGCGGGTCGCCCAGCTCGTAGGTCGCCGGGCTCCCCCACGCAGCCGAGGCCCCGGCCATGGCCGCGGTCCAGAACGTCGCGCGGAGCGTCTCGGGGGTCTGCGAGTTCCAGGGACGCGGCTCGAGCCGCCTCGAGTCCCAGCTCCGGCCGAGCATCTCGTAGCCCGGCTCCTCGTTGACGACCGGCACTCCGAAGCGCCGGAGGTCGATCAGCAGCTCGTTGTGGCGCGCGAAGGCCCGGTCGTCGAAGACCGGGGTCCTCGCCTCCGGCACGTCGTCTCCCAGCTCCGGCACGCCTCCCAGCGCGCCGACCTGGAGCTGGCGCAGCATGCAGTCGGCCCAGGGGAAAGGCCAGTCGCGCAAGAGCGAGTAGAATCCCGGCCGGACGGCGCGCTCGGTCTCCATGGGGTTGTGGACGGTCACCGGGACGCCGAAGACGGCGAGGCGCTTCAGCTCCGCGCCCAGCTCGTTCGCCCAGGCATGGCTCGCGAGGTCGTAGCGCTCGCTCCGGCGGTCGGTGAGCTTCTGCTCCACCTCGTTGGCGAGGACGGGCAGCACGTTGGCGTAGGCGCCGAACCGCGCCATGCCGTAGCGCAGGAACGCGCGGTCGTCCTCCGGCGTCATGGCGCGCTGGATGCCGTCGTTGAAGTAGTAGAAGTACGGCGAGGCGATCATGCCGCCTCGGCGCAGCTCGTCGATGAACCCGTCGATGGCCCGGAACCTCCCGACGTCGTAGCGCGTGAAGTCCGGCCCCGGAGCGAAGAGGTCCTTGACCGTGCCCGGCACGCCGCCCAGGACGAAGAGGACGCGGGTGATGCCGGACTCGCGGAGGAAGCGGATCGCCTTCTGCCGCACCTCCGGCGGGGCGAGCTGGCAGGAGAGGCGCGTGCTCACGAGGAACGGCCGCGTGCCGTCCGAGTGGACGAAGCCGAGCGCGTCCGCCCGCAGCGGGCCGCGGAGGTAGGGCTTCGCCGGTGCGACGCACCGGAGCGTGCCGGTCCTGGCGTCGAGCTCGGGATCAGAAGAACGCGTCGCGTAGCGCCACTCGCCCGTCTCGAGCGGAAGGAAGCGGACGCGCCAGGTCCGATCGCCGTCGTGGAAGCCGCCGGCCACCACCGTCTTCCCCGTCGCGGCGTGGGTGAAGGCGGCCGTGAGCTCCACGTCGCGGAACGGGTTCCGGTGCTCCTTCGAGGATTCAAACGCGAGCTCGCAGGTGTCCCAGAGCTCGACCGAGAGCGGGAGCGGGGGCCGCCGCGGGAGGGGCGGCGGGGGCGGGTCGAGCACCGCCGCCATGAGCCTCGACCAGAGCCCGTGGTAGAAGTCGGGGCGGGCGTTCAGCGCCGCGTTCCCGCCCAGGCGCACGACGACCATGTCGAGGCTTGGCACCACGAAGCAGGCCTGCTTGCCCCAGCCCGACATGTAGACGACGTCGCGCGGGGCCGCCGGCCCAAGCGCCTGGCCCGTGCGGTTCGACCACCAGAGGCGGCCGTAGTACCGGTTCGCGTCCGGCTCGAAGGCGAAGTTCGGCTGCCGCCAGGTCGCCCCCTCGATGGACGCCGCGGGCCTCGTGAACGCGGCCACGCGCTCCGCGCTGATGACCTGGACCGCCCGGCCGTCGCGCTCCCAGGTGCCTCCGTGCAGGACGAGGTAGCCCACTCGAGCCAGGTCGCGCGCCGGGAACCGCGCCCCTCCTTGCGGCCCGCCGGAGCCGCCCGTGTGCCCGGCGAAGGTCCCCCAGCGCACCGGCGCGGCTCTGATGGGCGCGCCGATCTCCTCGTTGAAGAAGTCACCGAGGCTGCGCCCCGCGACGTCCTCGACGATCAAGCTGAGGAGGTCCACGGGCACCGATGCGTAGGCCCACACCCGCCCGGGCGGCGCCTCGACCGCCTGCGCGAAGACCTTCTCGAGGTAGCCCTCGCGGTAGGGGCCGTCGTACGGCGTGAGGCCCGAGGTCATCGTCAGCAGGTGGTGGATCTGGATCCGCTTCCTGACCTCCTCCCCTTCGCTCCACCGCGCCGGGAGGAAGCGCCACGCCTCGTCATCGAGGCCGATCCGCTTCCCGAGCTTGCCGGCGTCGCTCAGGTCGAGCAGTTTCGCGAGGGCCAGCGCCGTGAGCGACTTCGTGCACGAGGCGATCCCGCGCGGCTCCGTGAAGTCCAACCACTCCCCGGCGATCCACCCGTGGCGGATCACGAGCAAGCTGTGGGGACTGCCCAAGCCCCGGCAGTAGTCCCAGGCGGCGCGGAGCTCCTCCCAGTCGAAGCCGGCCTCCTCGCGCACGGCCTTCTTCTGCGCCTCCGTCGGCTCCGCGTTCGGCGGGACCAGGGACCGCCAGCCCCCTTCCGCCTCGGGCGGGGGGAAGTAGCCGGCGGCGGCCTCGCCGAGCACGGCCTCGCCGGACAGGAGTCCCCAGGCTAGAAGGGTGGCGATGACCCGGCGCATGGGGCGCATCGTAGACAGCCGAGATCGCCTCCCGTCCGGGCCCGCGCCCGGGCGGGAAGATCCGATCAGCCGCAGTGGGTGTACGACGTGCAGCCCAGGTGCGTCTCGTCGTTGTCGAGGCCGCAGGGACTATCCGGCGGCCCGGGAGAGACGGGCGGGTCGCCGCCGAGGAAGAGGAACCCCAGGATCCGGATGGCGTCCGTGAGCTGGAGCTGGTTGTTCCCGTCCGCATCGGCGGCGTCGAGGCATGTGGGCTCCACGGCGCCGAGGAAGAGGTAGCCCAGGACGCGGATGGCATCCGTGAGCTGGAGCTGGCCGTTGTCGTCGGAGTCCCCGCGGTGGAAGACGGGTCCCACCGGCGGCCCCTCGGGGGTAACGCACCGCTCGTTCGAGTCGGGGCTCGACACGCCGCCGCGCGTCGCCCTCACCTTGAAGCAGTAGTTGACCCCGTTCGTGAGGCCCGAGGCCGTGTGCGTCCTCGGGGCGAGCGGCGCATCCGCGATCGCGATCCCGTCCTGGAAGATGCGGTAGCCGGTGAAGGTCCCGCCGCCCGCGGCGGGCTCGTCCCACGCGAGGTCGACCTTGCCGTCGCCGGCGGTCGCCGCAAGGTTCTGTGGCGCGTTGGGCGGCGGCTCGCTGACGCCCAGAGTTACCCCGCAGAAGACGACGTCGGCCGTGAGCCCCTGGCTCTTGGCGTCCGTCGCCACCAGGGCCGGTCCCACGAACAGGGTGTCGGGCGGCGCCTCGAGCGTGACCCGGTGGTACTCCTTCCAGTCCTCGGCTTCCGTCGCCCGGGCGTAACCGATGAACTCCGCGCCCTTCCGCTCGATCTTGAGGTAGCAGCCCGGTGGGTCCACGACGATCCCGCTCACCGTCCTGGTCGCCACGTTGGACGTGGGGTTCTTGCGGCTGAGGAACACCGTCTTGACGCCCGTCCCGGTCGGCTGAACGGCCATCATGGCGAAGGGGCTGTTCGGGTCGAGGTTGTAGCGGAACATGAGACCGGCCCTCGACTGAGGGAGGGCGGTCTGCCAGGCAACCACCTCGTTGAGCTGCGCCGTGATCAAGTTGTCCCCCGTCGTCTCCTGGTAGACGTAGTGGAACTGGTCCGCCATGCGGCCGATCTCCCTGCCTCCGGCGCAGACCTCGATGCAGCCCGGGCCCTTGGGCCCGGCCGAGCCGGGGAAGAGGGGGCCGCCCACATCCTTCGACTGCCAGGGCGAGACGTCGCCCGGCGGACACGTGGCGGTGATCGCCGTCTCGAGGCTGCAGGCGGCGAAGTCGCCGTTCGAGTTCGCCACGGTGAGCTTCGGCCTGTAGACGCCGGCGGCCGTGTAGGTGTGCTGCACCTGCGCCCCCGTGCCGGTCTGGCCGTCGCCGAAGTCCCATTCGTGGCTCGTGATGGTCCCAGCGGGCGTCGTCGACCCGCCGCCGTCGAAGGTGACCGTCAGGGGCACCGTGCCGCTCGGGGGGGCGGCGGTGGCCTTGACGTCGATCGGCTGCGTCACCTTGACGTTGTCGATGTGGATCCGCTGGCGGTTGACCCAGCCCCAGAACCCGATGTACCCCCCGCGGTAGTCCGGGTCATCGACAACCCCCTTCACCTCGCCGTCCACCTCGAAGATCAAGGTCGTGCCCCGGACCGTGATGGCCCAGTGCTTTCCGGGGTCCACGGTGTCGAAGAACGTGGAGTCGGGGATGATCGGCACCTCGCCGCCGTTGGTCCACTTGTGGAAGCGGTAGCCGTGGTCCGTCGTCCTGTCGATCCAGTCCATGACATAGCCCGTCATGGTGGTGGAATAGCGGTCTGTCTTCTGGTTGGCGCAGAACATGACGCCCCCGTGCCTTCCGACCTCGGGCACCGACCCCGAGGGCTCGAAGACGACGTCGAACTCGAGCGTGTAGTCCGGCAGGAAGTCCCGCGAGTCGATCCAGACCCACGACTCGTTGGTGCCGTCGGTGGCGAGGATCAGCTCGCCCACCTCGATCATGGCCGGGGCGCCCTTGGTGCTGATCCAGCCGTCGGGCGGCCCGTCGTCCCGCCCGAAGTCGTCGGAGTAGGGGCCGCTCGCCGGAAGCCACGACGCGAGAGACAACACGATGCCGAAGGAAAGCATGAACCTCATCGGCCACCTCCATGTCGGAGAACGCCTTGGTACTCTGATACCCTGGACCCTCATGGAAACCCTCCGGGCGGTCGAGCGCCCGGCTCCTGGGACGTCCTCCATGGTACGGAGGGCAGGGGGGGTGGTGCAAGCGTCGAAGCGCTTCTGTAGCCCTGACCCCCCCGGCCAGGAGAGGCTCGCGCCGGCCGGGCGGTCGTGCGATGATCGGCTCGCCAGAGCTCATGGAGGCCCCGATGAGGAAAGCGACACTACGGCTCGAGATCTCGACGGTCTTTCTCCTCCTCGCCGCGACGGCCCGCCTCGAGGCGCAGGGCTCCCGCGCCGACTACGAGCGCGCGGCGGGGCTCGAGCGGCTCACGGCGGACAAGGTCTTCCGCGCCCGGGTCGACCCGCACTGGTCCGCGGACGGGTCGCGCTTCTGGTACAAGGTCGAGGTCGCGAAGGACGCCTTCGAGTACGTGCGCGTCGACGCGCTCGAGGGCAAGCGCGCGCCGGCCTTCGACCACGCGCGGCTCGCGGAAGTCCTCTCGCGGGCCGCGGGCAAGCCCTTCGAGGCTCGCCGCCTGCCCATCGACCGGCTCGAGCTCGATCCGGCGGGCGCCTCGATCGCGTTCCTGGCCGAGGGGAAGCGGTGGCGGTGCGACCTCGAGGGCTACGAGCTGCGCGAGGAGCCGCTCGCGGGCGAGCCCGCGGCCGCCCTTCCCGCCGTTCCTCCCGCTCCACCGGAGGTCCGCGCGAGCCGCAGGACCGGCCCCGAGACGTCCGTCACCTTCGTCAACCGCACGGGTGCCGAGGCGAGCCTCTGGTGGCTCGACCCCGAGGGCCAGCGGAGGTCCTACGGCACGCTCGGGGCCGGCGAGGAGCGCGAGCAGCACACCTACGCCGGGCACGTGTGGCTCGCGACGGACCGCGCCGGGAAGGCCCTGGCGATCTTCGAGGCCGTCGAGGAGCCGGGGACCGCCGTGATCCAGGAGGGGAAGGCCGGCGAGACCCTGGTGCCGAGGGTCGCGGCCGTCCGCCGGGGGAGCCGGTCGGAGTCGCCCGACGGGAAGTGGCAGGCCTTCTTCAAGGACCAGAACGTCCACCTCCGCAGCCTCGCCGACGGCGAGGAGCTCTCCCTCAGCACCGACGGCAGCGCCGAGGACGAGTACTCCGGTCGCGTCTACTGGTCGCCGGACTCGCGGGGGCTCGCCGCCGTGCGGACGAGGAAGGGCGACGACCGGAAGGTCCACTACGTGGAGTCGTCGCCCCGGGACCAGCTCCAGCCGAAGCTGCACTCGTACTCCTACCTCAAGCCCGGCGACAAGGTCCCCGCGCCGAGACCGCGCCTGTTCGACGTCCAGGCCCGGAGGCAGATCCCGGTCGACGACGCGCTCTTCGCCGATCCCTGGGGCGTGACCGACCTCCGCTGGAGCCCCGACTCGCGGGAGCTCACCTTCGTCTACAACCAGCGCGGCCACCAGGTGCTGCGCCTCGTCGCCGTGGATGCCGAGACGGGGGCGGCCCGGGCCGTGATCGACGAGCGGAGCGAGACGTTCATCGACTACGCCCACAAGCAGTTCGTGCACCACCTCGACGCCACGCGGGAAGTCCTCTGGATGTCCGAGCGCGACGGCTGGAACCACCTGTACCTCCACGACGCGGCCACGGGGGCCGTGAAGGGCCAGATCACGAAGGGCGAGTGGGTCGTGCGCGGCGTGGACCGGGTGGACGAGGAGCGCCGCGAGGTCTGGTTCCGGGCCTGCGGCATCCGGCCGGGACAGGACCCCTACCACGTGCACTACGGCCGCGTCCGTCTCGACGGGAGCGGGCTCACGGTCCTGACGGTGGGCGACGGCACGCACTCGATCGCCTTCTCGCCCGACCGGCGTTTCTTCGTGGACTCCTGGTCGCGCGCCGACCAGCCGCCGGTGACGGAGCTCAGGCGCTCCGAGGACGGCAGGCTCCTCTGCGAGCTCGAGCGGGCCGACTGGACCGAGCTCCTCGCCGCGGGCTGGAGGCCGCCCGAGCGCTTCGTCGCCAAGGGCCGCGACGGCACCACGGACATCCACGGGATCATCATCCGCCCGATCTCCTTCGACCCGTCGAGGAGGTACCCCGTGATCGAGGAGATCTACGCCGGGCCTCAAGGCCAGCATGTCCCGAAGGCCTTCCGGGCGTACCACGGGGCCCAGGCGCTTGCGGAGCTGGGCTTCATCGTGGTCAAGATCGACGGCATGGGGACCTCGTGGCGCTCTAAGAAGTTCCACGACCTCTGCTGGAGGAACCTCGGGGACTCGGGCTTCCCCGACCGCATCCCCTGGATCCGGGCCGCCGCCGAGCGGTACCCGTACATGGACGCGACGCGCGTCGGGATCTACGGCGGGTCGGCCGGCGGGCAGAGCGCGCTGCGCGCCCTCCTCGCCCACGGCGACTTCTACGTGGCTGCGGCGGCGGACTGCGGGTGCCACGACAACCGCATGGACAAGGTCTGGTGGAACGAGCTCTGGATGGGCTGGCCCGTGGGTCCGCACTACGCGGAGCAGTCGAACGTCACGAACGCCCACCGCCTCCAGGGCAAGCTCCTCCTCACGGTGGGGGAGATGGACGAGAACGTGGATCCCGCCTCCACGATGCAGGTCGTGGGCGCCCTGATCCGCGCGGACAAGGACTTCGAGCTCGTCATCGTGCCCGGCAGGGGCCACGGCGCGGGCGAGTCGCCCTACGGCCGCCGCCGCCGCATGGACTTCTTCGTGCGCCACCTCCTCGGCGTGGAGCCGAGGTGGCAGCGGGAGTCGTGAGGTCGGCGTGATGGCGGTCGGGAGCGCGTTGCTCTTGGCGGGGCTCCTCCACGGGTTCGAGGCTCAGGATCGAAGCCCGGGTTCCGCGGCCGTG
>JACQVW010000461.1 GCA_016209535.1 Planctomycetota bacterium | reverse complement strand
GGTCGGCGAGCAGCCCGCGCCCACCCGGGTAGCGCGCCGCGACCGCGAGTCCGAGCGCGCCGTAGCCGCAGCCGAGGTCGAGGAAGGACGCGGGCCCCCGCTCGGGCAGGGTCTCCAGGAGGAGCCGCGTGCCCGGATCGACGTACGCGGTCGAGAAGAGCGACCGCGGGGCCTCGAGGCGGAGCGTGGCGCCGCGCCACGCGAGGCGCAGGGTCATGGGCCGCCCGCGGCGCCCTCGAAGAGCCGGAGGATGCGCTCCGAGCTCAGCTCCCGGAGCGACTCCACGACGAGGTGCGCCCCCGCGAGCTCGGCCGCGGGCCTCGTGGTCGCCACGGCCACGACGCGGGAGCCCGCCGCGAGGCCCGCCTCGACGCCCTGCGGCGCGTCCTCGATCACGGCGCACCGCGGCGCCGGGAGGCAGAGCTTGCCCGCGGCCTTGAGGAACACCTCGGGGTTGGGCTTGCCGTGGCGCACGTCGTCGCCCGTCGAGAGGGCCGCGAAGCGGTCCCGCACGCCGAGGACGTCGAGGACGAGCTCGACGTTCGCCTTGGGCCCCGAGGAGCCCACGGCGAGAGAGAAGCCGCCTGCCGCGAGCGCCTGGATCAGATCCACGGCCCCGTCGAGAGGCTTCAGGGTCTTCGCCGCCACCTCGCGGTAGATCGCCTCCTTGCGCTCGCTCCACCGGTCGCCTTCCTCGTCGGGGAACGAGTCGCCGAGCCAGAGGGGGATGATCTGCCGGTTGTGCATGCCAAAGGTGCTGACGAAGACGCTCCTCGGGAACTCGGCCCCGATCTCCCGCCCGAGCCGGCGCCAGGCCTCGTAGTGGGCCTCGGCCGAGTCGACGAGGACCCCGTCCATGTCGAAGATGACCCCCAGGGAGAGGCGGGGCGCTCTCTTCCTGGGCTTGCGCTCCTTCTTGACTGCAGGAGAATCCATGGCCGCTACGATACCGCACGGGGCCAGGGAGAGCCAACGCGTGCCGTGCGGCCACGCGGCCGTGCGGACGAGCGGACGAGCGGACAGGTCAGATTGCGAAGGGAGGCGCCATGCGGAAGTACGTTCTCGGACTCTTGACATGCGCGGTCGTCGTGACTTGCGGAGCCCCTCTGCTCGAGCGACCCGCGGGGGCCGCGGGCAGGGAGACCAGGGAGCTCAGGGAGTCCCTGGGTTCCCTGCTCTGGGTGGGTGAGGCCGGGGAGGAGACGGAGACCGTCGCCTGGAGGGGTCTCAAGGGCGCGGCCCGGTCTGCGCCCCTCCAGCGCCTCGTCCTCAAGGTGCCCCAGAGCTATGGCAAGGCCGTGGCCTTCGAGGACAACGAGGTCTGGTTCGAGGCCGAGGACGGGACCCTGCGCAACATCGTCCTGGGCCCGAGGCTCGTGAGGATCGAGCGGGAGAAGTGAGGCGCTCCCTCTGCATCCGCGCCGGTCAACAGCACCCTCCCAAGTTCCCCCGGCCTGCCGGCAGCCCGAGCCAACGCACGAGCAGGCTCGGGGTGCAGACTGACGCGATCACGACGACAATCGTGCCGTGTGGACGACCGCTCGGACCGACCGTTAGAATGGAGTGGTTCAAAGACACCCTCCAGGAGGTGATGGTGACCAACGACCGCGTCCTTTCCAAGTTCCGTCAGCTCAGCGTCGCCGAACAGCTCCGTCTCGTGCAGGACCTGTGGGATGAGATCGCAGCGGGCTCGACGGGATTGCCCCTTCCTGATGCGCACCGCAAGCTGCTTGACGAGAGACTGCGCGAGCACGAGAGCGACCCCGGCGGCGTCGAGCCGTGGGAGAAAGTCCGCGACAGTATCCTGGGCGAGCTGTGACGTTTGACGTCAAGGTCCGCAAGCAGGCCCGGAGGGACCTCAAGCAGGCAGCACAGTGGTATGAGGGTCAGGAACGAGGCCTCGGGAAGTCCTTCATCGCTCAGGTTGACGCCGTCCTTGATTCCGTTGGAAGGTCGCCGTTCCTCCACCCGGTGGTCTACAAGGACGTACGCCGAGCTCTCGTGCGCCGGTTTCCCTACGCAGTGTTCTATCGAGTGACCACGGACACAATCTTGGTGCTGGCGGTGGCTCACTTCAGCCGCGACCCGAGCTTCTGGCAGCAGCGGACATGGCGGCTCCATATCCGATCGGGTCATCGGCACCCGCGGAACGCGGCCTGCAAGGCCCGCTTCAGCTCGTCGAAGCTCCTCGCCGCGTGGGCTGCCCGCTTGATCTCGTCGAAGTCCGGGAGGTCCTTCGCGTAGTAGAGCGCGAGGCGCACGATCCGCGTGGAGAGGTCCTTGCGGCCGAGGAACCGGGCCTCGGCGTCGAGGTGCCGCAGGAGGACCCGCAGCCGCTCCTCGCGGCCCGGCGGAGGCGGGAGCGGGCTCCCGGCGAGGAGGGCCTGGGCCCGCGAGAAGATCCAGGGGTTCCCGAGGCAGCCGCGGGCGATGGAGACGCCGTCCGAGCCGGTCTCCTCGAGCATGCGCACGGCGTCCTCGGCCGTCCGGATGTCGCCGGCGCCGAAGACGGGAATGCGCACGGCCTCCTTCGCCCGCCGGATCACGGACCTGTCGGGGGGCCCGCGGTAGGCCTGGAGGACCGTGCGGGCGTGGAGGATCATGCCCGCCACGCCGGCCTCCTCGGCGATCCTCGCGACCTCGGGCGCGTTCACCGAACCCTCGTCCCAGCCGCTCCGGAGCTTGAGCGTGACGGGGATGCTCACGGCCGCGACGACGCGGCGCAGGAGGTCGCCGGTGCGGGCGGGGTCCTTCAGGTACGCGCCGCCCCAGCTCCGGGCGATCACGCGGCGGATGGGGCAGCTCAGGTTCACGTCGACGAGGTCGAAGCCGCGCTCCTCGACGACCCTCGCCGCCGCGACCGTGTCCTCGAGCTCACCGCCGAGCACTTGCCCCGCCACGGGCCGCTCCGAGGGGTGCGTGGCGAGCATGCGGAGGGCCGCCTTGTCCCCCTTCGCGATGCGGTCGGGCTGGCCCATCTCGGTGATGACCAGGTTCGCGCCGAACTCCTTCGCGATCAGCCGATACGGCAGGTCCGTGTGCTCCTCCATGGACGCGAGGACGAGGCGCCCCTTGAGGGCGACGGGGCCGAGGTGGACTCTCACTTCGACGCCGACGCCGTCCGCCCCGCCGGGTAGCGCACCGTGTACTCGAGGTGCACGCGCTTCGACTCGCCGGGCACGAGGGGCAGGCGCCAGCGGAGGATGCCGCTCTTGTCGTCGCGCTCCGCCGGCGGCGTCGTGGACGAGTCCAGGCGCACCGTGACCTCCTCGATCTCCGAGACGGGGTGGTTCTCGATCACGGTCACCGTGGCGGGCGCCTCGCCGAAGCTCTCCACCTCGACGTCGAAGCCCTGGCGGTGCTCGCGCCGGTCCTCGCTCCAGGCGTCGGCGGTCACGGCGCGACGGACCTTGAGCGACTCCTCGATCCCGAGCGAGATCTCGAAGGGCCTCCCGGGCGCCACGAACTTGAGCCGGCTCGTCCCCATGAAGCCGCTGCCCCGGTAGATGTCGACGGGCCCCGCGAGCATGGGGTGGGGCGACGCGTTCCGGGCCGAGCACTTGAGGTAGACGAAGCGCTCGAGCCTCGGCGCCGTCTCGAGGCTCGTCGCGGCGCGCTCGCGGAAGCTCGCCACGGGGACCTTGTGAGGCCGGCCGTCGGAGGGGATCGATGCGCGCCCCGGGACCGCGAAGACCGCCGAGGTCGCGACCTCGCGGGACCCCGTGGCGACGAGGCCCTCCTCCGGGGCAGGCTCGGCGGCGGCCGGCTCCGGCGCGGCCTCCGGGGCGGCGGCCTCCGCTTCGATGGCGGCCCGGGCGCGGCCGGCGGCCTCCTCCCGGTGCTCGATCTTGCGGCCCCGGACCTCGGCCGCGACGGCCGCGAGGCGCAGGGGCACGAGCTCGGGCCGGCTCGCGCCCACCGAGGGCCGCGCCGTGGAGAGGACGAGCCTCGCGTCCTTCCAGTCCTCGCCGGTCCGCTGGCGGACCTCGCCGAAGTACGTGACCGCGAGGTCCCCGGCCGCCGCGTCGAACCGGGCATCGTAGCGCGGCGACCAGCCCGCCTGGGGGATCACGTAGGAGAGGCGAAGGCGCGCGGGGCCCGGGTCCGCCGCCTCGAGGGTCACCTCGGCCGAGCGCACCGAGCGCTCCTCGGGCTTCCGCAGCCGCTCGACCTCGGCGGAGGCCACGGCGAGGGACGCGGCGAGGTCCTCGCGGCGCCGCTCGGCGGCCCGGCGCACCCCAAGGGCTGCCGACCGCCCGTCCCTCACGAACTTCAGGGCCTCGGCGAGGCCGGCCGTCCGGCCGTCCCCCTCCCCGCCCGAGCGCTCCGAGATCGCTTTCTGGACCAACTTCTCGTAGGCCGCGACGTAGGCCTCGCGGGTCGCGAGGGCCTTGAGCTCGTCGTCGACCTCGGCG
>JACQVW010000442.1 GCA_016209535.1 Planctomycetota bacterium | reverse complement strand
GCCCTCGTGGTGGCGCTCGCCGAGGCCGGCGTCAAGCCCGGCGATGAGCTCGACCTCTCCTCGCCCGTCGAGGTCCTGCGGGCCTTCGGCGCCGACGTCACGTGCAAGGCCTCGGCGCCCCTCAAGCGGGGGAAGCGCATGACGGCCGTGGAGATCCAGCGGCGCTACCTGGCGGCGGCCGAGGCGCAGCTTGGCGAGCCCATCCTGCCGGCCTGGGCCGCCGAGGCGTGCGCGGCGTGGCGCGAGGCCCTGGACCTCCTCGAGACGGACCCCCGGGCCCTGGGTGGGGTCCTCGACTGGGGGATCAAGCTCGGCCTCTTCCGCCGCCACGCGGAGCGGCGGGGCATGGCGTGGGACCCGGACCCGGCGCGGCGCCCGTCCCGGGGGCGCGTCCCGGACCCGGCCTTCTTCCAGGAGCTCTTCGAGCTGGACACGCGCTGCGGCATCCTCGGGGAGCAGGGCCTCTTCCCCCAGCTCGAGCGCGCCGGCGCCGCGGTGCTGTCGTTCCCGGGGGTGGACGGGATCGAGCGCGCCATGGAGGAGCCCCCGCGCACGACCCGCGCCAAGGTCCGCGGCGAGTGCATCCGGCGCCTCGCCGGCTCGGCGGGCCGCTACGTCTGCGACTGGCAGGGGATCCTCGACCTCCAGGAGGGCCGCATGCTGGACCTCTCGGACCCCTTCGAGGCCGCGGAGCGCTGGAAGAAGCTCCCCGACGGGCGCGGACCCCGCTCGCGCCTCGAGCGGGAGATGGAGCTGCGGCTCCTCCTGGCCAACGCGGCGGCGGGCCGGGAGGCGGCGGACATCCTCGACGACGCCGGCGACGTGGCCGACGACGAGGATGAGGGAGACGCAGGAGGCGGAGCGAGCTCCGGCGGGGCGCCGTTCTGAAGGCTCACCGCCTCGCGTCCGGGCGCTCCTCCAGCGGCGCCGTGACGGGATCGATCCCCGCGTGCGGCAGCGTCTCCGGCACGACCCGCACCGGCGTGGAGAGCTTGAGGGGAGTCTTCCCCCCGACGTCGAAGGTGAGCTCGACGAAGAACGCCGTCCAGCCCTTCGCCGGCCGATCGACCTTCGCCACGTAGACGCCGTCGCTCGAGGCCGTCAGCGGCTTCTGCGAGTAGAGCTTGCCCACCGCGAGGAACCGGAAGTCCCGCGCCTCGGGGTTCGTGGCCTGCCAGAGCTGCACCTCCCGAGGCACGTCCTCCGCCTTCACGCGGATCGAGCCCTCCGCCGGGAAGGTCCAGGAGTACCTCGGACGCGCCGCGCCCCGGAGGACCGTGTCGTAGAAGGCGATGATCGTGTCCGCGGCGTCCGAGCCCTTCAGCGAGTGCCCCGAGTTCTGGACGTAGCGGAGGAGCTTCTCGCCCTTCAAGCCGTCCCAGTAGAACTGGGAGGAGTCGGGGCAGAAGAATTCGTCGCCCGAGGCGTTCAAGACGAGCTTCGGCATCGTGAGGCGGTCCCGGTAGGAGTAAGGGTCCTCGATCTCGTAGAGGAGCTTCGTCCTCGGGTGGTGCATGCGCTGCATGATGCGGTGATGGAGGTAGTCGCCCACGGCCAGGGAGTAGAAGCCGTAGGCCGCCGCGTGGTGCTCCATGCTCTCGGTGACGTTCAAGACGTCGATGACGATCGGGATCGCCGCCACCACGCGCTTGTCCACGGCGGCCGTGCACCAGGTGGTCCAGCCGCGCTTCGAGCCGCCGGCCACGACGAACCCCTCGATCGGGGCTCCCCAGCCGCGCTCGCCCCGCGAGATCTCCTGCACGCAATCCATGGCACGCACGGCGCTCTTCACCATGGGCAGCCGCGCCGGCCAGGTCTCGTCCCCCGTCACGAGGAACCGGTCCCAGGTGTAGGCGATGAGGTCGTCCTCGGAGCGGCCCTTGCCGTCGCCGCCGAAGGCGAGCGGCTGGTTGGGCACGTTCCGGAGCTCCGCGGCCACGGTGCCGGTCTCCCTCGCGACCCGGAGAGTGAGCTCGTCGGCGCCTCCCGGAGGCTCGTCCCGGTTCCGGCCGCCGCCGATGAAGAGGAAGGCCGTCTTCGAGAGGGGCCGCTCGGGCCTCGCGACGACGAGCCAGTGCTCCCACACGACGCGGTCGACGTCCTGGGTGGTCCGCCACGACTGGGAGCGGAGGCGGACCACGATCTGCTTCATGCCGTCCTTCTCGACCTCCCGGGCGACCTCCCAGGAGTACGCCGGATCGGGCTTCGCCACGTAGCGGTCGAGCGCCGTCTCGGCGGCTCCGGAGTGCGGCGGCCGCGCCGCGGCGGCCACGGCGAGGCCAAGGAGGGCCAAGACCTGTCCCGTGCGAAGCCCGACGGTACTTCGGATTCTCATTCTCTCTCCTGTTGCCTGGCGATCTCGCCCCGGTGACGCTCCGCTTCGTTCGAGCGGGCATTATCCGAGATGCCGGCGTCGAGTCCAGCCCTCACGTCCAGGCGCGCGAGCCCCGGCTCACGGGCAGGCGGGCCGTTCGCAGGCGAAGGCGCCCTCTTCGGCACCGGCGCAGTCCGCGGCGCCTCGTGCCGACACGGGCGGCGGGCCTCCGCGGAAGAGGTGGTTGAGGAGGTGGACCGCGTCGCCAAGGTCGACGGACAGGTCCCGGTTCACGTCCCCCGCCTCCTGGCAGCACGGCGGGCCCGAGCCCTGGAAGAGGCCCCCGAGGATGCTCACCGCGTCGGAGAGGCCCAGCCGGGCATCGCAGTCGGCGTCGCCGCGGAGGATGCGCACCACGCGCGACGGCTCCCCCACGGCCTTGGCCGTCACCTCCACCTCGGCGAGCGCGGGCGCGTCCTTGCCCTCGTACCGGCCGTCGACCCCGTGGTGGTAGATGGTCAAGACCAGCGTGTCGACGACCTGCTCGAGATCCATGGGCACCGCCGTCCCCTCGGGCAGGATGGGGCGGTAGACGGACTTCGACTCGGCGGGCCAAGGCGCACGGAAGGTCTCGATCGCGAGGCTCTTGATCGTCTGGTCGCGCCTGCCGAGCATGCCCGACCCTGGCGCCGTCCCGTAGACCTTGACCTCGCGCACGCGCAATGGGGAGTCCCAGCGCAAGGTGACGGTCGTCTCCCGCTCGCGGGTCTCGGCGGCCCACTCGCCGATGATCGGATCGGTGCGCCGGTCGACGAGGGCCTTCGCCTCGAAGAGCCCCGGGGAGCCCAGCCGGGTCGAGCTTGCAGTGACCCTGGCGCTGGGGGCGAGGTTGGTCCAGGAGGGATCATCGGGCACGGCGAGGAGCGAGTGGCCCGCGTGGCACCCCACGCAGCGCGCGACGGTCCCGGGGGTCCCGAAGTTGAGGCCGCTCACGTGGTAGATCTGCCCGTCGCGGCCGAGGGCGATCTTGCCGTCGGGGCGCCGCAGGACCTCGAAGAGCGGCACCCCCGCGGGCAGCTCCGCCTCCACGCGGCCGTCGGCGCCGACGGGCATCGCCGCGAGCAGCAGGCCTGGGTCGGCGGGGAAGCCGCGCGTCCGCTGCGGGGCCATGTAGAGCTCGATGGTGAGCGGCCTGCCCACGGGGGGCGCGCCCGCGATGGGCATGTCCACGGGGCCGTTGAAGTGAATGTTCTCCGCCACGAAGCGGAAGGAGCCGCGGGCGTAAGCCTCGGCGACGGTGGCCGGCGCGTCCTCGACCAGAGGCTCCCGGGGATACTC